>NZ_JBJHAO010000011.1:0-135690 GCF_054051075.1 Blastococcus sp. SYSU DS0617
GGGGGGGAGGACGAGGCCGGTCTCCACGCCGAGCCGGTCGACGACCACCCCGGTGCCTGCGGAGGCGAGCGCCTGGCCGACGACGACGGCGGAGCCGAGCATCGTCATGGTGGTCGCCGATCGGCCGGCCGGGCTGAGCTGCGCGGCGAGGCTGTAGAGGGTGACCAGGGTCGGGCCGATGCCGAGCCCGAGGACCGCCAGGGCGACGACGAGGCCGGTGACCGACCGCGCGGACGCGAAGGCGATCGCGGCGGCGAGGAGCACCGTGCCGAAGATCAGCCAGCGGGCGCGGAGGGTGAACCGGACCGGGAGGGCGGCCGAGCCGAGCGCGAGCACGGCCGAGCCGATGCCCATGACGCCGTAGAGCAGGCCGGCGCGGTCGCCGTCGCCGTCGGCGGCGAGGAAGCCGGTGAGGCTCGTCAGCGTGGCACCGAAGAAGAGGCCGACGCCGAGCGTGCCGACGACGACGGTGGCGAGCGGGAGGCGGACGAGCTCGCGGACCGGGGCCTGGGGTGCTTGTGGCTGGTCGGTGGGCGGCTGGACCCGGCCGGTGGGGTGCAGGGCGAAGGCGGTGACGAAGACGAAGGTGAGGGCGGCGGCGCCGGCGATGGCCACCCACGGGGCGATGGCGCTGGCGAGGAGGCCGACGAGGAACGGGCCGACGATGAAGACGGTCTCGTCGGCGGCGGACTCGTAGGCCATGGTGCCGCTGAGCGTCTTCTCCTGGCGGTCCCGGTCGATGTGCCGCCGGATGAGGGCGACGAGCCGGGTGCGGGACATGGGCCCCACCTGAGGTGCCAAGGCCCCGAGAAATACGGACATGGTGAGAACGGTGGCGTCAGCGGCCGAACTAATGACGACGAGGGGAAAGACTCCCAACAAGACTGCGTGTATCAGCCCAAGGGGAACGAGCACCCGACGCTGTCCCAAGCGGTCGGCCGCGGCGCCGATGAGTGGTCCACCCAGCGCCGTACCGATGCCTGCTGCCGCAGAGTTGAGTCCGCCGAACGTGACCGATCCTCGTTCGACGACAACGAGCGTCAAGACACCAACAGTCACCATCGCGTAAGGCATGCGCGCCAGGAAGGTGGTGGGGAAGTACGTGGGTCCGGCGTACCGGAGGAGCGAGCTGTCGGTGCGGAACATGACCTCGGTGCATCTGCGGATCAGGCGTGCCGCCTTGATCCGCCGGCGAGGCCGACAGCAGGTAGATGCACGAGACGTCTCGGAACGGCTGTGGACTCTACCGGGAACGGTGCGCGGCCAGAGGCGGCTTGCCTGACACTTCTGAGAGGGCTGGCGGCTGCTGCTACTGCCGTGTCGCGAGGGATGAGACAAGCGCGAAGTCAGCCGAGCGGCACCCACGTAGTTCCGATACGCGCGCATACCGTCCCCGCCGTGGCTGACGACGCGCAGTACGAGTACACGTCCGTGCAGGCGATCCGGGGCACCGAGGCGAAGGTCATCGCGAAGTGGGTGAGGGACGGCTGGGAGGTCGACAGCCGGGACCAGGGATTGTTGCGGACCGCGCTGACCCTCCGTCGCGTGAAGCCGACGACGCTCGCCTCCCGCGCCTTGGCGGCCTTCCGCAGCCTGGAGCCGAAGGTGCAGCGGGGCGTCCTGGCGGGGACGGGTGCGTTCGTCGTGCTCGTGATCGCCGGCGGTGTCGTTGCCGGTATGCAGGCAGGGGGCGGCGTTCCTGCAGCGGCCGCGGTGGCGACCGACCCTGTCGCTGAGGCCGCGCCGAGCGAGAAGCCGTCGGAAGACGCTGCTCAGATGTCAGAAGCGACCACGGCGGCACCCGTCGCTACGTCACCCGCCGTCGAGGAGATTCTGACGGTGGAGAACAACGCTGATCTCGCAGCGCTGGTGGTGCTCACGGATCCGGGCGCAGCCGCCGTCGGGAAGTTTGCGGCCGAGTACCGGGGCCGGACCATCGAGTTCGACGGGAACATCGCCTACATGAACACCCATGGCGGTTACACGACGAGGTACGACCTGCTGATCGGCACCGGCGATTACAGCGAGACGACTTCGCCAGGGCCCAACTTCCAGTTCCAGGACGTCAACATCACCAACGACCTGCACCTCGCCGGTCCGAACATCCCGGACACCATCGGCATCGGAGACAACCTCCGCGTCGTTGCACGCGTCGGCGACTACAACGGCACGCAGGCGCTCCTCTTCCTCGAGCCGGTGCGCACCGAGGTGCGCTAATCGGAGCGGCGGTGACCGAGGCCGCCACACTTCGCGCGGTCACCCGACCGGGGGATCCGGATCCGGAACATGTCACTAGCGTCCGGTCTGATCCGCGTCGAGGCCGCCGGGGCGCCTCCACGGACGACGGAGGATGCAGGCGATGCAGCGACTCGACGGGCGGCTGGTGCTCAGCCCGACCGACCTCACCGCCCACCAGGAGTGCCGGCACCTGACCCGCCTCGACCTGGGCGTTGCCGCGGGGGAGTGGACCGCGCCGGCCGAGGCGACCGCGCCCGAGGTGCAGTTCGTCTTCGATCGGGGCCTGGAGCACGAGCGGAAGTACCTCGCGTCGCTGGTGGCCGCCGGTCTTTCCGTCACCGAGATCGCGGGCGGCTCCGGGCTCGAGGGACGACGGCGGGCGGAGGTCGAGACGGTCGAGGCGATGCGCAGCGGCGTCGACGTCGTCTACCAGGGGACGTTCTTCGACGGCGCCTGGGGCGGGCAGGCCGATTTCCTGCTGCGCGTCGAGACGCCGTCCCCGGTGTTCGGCGACTGGTCGTACGAGATCGCCGACACCAAGCTCGCCCGGAAGCTCAAGGTGGCGGCACTGCTGCAGATGGCCACCTACGCCGAGCGGCTGACGCTTCTGCAGGGGGTGCAGCCGGCATTCGTGCACGTGGTCACCGGCGACGGCGAGTCGCGGCCGTGGCGGCTGGTCGACGTCGCCGCGTACGCCCGGCGGGCGCGGGCCCGGCTGGAGGGCTTCGTCGCCGCGCCGCCGCAGACCGGGCCCTCGCCGATCAGCCACTGCGAGCAGTGCCGCTGGGCCGAGCGGTGCAACGCCGAGCTGCGGGAGTCCGACGACCTCGGCCTGGTCGCCGGCATGCGCGGCGACCATCGCGACGCGCTGCGGGCGGTCGGCATCCCGACGATGGCCGCACTGGCGGCTGCCTCACCGGAGCTGCTGCGGGAGTCGGGCATCGGCGTCGACGCGCGGGCCCGACTGCAGCAGCAGGCCGCCGAGCAGCTGAAGGAGAGGCAGTCCGGGCAGCCGTCGCGGACGCTGCTCCCGCCGGTCGACGGGCTCGGGCTGCTGCGGCTGCCGCCGCCGAGCCCCGGCGACCAGTACCTCGACTTCGAGGGCGACCCGTGGTTCGAGGACGGCACGGGGCTGGAGTACCTCGCCGGGCTCGGCGACCGGTCGGGTGCGTTCACCGCGCTGTGGGCGCACGACCGGCCGGCGGAGAAGCAGATGGTCGCCGAGCTGATCGACCGGCTGGTGGCCGCGGCTGCGAGCGACCCGGGCATGCACGTCTACCACTACGCGCCCTACGAGGTCACCGCGCTCAAGAAGCTGGCCGGCGGCTACGGCGTGCGCGAGGCGGAGCTCGACCAGCTGCTGCGCGAGGAGCGGTTCGTCGACCTCTATCCCGTCGTCCGGCAGTCGATGCGGATCAGCAAGGAGTCGTACTCGATCAAGAAGGTCGAGGCGTTGTACGGCCGGGAGCACGGGGGAGAGGTGGCCAGCGCGCTGGGCAGCGTCCTGGAGTACGAGGCCTGGCTGGCCGACGGCGACGACGCCCGGCTGGCCGCGATCGAGTCGTACAACAAGGACGACGTCGACTCCACGCGGGAGCTGCACGACTGGCTGGAGGCCCAGCGCGCGGAGCTCGAGGCAATGCACGGGGTGCTGCCGCGGCCGTCGTGGGTGACCGCCGAGCCGGACCCCGCGGTCACCGACGCGCAGGCCGCCGAGCTGGAGCTCGCCGACCGCTTGCACGACGCCGGGCACGGGCTGCTGGGCGACCTAGTCGGCTGGCACCGGCGCGAGGACAAGCCGGCCTGGTGGGAAGTCTTCCGGTTGCGGACGCTGGACCGAGAGGCGCTCATCGACGACGGCTCTGCGCTGGGCGGGCTGTCCTTCGAGCGGTACGTGGGTCCGGACAAGCGCAGCCACCTGTACGAGTACGCGTTCCCGGTGCAGGACACCAAGCTCTCGGTCGGCGACGAGGCGCTGGACGTGGACACCGCGAAGAAGGCCGGAACGGTGTTCGACCTCGACATCGCCACTTGTCGACTTGTCCTCAAGACGACGTCGGCCGAGCCGCCGCAGCCGCGCGGGCTGGGACCAGGCGGGCCGTTGAACACTCGCGGTCTCCGGGAGGCGATCGCGGCGACCGGCGACGACGTGCTGGCCGGCCGGGGCTGCCTGGGGCAGGCGCTGGTCGAGCGGCGCGTTCCCGCGGGAACCCCGCTGCGCGAGGGCGAGTCGACGACCGACGCCATCGTGCGGCTCGGGCTGGCGCTGGACGGCGAGGTGCTGGCCATCCAGGGCCCGCCCGGGAGCGGCAAGACGACGGCGGCGGCCGCGCTGATCCGGGCGCTGCTGGACGCCGGCAAGAAGGTCGGCGTCACGGCGACCTCCCACGCCGTCATCGGCAACCTGCTGAAGGCGGTCGGGCGGCCGGCGCTCCAGAAGTGCACCGAGGACCAGCACTGCGGCGCGGCCGGTGTGGCGTGGTCTGCGGACAACGACGTCGTCACGCGGGCGCTGGTGGACGGCGATGTGAACCTGGTGGGTGGAACGGCGTGGTTCTGGACGCGGGCCGACGTCGCCGAGGCCGTGGACGTGGACGTGCTGGTGGTCGACGAGGCCGGGCAGTTCTCGCTGGCCAATGCGGTGGCGGTGGCGCGGGGTGCGCGGTCGATGGTGCTGCTGGGCGACCCGCAGCAGCTCGCGCAGCCGTCGCAGGCGGTGCACCCGGGGGCGTCGGGTGCCTCGGCGCTGGAGCACCTGCTCGACGGGCAGGCGACCATCCCGGCCGACCGCGGCGTCTTCCTAGACCGGTCGTACCGGATGCACCCGGGCCTGACGGCGTTCGTGTCGGAGCTGGCCTACGAGGGCCGGCTGCGGTCGGCCGACGGTCGGGACCGGGTGGCGGTGCTGGGGGAGGGGCCGCTGTCGGGAAGTGGGATGCGGGTGCTGCCAGTGGCGCACGAGCGGACCTGCGCGGACAAGAGCCAGCAGGAGGCCGACGCCGTGGCGCGGCTGTGGCACTCGGTCCAGGGCTCGACGTGGCGGAACCACGAGGGGGAGGAGGCACCCATCGGGCCGACCGACGTGCTCGTGATGGCGCCGTACAACGCCCAGGTGGCGCTAATCAAGGCGGCGCTGCCGGACGGCGCTCGGGTCGGGACCGTGGACAAGTTCCAGGGCCAGGAGGCGCCGGTGGTCCTGTACTCGATGACGAGCAGCAGCGCTGACGATGCGCCGCGCGGTGTGTCGTTCCTGTACGACCTGCACCGGCTCAACGTGGCGATGTCGCGGGCGCAGGCGCTCGCGTGCGTGGTGCTGAGCCCGGAGCTGCTGGACGCGCCGGTGCGGACGCCGGACCAGCTGCGGAAGGTGAACGCGCTGTGCCGGCTGGTGGAGTCGGCGAGCGAGGTGGCGCTGAGCTGACCGCGTCGCGCGGGCCTGTGGGGCGCGTGGTCTGATGCGTGACAGAGGTTGGTGGCCGGCGTCAGGGCTTGGCCGCTCGGTTGGAAGGTGGGCTCGTGGCCGGATCCGGTGAAGTGCTGCTCGAGGTGGACGGCGGCGTCGCGATCGTGACGCTGAACGCTCCGGACCGGCGCAACGCGCTGACCCCTGGGATGGCCGACGAGCTGATCGCGACGTTCGACGAGGTGGACACCAAGTCCGAAGTCGGTGCGCTGGTCATCCGCGGCGTCGGCAAGTCCTTCTGCGCCGGCGGCGATGTCGCGACGCTGACGAACGCCGGCAAGGACCCGGCCGCGGCCGACGCCTACGAGGGCATGGGGAAGATCTACGACTCCTTCTACCGGCTGGGCCAGGTGCGCGTGCCCACCGTGGCGGCGGTGCGCGGTTCCGCGGTGGGCGCCGGCATGAACATGCTGCTGGCCGCCGACCTGCGGATCGTGGCCAAGGACGTGCGGCTGCTGGCCGGCTTCCTGCGGCGGGGGATGCACCCGGGCGGCGGGCACTTCGTCATCCTCTCCCGGCTGATCGGCCGCGAAGCCGCGGCGGCGATGGCGCTGTTCGGCGAGGAGATTAACGGCGACAAGGCCGTCGAGCTCGGGCTGGCCTGGGAGGCGCTGGATGACGCCGCGGTCGAGGACCGCGCGATCGAGCTGGCTCAGCGCGTCGCTGCCGACCCGGAGCTGGCGCGAGTGGCGGTCGGCAACTTCCGTAAGGAAGTCGTCAACGGAGCAATCCCCTGGGACGTTGCTATGCAGTCCGAGCGCCCCGCCCAGATGTGGTCGATGCGCCGCTCGGCTCAGTAGCCGGGCAGCCATCGACGCAGCTCGCCGTCCACCGCGACGGTGGCGTTCAGCGAGCAGAGGACGCCGACCAGCCCGGCGGCCACCCGCTGCAGCAGCAGGTAGTGCGGGGGGATCGACAGCTTCCGCTGGGTGCGCTGGGCGGCGGCGAGCGGGTCGGAGGCTCGCCGGGTCAGCTCCTGCAGCCAGCCGCGGGTGAACGTGTACCGCTGCGCAGCGGCTGCAGGTACGGGTCGAGCAGCGTGAGCAGGGCGGCCGGCGTCACGTCGTCCGGTCGCAGCAGGTGGGCCGAGGCGGCGATGCGGTGCAGTTCCGCGGCGTCGCCGTCCCGCCCGGCGGCGAGCAGCGGGCCGAACCGGGGCGGCCAGCCGCGCGGCATGGGCTGGTTCGACCCGAAGTCGAGGACGGCGAGCCGGCCGTCGTCCATCAGCCGGAAGTTGCCGGGGTGCGGGTCGCCGTGCAGGCGATGGGCAAGCGCCGGGCCAGAGGTGAACAGGTGCACGAGGGCCGTGCCGCAGCGGTCGCGGTCCTCCTGGGTGCCGTGGGCGATGGCGCGGGACACGGGAGTGCCGTCGATCCACCGGGTCACGAGCACCTCGCCCTCGACGGCCAGCACTTCCGGCACGAGCACGTCGGGGTCGCCGCGGTAGGCGTCGGCGAAGACGGTCTGGGCCTCTGCTTCGCGGGCGTAGTCGACCTCCTCGACGAACCGTGCGCGCAGCTCGGTGAAGAACTCGCGGACGTCGAGGTGGGGGACCGCGGCCTTCATGATCGGTGAGAGCCCCTGCAGCATGCCGAGGTCGGCAACCAGCGCCTCGGCGGCGCCCGGGTACTGGACCTTGACGGCCACCGGCGTGCCGTCGGCCCAGGTGGCGCGGTGGACCTGCCCGATGCTGGCGGCCGCGGCGGGCCGGTCGTCGAAGTCGCGGAAGCGTTCTCGCCACTGCGGACCGAACGACGCTTCGAGCTGCTCGTGGACGCGCGCGGCCGGCATGGGCGGCGCCGCCTACTGCAGCCGGACGAGCGTCTCGCGGTAGGAGCCGGCCAGCTGCTCGGGCAGGGCGGCCTCCATGGCGGAGAGCGCCTGGCCCATCTTCATGGCACCGCCCTTGAGGTGGCCGAGGGTGGCGAACAGCTGCTCGGCGGTGCGTCGCTGGACCTGCTCGGCGACGAGTTCCGCCGGGCGGCCGCCGAGGCGCTTGCCGAGACCGAGAGCCGTGCGGCCGGCGTAGGCGGCCGGAAGTGCGGCGAGACGCGCCGTCCGGGCGAGGCGGCCTCGCGCCGGCGTCCCCTCGTCCCGACCGGCATGGCTACCAGGGGGTGGTCGGTTGGAGCACGGCCTTGGTGAGCGCCTGGGTCCGCAGGTGGGTGACCTCCTGGTACTCGGGGTCGGCGATCATGCGGCTGAACGCCTCGTGGGAGGGATAGCGGACGAGCAGGACGACGTCCCAGTCCTGGCCCTGCTCGGTGACGAGCGGCGTGCCGCCGTCCCCGGCGTAGGGAACCTCGCCGCCGTAGCGGGAAAGGAAGGTCTCGGAGAGGGCCTTGGCGTACTGGTCGTAGGACTCGCGGCCGCCCTCGGCGAAGCGGAGCAGGTTGAGCATGACCACGGGACCGCCCGGGTCCTCGTGGAGATAGCGCTTGAGGTCCGCACCGCGGGGGTCGATCGCCATGCGCCGACGCTACGGCGCTCCTCCTGAGTCCGTCAGACCGTTTCCGGGACCCGCAGATGGGCGACGGCGAGGTCCATCTCGGCGATGTCGGTGATGCGGGCTCCCATGGCCTGGGCGAACTGCTCGCGCAGGCCTGCTTGCGGACCAGCGCGAGGGCGTCGCGGGTGTCGAAGGCGTTGACGCTGACCGTGCGACCGGTGCGCCGGTCGACCAGCATGCTCAGGCTGTTGAAGCCCATCAGGTCCTGCAGCCGCGGCATCAGGTTGTGCCGGTAGGCATCGAGGAGCTCGTTCAGGTGGTTCGGTGGGATGCGGGCCCAGGTGACCTGGGCGCCGGCGCCGTCCCCGGCCGGTCGTTCCCGGTGCAGGACGGCGATCTCCCACTCCTGGATGTCCAGGCCCTGGGCGCCGAGGGCCTGCATGAGCCGGATGGGGTGGACGTCCTCGGTGGCCGCGCGCATGGCGTCGGCGTCGGCCCAGGACGTCGTGACGATGCAGCGGCCGCTCTCGCGGTCGGTGAGCATCGACAGGCCGATGCAGCCGTCGGTCTGCTGGATGGCCGGCATTACCTCGTCACGCGTGAAGGCGATGCCGGCGTCGAGGTTGTCGGGGTCGGCCTCGATGGTGGTGGATCGAGCGTGCATGCCGCCGCACCTTCCGCTCGTGGCGGCGCCCCGGTGGCCTCGCCACTGGGGGCACACCTTGGCGGTGATCGACGTCGGCCGCAATGCCGTGACGGCCGGAGTTGGGCGCGCCGGTCATCGTGATGCGCGGTTCGGACACGGGCGTCACCTAGGGTTGGTGCCGCGTCCTTCCCCGTCTTCCGGCGCGCTCTGGCAGGTCCTTCGGTCGTTCTCGACCGGTGAGGACGGCGCCCGGCAGCAGCATGCGGTGGGGACGCCGAAACCGTCGTCCTGAGCTGAGGAGTTGCGCAGCGTTGTCCGGCATGCCGTCCAGTGGGATCTCCCACCCGATGACCACCGGCAACCTGATGGCCGACTGCGAACGCTGGTGCCGGGACAACCTGCGCCGCCGCGAGGTGTCGGCTGAGAGTGGGGCGACGCTCCGCCTGGTCGCCGCTCCGGCAGCCCCGCCGGCCTCAAGCCGCACCTTCCGCCCCGGTCCTGGTTGGCAGGTCATCCCGATCGCGCGCACCGGCACCTGAATCGAACCGCTGCCGCAGTCGCTGGACCCACCGCGACGTCTGATTGCCGCGCCCCAACTGTCCGGCCACGGACGCGGCGCCGCGCCTGGCGTCGGGGCGGGTCCGCTCGGCAGGAAGGCGGGCCCGTCGCCGAGTCCGACGAACTGCGTAGCGAATTGGACGGCGGCGTCGCGAGCGTGGCGCTGAACGCCCCAGACCGGCGCAGAGTTGACGCCTGGAGCGCGACGAGTCAATCGCAACCTTGGACGCAGATGTGGTCATGCGTCGATCGGTGCACTAAGGACCCGCCCTCGTCAGGCCTTCCATCCGCAGCCATCAAACACTGCTAGGACAGTCGGGCCTACCGCCTCGCCGTCTGCGCAGCCCAGGTACAGGACAAACTCGGTGGCGCCCTATTCTTCGGGATTGCGCGTACCTGCAGTTGCCCCACTCAGCCGTTGAATTCGGCGAGTGCCCGAAGGATCGCGGACGACCCTCGTGAGTTTACAAGGACGGTCGGAAGCGCTCCGCGGTGATCGGCGATGAAGGTGGTCGCAGCATGTTTCGCCGACGCCGTGACCACAACAAACACATCGGCGCTTTTGCTTAACTGGGCGAGTTGAGGACTGCCATCGTGTTCGCTGTTGGTCCTTACGTCGATGCTTGGCACGAACCGGCGCAAAACCTGCGACGCACGCACAATTGCCGTCTCGGTTAGGGAGTGTAGGACAACCCTTCTGCCGTCGAGGTACTGGTACGCGGCGGCTGGGTCGACGACGGCATCGGTCTTGTCCGGACGGAAGCCCGGAGGAACTTCCGTCCCAAGTTCGGCAGCAACAACATCAAGCGTTTCGATGTCGGTGCCATCGAGTGCTGTTCGGTAGGGGCGGAGACCTTCGATCGCGCTGAAGTAGAATGCGAGCGCTGCGTCGGTAGCGCCAGGTGCGGGGATAGACGTAAGCGCGATTAAGAGGTCGCACGCCCACGAGACCGTCGTTGACGCGACGTTGGTAGTCAGAATCTCAGCCGACCATTCGAGGAACTCCTCGTAAGAGTCGAGCCCGATGCCAGCAGTGCCGAGGGACTCCGCGAGTGCGAGTGTCTGGACTCGGACGCCTGCTGACGCCTTACCGCCGAGCGCAATAGCGGCAACGAGTCGAAGTGCAACAACCGAAGCCTCAGACGAGTCGAAGAGTTCGCTGTGCGCGGCAAGGAACTGGCCGCCGTTGTCGCCGAGCCTGGCAAGAGTGCTCTCGGAGGCATTCGACACCAGGGTTACAAATTGGGATGACGACAGAGGCTCCCACGACTGGATGGCGCTACTTGTGAGTTGCGGTGGCTCCGAGTCGGAACGGTTGAGCATCTCGAACCACTCGCTCCACCCACGTGCCGGTGCATCGCGCGTGATGGACTCGAGCCACTGAACATCGGCCTGAAACACCGGCGTCGTGGCAGAAACTTGCTCCCTCAGGCCACTCCTGTCGAGGTACGCGATGACCTTGGCTGCCCACTCGACACTCGAGAGTTGCCGGGCTGCGTGCACGAGTGCGCGACCTGCCTCCACGGACGGCTCGCCTGCAATGCCCAGTTCGATACAGGCAGCGAACTGGCCCTGGAGCATGAGAGCGACGATCCGTGCCGCCAGATCGGATGAGGATTGGTTGGGCGGGAATCGGACGGCGGACTCGGACGCCTGTGCTTCCGGAGCAAATGCTTCGACGATGCGGCGCAGGTGCTCGTCCAACCCCGGCTGGATCGTGGCCGCGACACCTATGAGATCGTCGACCGCTGGGTCATCTGTCGACGCGGTTGCGAGCAGACGGCAGACCAGTTCGACGACTGCTTCTGCGCGGGACTGTGGCGGAGCGCCGGTATAGAGGTCCCGAAGTGCGGGCTCGAGTGTTTCGGCGGACGCACGGAGGCTGGATTCCGCCCCTGCTTGATCGAGACCGCCGAATCGCTCGAAGTACAGCGCTGCTTGGATAGCTCGGGTGACACCCAAGGGGCGTCGCATCGCGAGCACGTGTTCCAGGGCCGGGTCGGCGAAGATCGCATGCCAGTCGCGCATGCCACCATGGACGCGGATGCGGAGGAAAGCCAGGTTCGCTTCGTCGAGGTCAGCCGACTGTTCGATTTCAGCCATGCATGCGGCCGCGAGTGCGCCGTCCCGGGCGGCGATCGCATAGCCGAGGTCGTCGAGGATTTCGACCGTTGTCCTGGGTGCATCGAACTGAGATGGCGGACGTCCGTTGGCAAGACGAGTGAGCATCGTCAGCGCGTTTCGGACCGCAATCTTGGCTTTTGTCGAGTCTGGCAGTGTTCGCGGCAGGACCTCGAACCGAATTGGTGGCACCTCAGCGTTGGCTAGCGTGGCATCAAAGCCGTCGGCGGGGTCGAGTTCACCTCGCCGCAGGGCGAGGTCGCTGTAGGTCGGACCGATCCACGCGTCGAGGAGTCCAAGCAGTTCCCGGCGCTGTCGCAGTGATGGGGCGAATGCGTACCAGTACGTGCTTCGTTGCCGGCCTCGCGGGAGGAACCCGATACCGCCTGCTCGGATGGTTGCCTGCCAACCGTCAAGCAGTGCTTGCATCGTGTGATCGACATCGGCCGGTTTGATGTCATTTCCTGGCCCGAAGAAATTGTCAAGAAGGCCACTCACGGGACGTGGTATCTCCTCTGGTAATCCAGGCGTGCGCGGGCTATGGCGTCAAGATCAGAGGTCACTGTGAGGCCCTCCTCGTTGACCGCCTGGCCAAAGTACGTGAAGTTCATGGAACCGTGGACGTGAAAGCGGTCGCTCAAGAGGCCCTTGTCATGGAGGTTGTCGCGAACGATGATCTCCGGGCGAGGGTCTGATGAGGGCAACTCGCTGATCCGGGAGCGAACGGGCGCATTCTTCTCATCGTCCCGGATGATGATCCGAACCCTGGTCCCGCGTCGAGCGAGCCCAGTAAGCACTTCCGTGAAACGAATGGGGCGCGCAGGCATGCCAGGGAGGACACTCCTGAACTGACCCGCGGAGTTGTCGATAACTACGATGTCGGAGATCCATGGTGACAGTACGAGCAGTTCGCCCGACGGGTCGAGCAACTCGGAAATTAGGAGCGTCTGAAGTAGATCGTTGACGAGTCGCGTCTGCCCGCCGCCGCGTGTTGCAATCCTCCGTGTACTCATAGTGCCAACTCCGCAAGTTCGAGAGATACCACTGCAGTGCCGGTAGGCAGATGCCGAATTTCAGTGATTCGCGGGTAGACCTGCAGGAAGTCTGTATCGATCGCCCTCGTTGTGAGCCCGACTAGAAGATCAGCAAGTTGCGCCGAGTGCTGCGGTCGGGCTGTCAGATGCGCCGATCCATGATGAGCGAGCAAATCGCGGACCTGACGGTCTGCGTCGTGCGACGCCACGTCAATCGCCCCGGCGTGAGCTGGGACCATCGAGCGGAGCAGGTCAGGTGCGGACGGGAGGGCGGACGCGTAGGGGTTGTAGGACTCCAGTTCGGTTGCCCGCAGTGTCCAACCCCGGGGCCAGAGGAGGCTCTGCATCGCGTCGATCCGATGCTGTTCACTCGCCGCAGCCCCAATCTGAAGCCCCGCGTCCAGGTCGGTTCGCTGACGCATGAGATATGTCCAGGCGCGCGACGGGATCTCGAAACCGACACGCTCCTCCTCTGCGCGCCATTCGTGCACGATCGTCTGAAGAGCCTGGTCCGTTGCTGTGGTCGATCCTGGCCGAAGGAGACGGTTTGCCAGGCACGACACGACGGACTGTTCGGCGCCGTACACGCCGGCCTTCCTCATCATCGCGACGACGCGCCCAAGGGTTGCGACGCGTTGCTCCTGAGTCTGAGCAGAGCGGTAGTCCGCGACGATCGATCCCCAGTCTGATGAAGAGTTGATCAGACGGACCAGTCGTTGCATGTGCGCGTCGACGAGTTCGTTCGAGGCAGGCTCCAACGCGCGAGCGACGAGGCGCAAGAATCGTCGCGGGTCGGGGCGGACTCGCGTAGCCAACGCTTCGATGAAGCCGCCGCCACCGATGGACGTCTCGGTCAGCCACACCTCGCCACTGCGCGCGTGGCCCTGCGCGTCGAGGCCGGGCTCAACATCGACATGAAGGCCCTCGGGATCATGCTCGGGACACATCTCGCGCGCTGCCCAGAGCATGGCTTGTCCGAATGTGCACGACACCCGCCGGTGCAGCCACGCCTGGAAGGGCTCGAGATCGGGCTCCCAGACCTGTCCAACGAGCTCGTCTAGGCGGGCTGCAACCGCCGGTTCGTGGAGCAACTGCGTGAGTCGTCGGCCGAGTCGGCTGACCGTCCCGTGGCCGTTCTGGTCGATGTCCGAGCTGCGGAACATCACTTCGAGGGTCGTTTGGAGGTTCTCGGAGAAGTTGGCACGCACTTCGCTGTACGCAGATTCGAGAGAGCACTGCTTCTCTACAGACGTCGTGAGCAACATGGCCTCAAGGGCTTCGAAGAGCCACGTCAGTTGGAAGGTGTTGACCTGCTCCAGGAGTTTGGCATCGGTGGTGATGAGGTGGCGGAACCATGCGCTCTTGAGACCGGGGGCGATGTCGGCTGGAACGTCGATTAAGGCCGGGAGTTCGAGGCGCACAGACATCGCATCCACGTCATAGGTTGCTCCCAGAGCGACGCGCTGTCCGTCGAGCGTGAATCGCGTCCGTACGCGTCGTTCCTCGCCGTTCTCCATCATCACGGCGGCTTCGGATTCGAGAGCTGCCCGTCGCGCCTCGACGTGCGCGTTCTGGGCATGCAAGAAGAACTGCGCTTCTGCGATGAAGCGGCCGATCGGGTCGCCCGTTGGGACTCGTATCGCGAGGCCCGGTCCGGTCTCAGTGAGTTGCGTCAACCAAGTCAGAACCGCGTTTGACGAGTCCCTGACATCATCGGGGACCAGGGCAACTTCGAGTCTGTCGGGTCTGATCAGACTAAGCGTCGACGGGGACCCCTCTATCTCGCCGAGAACGTCCGAGTCCCGGCTAAAAGCAGGGAGGATCGTTTCGATGTCGATAGCGGTTTGGCGGAGATGGGTTGGAATCGGGATCCAGTGGCGATGGCTGAGGTCGCGGGTGGCGAAGCGTCGAGAGACGCGGCCTGGTGCGAACTCGCGCAGCATCTGGGCCATACCCATCGCGTGCACTTCAGGGTCGGTTGCGTCGCGGCGCTGGGGCGGCACGAGGACGTATCCCTCAGGGAGCGCAAGGTCACTGAACAGGTTCTGTGGAAAGAAGTCGGGAAGGGGAGTCCCTCCCAACTTGTCCTTGCCCTGAATGAACCCATCCGTTGTGGCAACCGCCCACTCGGCCTTAAGCCGGCGTGCGAGTGTCGGTGCGGCAGCGAGAAGGACAGCGCGGGGTGGGTGCCAGAGGATCTCGTCGACCACGTTTATAGGCAGGAGGAGTGCGCTTGCGATCCACTGGCGAAGGCTGCGCTGTAGCAAGGGGTCGCGCAACACTTTGTCGAGCACGTTCGCGGTCGCGCGCTGAACCTCCAGTTGGTTCTGGCGAAACTTCCCGGTTCCGATGCTAGACAGGTCGCGCCAGACGTTGGCATACGGCTTCTGGGGGCGAACCTGATCTGCCAGCCAGTCCATCATCGCCAGCGCCGCCTGCATCCGAAGTACGGCGCGGTTCCGGATTGGCAGGACGAGTTGTGGCAGCACTGGGTCGAAGAGCGCATCCCAGGCTTCATACGTCGACCTGTCGCGCCCGTAGTCGGAGAGAACGACCGTTGTGTAAGGGCGCATGCCACGGGAGCGGCCCGCCCGACCCTTGCGCTGAAGGAAGGCTGCAACACCGCGTGGAGCCTTGTGCTGCAGTACGGCGCCGACGTCGGGGTCGTCGAAGCCCACTTCGAGCGAGGCGGTTGCCACGATCAACTGAGAGTCGACATCGACGCCAGCATCCTGCGACGTGGTTCGGCTCACCTTCAGTCCAGCAGTCTGGAACTGATGGCCAAGGGTGAGGGGAAGGTCCCAACTCTGGCCGGCCCGCCGCTGTGCCGCGACATCGCCGTTGATGGGTAGGCGCATGGAGGCAAGCGGTGGCTTCACTTGCCTGGCCTGCCGCCCGGAGTACCGCTGCCCTTCGGCATCGAGCAGATTGGAGAAGAGTCGGTTGGTCACGTCTAGGTCATCGGTGAAAACGAAGGCCTTGGTGCCGAGCAATCCCTGAGAAGTTCGTGCAGTGGGCGCGTCGAGGGTTCGCGGAAGCAGCATCGACGTCTGGATGGTCGTGGAAAGAACGCTGGCACCGCTTGTGGGATCGCTTCGCACCGCGATCATGTACTCGGCGCCCTCGTACTCCAGCTCGTCGGGCGCCGGCTCGATGCTCGCCACGTGTTCGTCGTCAACGCCCGTCAGATCACCGAAGTGACGGACGGCGTTGGCCAGTGTTGCCGACAGCCCGACGAAGCAGACGGGTGCCTGAACGCCGTGGTGCCAGCGGCGGATCGTCATGGCGGCCTGCGCGCCAGTGACCCCTTCGTAGGTGTGGATCTCGTCGAGAAGCATCAGGCGCGGCTTCTTCGCGGCTCCGACCCCGAGCACATGCCGCATCTCTAGGTTGCTGAGGTTGCGGTTGAGCATCTCGGTTGTGGTGAAGAGCAGGTCGGGCGGCGACTCACTCATCCGCTTACGCGTCAGCACGATGACGGATGAGTCGAACTGTCGACCGCATGTCCCGCAGACCAACCGTTCTGTCCCGCGGTCGGCGTCTGCTTCAGGCCAGTAGAGAGTGCCCCGGCACACAGTCGCTCCGTCGCCCGGGCAGGTCAGCATCGGGCAGCGATAGCCCTGCGCCTGCTTGGCCCACGTTGAGTACGGCCCCTTGAGCCATGCGGGTGTAGTAGGGGTGTTGGCGTTGAGGACGCCCATCGTGAGTGGCCGGGAGTTGGCCTTGACAGCAACGTGGTCAAGTCTGCGGCCGTTGGCGAACGCGTTGGAGAACTGGTCGCGGAGTAGTTCATTGCGTGGGTACACCGCGACGGCACGAGTCCACGTGCTGGAGTCCTCAAGCGCGGTGAGGTACGCGAAAGCAGGCAGGTAGAACGCGAGGGTCTTGCCACTACCTGTGCCCGCGCCCACGACGGTGGCCGAGGTGGCCTGCGCGCTGAGTGCAGTCAGGATGCGTCGGGTTGCCCGTATTTGGAAGCCGGCAAGGTCAAAATTGCCCTCGCCCCGCTCGCGTGGCATCGACGTTAAGAGTCCGAGTACCTCTCTATACGTCGGTTGGCCGAGATCGCCGGTGAGAGCGGTGTCCCATTGCTGGTCTCGTTTGGGATATGCGCGTGGCCGCCTTGCGTATCGGAAGTCCGCCACGAGTTGAGCGCCGTGACGCCAGGCTGCCGTCGGAGTCCGCGAGAGAAAAATCTGTCGCAACCGCGCTAGCAGTCGCAGGGTCTCGCCGTTGCGCGTCCGCCAAAGCCCAGGGGAGGCGGAGTCGTCGTAGACGAGGAGGCCCTGCTGCTGGAGGATCTCCGCCAGGTCATCGGGCGTATCGAACTCGCCTGCGTCAAGGATCACTCTGTCGAGCACCTGGATGAGTTCGTCGTCCGTCAGACCGCCGTCCACCACGCCCCAACAGAGCAGGGGGTCCTCCAGCGATTCGAGTGCGTCGAGGGCGCTTGAGATCGTTGACTGCTTCACTTCAGTACGACCCGGAACCTTTCCAGGATGCCGAGCCTGCGAAGCTCGGCGACTACGTTACCGTTCAACTCTTCATACGGGACGCCATCGCTTTGCGCCCGGATTACGATGTCGGCGATCGCAGGATCGACCAGTCTGCCGATGCGTTCGCCACTGGAACTCAGGACGCGGATCGCTTCCTGCAATCTGTTCCAGTCACCTCTTTCGGGAACCATTTTGTTGCTGAGTGTGACTAGTGCCCCCTGTGCACGTTCGATATCGAGGCGGATCGCTTCGACATCCACCCCGCCCTGGTCAAGTGCGTCGAGGAGGTCCTCCTCGACGGAGGGTTGCTCGGAGGGCAGGGTGCCGGCCCAGGAATCGGCAACCCACTTCGCGGAGTTCTTGAAGAAGGACTCTAGAGTGCTGGTCTGCATTTTCACCGCGTCGAGTTTCGCGTCCACGGCCAGGTTTTCGACCGTATTGACCAAGTCTCCAACTATTGCAAGTGCGGAGGTGCGGTTCTGTTCATAGTCGCTCTGCTCGATGCCCGCCGATCGGAGTTCACCCCGGCCGACTATGACACGGGGGGCGTTCGACGCCGCGCTCTGAATACGATCTCGGAGTGACGTGAACTCGCCGGCCCGACTCCGAATTTTGTCCTCGTCGTCTGCCGCGATCGCGCGAAGTTGCAGTTGGTTGATTCGATCAATGAAGGTCATCCCGCGCCTTCCGATTCGTCAGTTGAGGAGAGGAACCCTTCAACGCTCCGCAGAGTGGTTACGAGCGCACCCCTGGCCTCGTCGTACTCGAGTTGGGCAGCCGTATTGGCACCGCCTCCGAATTTTGCCTCCAACGCCTGCACAGCGCGCGTTGCGAGCGCAAGCCACTGTCGGACGCGAGCAGCAGAGCCGTCCCAATCATCCGTGAGTAAGCGGACTCGGTCGTCCGCTGACAACTGATCCCAGGTGTCTAGCTTGGCTCGGACGCCATCGACGCGACCTTGATCACCCGGCTTGATCGCCCTACCCGCCGCCGTGAGGTCAGCCTTGACAATCGCGCCAGGCAACTGCCCGGAGTTGGCTCGCTCAGCGACAAGCCCCTCGAGTCTCTTGATGACATCCGGAAGATCGCCACCCAGGTCACTGAGATCGGGGATCAATGCGGTTGCTTCATCCTTGGCATCGGACAGAGTTGCGAGTCGGGCCTGGACAGTCGTAGCCGTCTCCAGCAGGAGACCGGTCGAGGCCGGTAGGTCACTGCCGGCGTCCCTCCCGCGGAGCGCCTTGGTGACGCGAGGCAGGTCGAGCGCGAGCGGACTTCCCGTGGTGCCTTGGGTGAAGGACGCGAGCCTAAGCACCCGTTGCTGCAGGTGAGTGCGTGTGAGCCGTTGCGTGTCCGCCGAGATTCGCTGCTGCCACTGCTGGAGCTTTGGGCGCGACGCGTTCACGTCGGCCGACGCTGGAGCGAACAGCGCTCGAGTCCGGCTCAGAGCATCATCTTTGAATGCGTCCGCAATCCCGAGGGCCTTGCTCATCGCGAGCAGCGTGTGGGCAGCCACGACGAGTTCGGGATCGTCGCGCTTTTCCCGAGCAGGCACCAGCGCTTCGCTAACCCTTGCCGCCCAAGCACCGACCCGTTCCTCTGCGATGCGCTGGAGCACCTCGCCGTTCTCGACTGCACGCCAAGTTCCCGCTGAGTCCACCCAGGCAAGCGCTCGAAGGGCCCGGACGTCTTCCTTGCTGTCCCTTTCGATCGTGATGAGCGTGCCAGCACCTGCTTGGTCACCTATCGCAATGGCGGTCTGGGCCTCGAACGTTCTGTCCCACTGTCTCCCCGAGTTTGTCCACATCGAGCTACCGCCGAGTCCGTCCTCCAGGGCGAGTCGAGCCAGCACGGCGCCGTGGACGATCTGGCGCAATTGATTGCGTGGGCCCTGGCGGAGCAGTCCAGTTCCGCGCCAGCCGTCAATCGCTTGGACGAGCGCCGGCGCCTCAGCCTTCGTGACCGGGGATCGCGGCTTGGGGCGAGGCGAGGAAGTAGGTGCCGAGTCGGGTCGCAGGCCGGGTGCCGGACGCCGGGCTTCGTCCTCGAACGGGAGTGCCTCGATCGGCGGGATCCCGAATGCATCGTGGATCGTCGAATGGACATTCTGGGGACCCGAACCGTCGGCGCCCCAATAGCGGACGAGAACAACGCGGCGCTCCGAGAGTCCAGGGTCGCCGGCTGTAGCAAGGCGCTGTTCGTCCTCGATACTGTCCAGGTTCCCGATGGCACCAGCACGGAACGCATTGTCGAAACTAGTATTCGGGAACGCGCCCTCGTCAATTTCGTCATGCTGATTGAAAAGCACTGGGCGCAGTACGCGGGTCAGGAAGTCGCGAACGCTCAGTCGGTCGTCGACGAGTTTGCTCCGCACGGCCTTATCGAGCGCATGTCTATTGAAGGGAAAGAGGCCATAGCCGTCGACAGCGCCGAATGCGGTATGGCATGCGTCGTTGACGGGGCACTGCTCGCACGCGTTCGGGGTTTCGCGGCCATTGCGATGGGCTTCCTCGAGGGCTAGGTTGCCCGTGCGAATAGCATTCATGTAGCGCGAGGCAACAGCATCCGGGGCAAACGATACTCGAGGATTCGGGTCGTCCAGGTCGAAAACCTTGTAGACCCTTGTGTAAACAGTGTCAGGCATTTGATTAATGAAGTAGCCGGAGGTCACCGCCATCACCACGCGCATCGCGCAGACGCCGTTGTCCTGAGTGGGAATCAATGTGATGGCGTCGAGGAGTCCGCCCTGGATTCCCTGAAAGATCGAGAAGTCCTCGATAAGCAGGAGTAGCTCAAGGTTCAGCCTCCTGAGTTCGACACGAACTTCAACGAGAAGATCTTTAAGGTCGTCACCGCCCAGTCCGAACACCTGACTGACTGCAGGGTTTAGTTGCTCATTGAGCATCTTCGCGGCCAGTTCGCGCAACGATGGGTCACTCAGGGCAGAAGCAACGCTCGCTGCCGCCTCGCTTGCGCGTCTTGTGTCGTCGATAGTCATCGCGAGGTCGTCGGCGGTGAAGCCGAAGGCTTCTTCTTTGTCCTCTGCGCCCTTACCAGAGAGCTTCTCTCGTGCTAGGCGACTGATCGGACTTTGGATGTCGAAGATGCGGTTGCGGAAGACCGGGTCGCTCAGCAGTGCCGGGAGACCTTCACTCGAAGCGAGCCACTCACGCAACTCCTGCTCTTCAGCCGAGACGTCGGTCCGCATCCCTCGGGTCTCGATAAGGACCGCAAGTTCGCTTCTCAGCCGAAGTTTGGCTTCCTCCTCATCGGCGATACCGTCGACTGCCTTAGCGACCTTCTGACGCAGTTCCGTTGCATGTTCACTTGTGGCGCGATCGAGGATGAGGTCGAGGATGCCGCGCAATGACATCCGGTGTTTTGGTACAAAGATGACACGACGCGTGTCCGTCTCGGGTAGGCGTGCCCTCAACCACCGCACGAGGTGAGACTTGCCGGTACCCGAGCGACCGAGAATGGGTAGGACCGGTTGATCCGGCGGTTGCTCAAGGACCGCTGCCAGCAGTCCGTTCTCGTCAGTCCTCGTGATGCGCTTGGCGTTGGTGACAACGTCGCGCTGGAACACCGGTATGGAACTGTGGGTGGCCAGGAAGACGGCGTCGGTAGGGGTCTCCGCCTCGACTGGGATGACCTTCGTCGTTTCCTCCGCCGTCCAGCAGGCGGCCGGCATGGAACCTCGCCAACTCATCTCTTCTTGCCGCCCTTCAGAATGACGTGAGTAGTGCGCGCCTGGTCGGAGGTGGACAGGGGGACACCGTCGGCGTCGGCGAGACTTTCGAAGCCAAGTCGCCCGCGTGCCTCGAGTATGCGCAGTGCCTGTGCGACGGAGGAGTCGACTGCGTGGGCCTGAATGCCAGGGTCTGGGTCTGCCCCGAGGCGTGCAACGAGTCCGTTCCGAATAACTCCGCCAGGGAGTACCGGCAACTTTCGTGCCAAAACAGTGAGGAACTGGCGAATGGGCATACGAGCGTCGGCCCACTCCTCGAGCGCATCAGTAATAGCGAGTGTGGGAAGTGGAACAAGGCCCGCCTTCGAGCGTACGACCGAAGGGACCGCAAGGCCCAACGCGGGAGCCCACCGCGCGAAGGGATTCCACCGGGTGTCATTAATTAGGGCCCACTGATCGTTTTGATTAGTGGCAAATTGATCCGCCTGCAATCGCTCAACATTGTCCGCCCAGCGGAGGGGTTCTCCGAGCGCATCCTGTGCCAAGAACCATGACAGCGCACGGGAGAGATCGCGCGCGCCGCCCGTCTTCGCTTCGCCCTCTGCGATCGACCAAGGGTCGCCGTCCCGGTCGAGATCGAACACATGCTTTAGCATCAGTTGACGAAACCCGGAGCGGTCGAAGGCCCGACCGGAAGTCGTGACACTGCTGGCAACCGTCGTGCTACCCCCCGCACCGCTCTCAAGAATGCCGATTGCCCGGAAAGCGCTGATGGTGTTCCTCACACCGTCGGCGGCGCCGCCGTCCTCGTTGACGCCGGCGGGCTTGAACGTATCCACGAGTCCGGCTTCATCCCATGAGTTGCGATTCTCGATGAGGAAGTTGACGATCGACCTGCCGAGTCCCGGGATCACTCGCGGCGGATTCAAGACGGCCATGATCAGATCCTCCTTAGGAAGTCGTCGAGGTCCCAACTTGGTGCGCGATATTCCTTGATCCTTTGTCCGGGCTTCTCTGGGTCGACAAGGTCCTCAGGAACGACGACGACACGAAGTGGCCCCGTCGATGGGTTGACCCAGGAGAGACGGGCCGTGTCCCCGTGATCCAGCACGATAAGCGTCGGCACGGGAAACGCGATCTGCGGCACACGAGGGTTGACAGTGTCAACCATCACGAACCCCTCGGGTGATGTCTGGGCAGCAGTAGCGACTGCCTGAGCGCCCGCGAACGCTGGACTCGCCAGAATCCCGCGGATTCCGTGGGAGATGCATCGCTGAACGAGGCTCTGCAACTTTAGGCGCAGCCGACCTGGGTAGGCGACGATCACGACGTTGCCGCCGGCCGCGAGGCTGTTGAGCGAGCGGCTGACGTCTCTTGATAGCCGCGGCATCGCAGCCTCCGCGACGACGGGCTTGGCCGCGTCGTAGCGTGGACGATGCCTGTGCCCTTCCGCGGGGCACCCTGAGCAGGCAGGTGCGACTGAGAGCGTCGCGTCCATGGGTCCCGCACCGTCGAGGCTGTACTCGGCAGCGATTAAGTCAGCCCAGCACTCGGAGCGCGCTAGGAGTGCGTCGATCCGCTGCTGTGAGGCGCGCTCGGTGGCGCGGATGTCCGTGCGCAGTTGACCTAGCCGCCTTTCGAACGTGCCTCGGTCGAGGTTGACGTCGCCGGCGACACGAACCTGGATGTGCGTGTTGAAGTAATCCCACGCCTCCGAGCGGCGACGCTCGAACACCGCCTCTTCCTCGCCCGGGGAACGCTCAATGCGCGGTGGGGGCGGGGGCTGAACGGCTATGAGTCCAGCGCGCTCCATCAGCGTAAGCGTGTTGCGATTCCAGAGGCGGTTCTTGTCCGAGGAGTAGGTGAGGGTGGGGGGCACCACCGTTATATCCAGTGCGAATGACCCGTCGTCGGGTTGGTGCTTCACCGAATGCCGGTACATGGACTCCCAGCGGAGCCAGGCCTTCTCGTCGCCGATGAGAGTAGCCCCCTCGATTCTCCGCCCGTCGTAAAGATCGCCTGGAGTCGTCAGCCAGATTGCGACGGCCGCATGGCCGTCTCGCCCTGCGCGGCCGACCTCTTGGTAGTAGCGATCGAGTGATGCCGGCACGCACGCGTGGACAACTGCGCGGACGTCGCTCTGATCAACACCCAAGCCGAAGGCACTGGTGCCCACCACGATGTCTGATTCGGTCGGTCCATCCGACCCCGACCAACGATGGAGGACTCGGAGACGCTCGGAGCCCTGGATGTCGCCGTGGAACACGTCAGTTCGGGAGAACCCGGCCTCGCGAAGTCGTCTGGCGATCTCTTCGACGTCTGACTTACGGGTGGCGTACACGATGGCGGGCCTGGGCAGGTGATGCACCGTCTCCACGAGGCGATCGAGTCGCTCTTCGGGGGTTTGACTCGCACCCATGAGGTAGCGGAGTTCGGTGCGAAGGAACGTCGAGCCAACGAACAGCGACTCGCTCGTTCCATGAAAGAGTGCGTCGTTGAGTTCGAGGCCCTCCTCGGCAAGTGTTGCAGTGAGCAGGATGACGTGGGGTTCGAGGTGTCCGGATGCGGACGCGATGGCACGAAGTTCGCCGACAAGCGCCCCGACCAGCTGGAATTCGGGGCGGAAATCGAGCCCCCATGACCGGACAAGGTGTGCCTCATCGATCACAACGCTGGTGAGTCCCCCTCGGGTCGCCAACGCGTGAAGAGCGTCAGCGAGGCCGCTCACCATCGCCTCGGGTGACGTGAACAACACCCTTTGGGTCCCCGCCCGAAGGCGATGCAGGATCAGTTCTTTGCCGCCGTCCGTGCGGTCTCCGTAAAACGCAAGTTCGGCGGGCAATCCAGCAGTGGGGAATCGCTCATGGAGTGTGCGTTCTTGGTCGAGAGCCAAGGCGATTGTCGGCACCACTACGATGGTGTTCCCGCCGGCACGAAGTAGGCCCGGTGCGAGGCCGACGAGGGACTTGCCAGTTCCGGTCGGCAACACGACGTGGAGCGTTGACTTCGGATCCGCGAGCGCTGCGGTGCGGACCGCGCTTGCTTGTGTCTTCGACCGGTACTGGGTTAGCCCGGAAGCCACTGCACTCAGTGCGGGATCGATATCAACCGGCATGTCCGGACGTGCGTAGGTGGTCACCTCCTCGGACGTGCCGCCAAGGAATGGTCCAGGACTCGCGCAGGCGACGTCGATCCATCGCGGATCACCGTGGAGCCACTCAGGAGTCCAGTTTTCCCCCAGCGTGACGGAGTGCTCGGTCAAGCCGAAACGCGTGCAGTTGAGATTGCTCCGGGCGAGGAGAGTCGTGGCGATCCCGCGATCGTCCAAACCGAGTCGGATTCGCGGCGCGGGGACCGACGCAACATCCCTTTCATGCCTAAGTACCTGAGAAATGAGGGCTGCGACGTCGCCGGCAATCGCGGGGCCTGACTGGTCAGACAACCAGGCATCGACGAGACGACGATGTGGCCCGGTGAGTCTGTCGCGCGCGGCGAGGTCGCCGTTGATTGCCCTTTGGGCGATCTCGAACTGGATCGTCATGCGCCGTCGTCCAACTCCAGTTCGTCACCCGAGAGCACGACGACGCCCGTCCCGTCGAGTCGAAGCCTGGGCGCCTCAATCGCCACAGCAAGGGTTTGCCCCGCCTCCTTCTCGTATGCCGCCTCCTCCTCGAGGGCCCTGCCTTCGCCAACCGAAGAGCGAACAGCACGGAGTTTCAGTTGCCGAACACGCCTTTCCGAGTCGATTCGAGCATTTGCTAGACCTGTCGCGATAGCGTTCTTGACCTCCGGGAGGCTCAAGGCGGACTTCGCTGCAACACCCTCCGCAGAGCGCCACCTCTGTGACCACTCGGCGGCGGGAGTGACCTTGTAAGCCGCTCCGATGCGCTTGCGGCTTAGAGAAAAGTCGCCTCCAGGTGACCCGTTCCCCGGCTTGATGTACGGCGACTCCAGTGTTTCGAGCAATTTAGCGTCTGCGATCTGGTGGCCGTGCTGGTCGACCCACACCGTGACGATAAGAGGCGGGAACAATCCGTCGGCGCGGTGCATCAGTGTGGCGCGTGCGGCCGTGCTGCGTTCGCCACTGGTGGGCCGTGCCTCAACGGCGTAGTCGAAGCGATAGGCGATCATGAGGCCACGCTCCCAGTCGGGTATCCATCGCCACATCCCGAACGCGCGTCCGCGGTCGTCGTGCCGTAGGAAATCCGACACCGCGTCAATGAACGTGTCGCCATAGCGGTACAGATGGGTGTCTGGCTGCTGCACAGCGATTCGGCGGAGGAAGGTGCCGCGTTGGTCGCGGATGGGAAGGAAGTCACGCTCAAGTCGCTCTACAGAGACGAGTGGGATCTGGAGTTGCTTACCGGGAAGGCGCGTCAGCGCGTCATAGCCACCGACGCCGGATCTCGGGTCCGAAATCACTCGAAATCGAAGGTTGCCGGGCGCGGAGTTTGCGGCGAGCAACGCGTGAGTCAGGTCGCCGAACCCGGCTTCCCCAGACTCGAAGCTTTGTAGTTGGCGGTAGATCGCTCCGCGCTGCCCTCCGGACTCGATGCTATCGAGAGCATCCTGTTCCCGGACACGGTCCAGTTCGGCCTCTAGCGAGGCTCGGACTTCGGTGATGATGGAGTCGCATGCCATGACGCCATCGCGGACGAGCCTCTGCCAGGCGCGGTGAGTTGCCGCCTCGACGGCGAACTGCAAACTCGCAATAGAGGAGGTGAAAACGCCGAAGCCCTCCTCGAGGATGCGCGTCCAAGCGCCGGTGAAGGAGCCCTCCGAGTCCGGTTCAGTAACTAACAGCGAGCGCCACTGGCCCGAAGCGTCATGGATCTGCCAGCGATCGCAACGCCCGATTCGCTGCTCCAACCGGTTCGCGTCGGCCGGTAGTCCCACGTGGACAAGGAGATCTGCGAACTGGAAATTGCGGCCTTCCTCGGCCGACGAATCTGCGACCAGGATGGCAGTTCCCCGTGCGCCTTCGAACTTCCGAATCGCCGACTCGATCTGCCCGGGTAGATCCGACGTCCGATGCACGACCACCGACGAACTCCCCAGGAGGTTTCCGAGTTCGTCGGCGAGGTCAGTAACAAGGTCCGGGGTCGCGCAGAAGACGACCACCTTGTCCTTGGCCTTGAAATGATAGGTCAGTGCGTCCGCGATCGGGCGTGCGACTCCATCTCGACGGTCCCGGAACGCCAGGTCTTGCACCATGCGGTCGAGTGCAGTTTGCTCGCCCAGTGTCGCTGCCGTCCGGCACTGTGCCCATTGCCCAAGGGCCTCGGGGTCGAAAGCAAGGTTTACGGCCTTCGCAAATGCCCAGGCGACGTCGTCCAAGGTCGACGGGTCATCCTCGTGCGCTGCAAGTGCCTCCTGACGCCAGGCCTCTAAGAGCCTCGTTGTTTCCGTGAGGAGGTCCGACTGGATGACGAGCGGCTCCGCCGCTCGTCGCCCCGTGACCTGATAGGTCGCCTCGAGCGCAGAGGTGCGACGGGTGCGCAACATGCGTCGATGGACGCGATACACCTCGGCAACATGCATTCTGAGACCGTCGATCCTCGTCTTGAGCGCTTCACGATCCCCGGAGTCCAAGGCGCTTGAAGCCGCGCTGAGAAGAAGCTCGACATCGGCGTCGCCGGGCAGTTCCTCGCCGAGTTCGGCCAGCCTTTTGCGAAGGAGAACGGCGGGGAGACCAGGCTGGAGACCAAGAAAGATTCGGCCGAGCCCGGCCCGCGCCGCGAGACGTCCACGCAGTTGTTTTACGGATACGTCGGCGTAGATGGCAGGGTCGAGCAGTCTCAGCATCTCGAGGAACACCGGTTCGTTGTTGAGTGCTGGCGTTGCAGACAGCAAGAGCACCTTCGGCGTCTTGCTCGCGATCTGCGCCAGGCCCACGAAACGCGCCGCGAGGTCCGGTCGGTCGCTGTTGGCAAGGCCCGCGAGGTTGTGGGCCTCGTCGATGATCAGAAGGTCGGCTGCACTCCACGACTCCGGCTCATCGTTACGGGCAAATCGAACGTCAGCATCAGGGAAGTCCTTGAGGAAGAACTTGTCTTCGAGTTCGTGTCTCCACTGGCCGATGAGGAACGGCGGTAGAACAAGTTGAACCGAAAGTTCCGGGTTGTCGAGAAGTAGTTGGCGCAACACGATACCGGCCTCGATCGTCTTGCCAAGGCCCACCTCGTCCGCGAGAAGATAGCGCTGCACAGGGTCCTGCAAGATGCGCCACGCAGTCTCAAGTTGATGATCGTGGAGTTCGATCGCACTCGATAACGCGCCTCGCATTCCGCGGGCGGCAGCGCGTTGGCGAAGTATCGCCTGGAGGAACGGCCTCCGCATGTCTGCGAGAAGGGGCGACTCAAGCAGACCGCCGGCCCCGAAACCGACAGGGTCCAGCAACGGCCGGTGCCAGCGCACGAACAACCGGTCTTCGGGGACGAAGCCCTCCCAGTCGCCTCCGGTCTCCCGCACCGATATATCCCTGTGCTGGGTCATCTCGATCACGCGACCAGATCGCCAACGGTCACCGGTTTGCCAGAACACTCGTGTTTCAGGCTTCAGTTCGACGCGCCGCAGACCCGTACGGGGAACGGACATCCGGACGCGGTCCTCAGTCCTCTGCTCGGGAGTGTCAAAGTACTCAAGAACCAAGTTGTCACCATCCGCGGAAATCGCCTTCCCCGGGCCGAAGTGGTTGACCGACGAGGCCAACAGATCGCCCCGCCGAATAGGGCTCTTTCCGGCACGACCGCTGGCGCGGGCAGCTTTAGTCGCCGTCTCGGCTGCACTCGTTCGAGTGGACGTCTTGGGCGCCCTCTTTGCAGGGGGCTGAGGAACCGACCCATCAAGGCTTCGAGATCCCTTGCAGGCGGGGAACCTCACGCACCCCCAAAACTCGGACCCGGCGTTTGGGCCACGCCGAGCGCTGCGCAATGTCATATGCGTTCCGCATAACGGGCAGCGAACCTCTGCAATCATCCGTTCGTCCTGTCCGGCGAGACCGCGCATTTCCATCCTGCAGTCCCGACAATGAATCGTCGGATGTTCGTCGGGTCGGCCGAATGCCGGCCCGCTATGGGATGCGCTGTTGACTCATGCTGGCCGAGTCGACTTCCGCACCCGTAGATTCCGCCCCCGCGCGCCGCACTTGCAACCCCTGGATGGACGACCATTGTCCCTACGCTGAGTCCTGCCCTCGCTGGCAAGGCCGCCTCCAGTTCCGACGTTGTGACGTCCGAAACCTAGCCTGCGACTCGCACAGCACGGGGACGCCCCGCGCACGCGTCGCTCCTGAGGGTGACGGAGGGCGTGGTGGGGTGATCGAGGAGCGCGTGGCGGCGTCGTAGCCGATCCAGGGATCGGCGTCGGGTGAACGGACAGGCGCCGCGAAAGGACTACCGACGTTTAGACCGCTGCGTCCACTCTGTTGATCAGATGGCTCGTTAGCAGGCGGATGTCATTCGGAGTGTTCTGGATCTGGTTCCATCGACGGACACCGGTGGGGAAGTCCCACTCGCCCGATGACCACGGAGCGTCGCTCAGTTTGCTGATGCGTGCGCACGCCTTCCCGAGGTCTCCGAGTGGCACACCCTCCGTCAGGTGATCCATGAGGTAACCGAGCGCTGCGATTCCGGCTCCGTGGGAGAGGCGCGAGCGTCGAGGCGGCAAACCCCAGGCCGTCGGAAAAGTTGCCTTGACCGTTGCCCAGAAGGTGATGAGGTGCGTGAGCATCTTGGCGACGTCGCCGTCCCCGGTATCGGCATGTCGGTACGCGTAGAGGGCACCGTTGTAGATGCTGTTCTCCACCATCCTCAGAACGGCGTTGTCCTTGATGACGCCGTCCGGTTGAGTCGGAGTCGCGATTAGTCCGGCGAAGGGCGAGTCCGGGTCGACATTCAGCCGATACAGGACCTCTGCCGCGAGTCGCCGACGCATCAGCGGAAGCGGCAGTTCGTCCTGCGTGGCCGGGAGGAGTTCGTGGATTAGGCCCTTGGGAAGTGGGCGGGTGTTGTTCACGAGGATGAACTGAGCTCGCTGCTCCTCCTCGCTGGCGATGAACGACACGACGCACACCGGGAACTCGTCGACCCTGGCCTCCCGAATCGCGGCGGTGCGCTGCTGCCCGTCCACAATCCAACCCGGCTTGTCGCCGTCTGCCTGCGCCTCGTCGATGGGCACCACCAACGTGCCTGCGGTGGCATAGCCGACCTCCGACGCATCGGACGTGATGGGCTCGAAGTGCACGCGGTCGTCGAAGGCTACGACGATGGCATTGGGCAGTAGAGCCCCAGGCTTCTCCAGGTAGCGCTGGATGCCCCGGATGTGCTTGAGAACCTCGGGTCGCTGGTACCCCTGCAGGCCGGCGTCTTCGTCCCTTCCGACCCGGGCCACGGCGGCGAACCTGCCCAACTGCTTTCCGTCGACGGCGAAGGAGAAGAGTTCGCGTTGGCCCTGCATGACCCGAAGGCAGGGCAGGCGCAGCTCGTAGCGGTCGGCCATCAGTCGGTTTCCTTCGTCGTCTGGGGTAGGGCGTGGACTCGGTCGCGCAGGACGGCGAGGTTGTGGAAGCCGCGGCTCTTGTTTCGTTCGGTGCCGCGGAAGATCGTGATCTGTATGCCGTGCCTCCGGCAGAGGCTGCACTCGCAGTGCTCCCAGGGGCGGTCCAGCAGCGTGCGCCGGTAATCGCCGAGATAGCTGCGCTTGACCGCGAGCAGTCCCTCGTACACGGCGAGCGCTGCGAGGGCCTCCTCGTTGTGCCGAGGATCTTCACCGGCGGCGCGGAGGCTTTCGAGGCAGTCTCGTTCGGCCTTGAGGCACTCACGCTGGTCCAGTTGGCCGGCCAACACGCGCCGCTTGACGGATGGGTTGGCGTCGACCTGGGGGACCCTGATGGCGACGTAGTGTTCGCCGTTCGGGACCTGGTAGTTGTCGCGGTCATCCATGAACGCTTGGCGGAACGGTGCGGTGCTGTCGAAGCTCGTGACTCCGTAATCCGCAAAGCGAGGCATCGCGTCCAGGCGACTGATGCCGAGCAGATGCAGTTCGACGTTGGGCTTGCGAACCTCGGCGACGGCTTCTAGGGACGCCAGGATGTCGGGTGTCTTGAGGGGGACCATGCCGCCGAGGGCGATGCGGGTGTAGCCCATCGACTGCAGTTGATCGACGCTGTCGGCGTAACTGGTCGGGTCCCAACCCTGGGCCGCCCCCACCGGCTCGAACGGATTTCCGCGCTGACGGCACTCGTCCAGGAAATCCTCGGCGTAGCGCAGTGAGATGAGGCGGCGCTCACGCCAGTCCTCGTGTCCGTTGCTCAGGTCCAGGCGCTTGTCGTAGGCCAACACCACGTGGTCAACGGAGACTCCCGCCTGGAAGCCGACCCTCTGGTAAAAGTCTGCAACCTCGGCGACGCTGTACGGCGGCACCGGTTCGTTGACGTAATTGAACGCGCCGCAATCTCCGAGGGTGTGTGTCCCTTCCGGTAGGCGGAAGAACTCGTCTGCTCCGTAGCGGTAGAGGCGCGAGCGCTGCGGTTCCGAATACTTGCCCGCCCCGCGAGTGCTTCCGTCCACCATGGCCTTGCTGACCAGGATTCCGTCGTACGGTGTTGGGTCCAGCACTTCATGGGCATATCGATCGTCGCGCTGCCTAACTCGGTACGGCGAGTACTCCTCGGTCACGAAGTCGTAGGAGGGGCTGACCTGGTCCTGGCTGTCGGGGAAGTAAAACCTCACGCGGATGCCGTCCGTTGGGACTGCTGGATGTAGAGGCGTACCAGGTAGTTGCTCAGCATGCGGATGTCCTTCTGCACGTTCTGCAGGGCGTCCCATGCGACACCCAACTCGTCCCACTCTCCTTCGGTCCACCGACAGAACGGGGCGATCTTGGCGAGTTCACGCCGGACGCGATCCTCGGCGTCCTTCTGGTCGGGGTCCACCGTGAGCATGACTCGATCCATCAGGCGCGCCATCGCCCGAAGGCCTGCGCCGTGCATCAAGCGTGACTCGGTCGGTGGCAGCCCCCAGGCGTCTGGGAACACCGAGCGAACTGCTCGCCAGTAGCAGAGCAAGAGGCGATAGATGCCGTCGACGTCGGTCTGGGCCGTTGCCATGTTGCGGTACGGGTAGAGGGCGCCCGCCGACGAGTTGAGGCTCTCCTCGATGGCGCTGACGAGGACGGTGTCGGTGACGACCGCCAGAGGTCGCTCGCTCTCCGGGGTGGAGGCGCGCTTGATCAAACCGTGGAACGGCGAAGCCGGTTGCCGATTCAGCAGGTCGACCAACGCACTCGGGATGCGCTTCGCGCTCATCTTGGGAGACAGCGAGGTCCACACCTCCGGCAGCAGTTCGGTAACGAGGCCGCGGGGGAGTGGCTGCACGTTGTTGACGCGCAGGAACTGGTCTCTCTGCACCTCGATGTCATCGGCGATGAACGCGGTTACAGGAACCGGGAGGTCCTGCCGCTTGGTTCGAGCAAGTGCGAGCGCGCGCTGCTGCCCATCGACGAGCCAACCAGGGCGTGGTTCCCCAGGCTTCGGCAGAGGGATCTCGAGAGTCCCGGCAGCTGCCAGACCGTCGTGCGTCCCTGGCCCGCGACTCTGCCGGAACTTGACGGTCGAAGGGAGCGCGAGGATCACGGCGTGCGGGAACAGCACCGAATCGCCGTCGAGGTAGTCAACGATCTGGTTGACGTGGCGACGGACCTCGGGGCGCTGATAGCCGATCAACTGACCTTCCTCGTCGCGCGAAATGCGGCTGATGTCCGCGACCTCGAGCAACTCCGCCGCGGTCACCGTGAACAGGTACACCGGCGTACCTGAAGGCTGCTGCACGGAGAGGGCGCGCCGCTGGAGCACGTTCTCGGGAGCCGTCACTGCTCCTCCTGGACTTCTCGATAAAGGCGTGCGAAGCGGGACTGCTCGCACGCCGATCCGGACCGCCGCAGTTCGGTCAGCAAAGGCGTCCGGGATGACTTGCGGATGGCCAGGCTCTGGCGGATGAAGGTCCGCACCTCGTCGTCGGTCAACGCCGGTCGGGCAGCCGGCTCGGACAGTCGGTTGCCTTCCGACCAGTGCGTCCACCGCTCGTGAGCGCTAGCGCTACCGATGGGTGCGCCGTCCGTCAACTCCAGGTACTTGGCGGCGGCGCGCGCGTTCAAAGTCACCTGAGTACCACCCAGTCGTTGACGCAGACCCCGACTGGACACAGGGGAGGTCTCCGTCGGCCGATGGCTCGACACCACCGCGACTCTTTCGTCGTCGGCCAGGCGCACGAGTTGGTCACGCAGCGGATCCAAGTAGTTCGGGGACAGGGCGAGCAGGACCTGGTCCGCTTGCTCTCGGATGGCGCGAAGATCGACCGTCGGTCGGTCGAGGAAGTCGGTCGCACGCAAGTCGTTCCACCACGACCGCCGTCCGAGCCGATCCTCGGCCACCTGGTCGGGACCGGCGGAGAAGCTGGCCTCGTAGGCGGGGGCTAGGTGGTCGGCCGGTGTCAAACCAAGGCCCGCCGAGGCGACCCAGAGATCGACGGCGTAGCCGAGATTGCCCGCTCGCGACTCGAGTTCCAGGGCGGACTGCCACATTGGCCCCCCGTACAACGTCCGCAAGGGGAGGCGCTGCTCTTCCGGCAGGCGGTTGAGCTTGCTCGCCCACTCCTGCACCCTGAGAGGCCCAGGCGACAGGTGGCGCACCATGGCGTCCCTGGTGGCCGGTCGCCGCTTCGTTGCCGTGCACGAGACCACAACTGCCAGTCGCTTCCCGCCGCGATGAGGCTGCAGTTGTCGCACGGAGGTCAACCTACCGGAGTTGCAGTTATCGCGGATGGCCCGTCCCCAGCTGGCGTGTCAACTGCAGACCTTGGCATGCTGTTGGCCTAGGGTCTGATCGACCAAGGAGGTGTGCATGGGCAAGCCGGCGGTGGTCCTGCTCAGCGGAGGACTTGACTCGACGACAGTTCTCGCGATGGCGCAGGACCGAGGCTTCGAGCCTTCCGCGCTGAGCTTCGACTACGGGCAGCGGCACGAGGTCGAACTGGCTTCGGCCCGGGCGGTTGCGACTGCGATGGGTGTCAAGCGGCACGAGGTGCTCCATGTCGGCCTCGACGTCTTCGGCGGAAGTTCGCTGACCGACGACGCGATGGACGTTCCGGTCGGACGGAGCCACGACGACATCGGCGAGGGCATCCCCTCGACATACGTCCCGGCCCGCAACACCGTGTTCCTCGCCTGCGCCTTGGCGTTCGCCGAGGTGATCTATGCCGAAGACATCTTCATCGGTGTCAACGCGCTCGACTACAGCGGCTACCCGGACTGTCGGCCCGAGTTCATCGAGGCGTTCGAGCGCCTGGCGAACCTGGCGACCGCCGCAGCCGTCGAGGGACGCCAGGGGGTCACGGTGCACGCGCCGCTCATGCAGATGACAAAGGCGGACATCGTCCGCGAGGGGACACGACTGGGGGTGGACTACTCAAGGACGGTCAGTTGCTATCGCGCCGATGGCCACGGGTCCTGCGGCGAGTGTGACTCCTGCTCTCTGCGTCTCAAGGGCTTCGCCGAGGCGGGCCTGACAGATCCCGCGCCCTATCGCTCCCGATGAGGACGTACTTCGTCAAAGAGATCTTCTACACGCTCCAGGGTGAGGGCGCCCACGCCGGCAGGCCCGCGGTCTTCTGCCGTTTCTCGCGGTGCAATCTTTGGACCGGGCTGGAGAAGGATCGCCAGCGCGCCGTCTGCCAGTTCTGCGACACGGACTTCGTCGGCGTAGATGGCGTGGGTGGTGGCAAGTACCGGGGAGCCGACGCTCTTGCCGACGCGGTCGCGTCCCATTGGCCTGGTGGCGGCCGCCCGTACGTGGTCTGCACGGGCGGAGAACCACTGCTTCAACTCGACGAACCGGCGATCGATGCCTTGCACGGTCGAGGGTTCGAGGTGGCCGTCGAAACAAATGGAACCCAGCCGGCCCCGGCCGGGCTGGACTGGATCTGTGTGAGTCCGAAGGCCGGCGCGCCGCTCGTCTTGACCAAGGGTGACGAACTGAAGCTCGTCTATCCGCAGCCTGGTGCGCCCCCGGAGAGGTTTGCCGGTCTGGAGTTCGACTCCTTCCGCATCCAACCCCTGGACGACGCCTGCGGTGAAGAGCACACCGCTCAGGCCGTCGAGTTTTGTCTCAAGCATCCGCAATGGTCGCTGAGCCTGCAGACCCACAAATACCTGAGGATTCCATGACCGAGATCTGGCGAACCTTTTCCTTCGACGCCGCGCACTACCTCCCGAAGGTGCCGGCCGGCCACAAGTGCGGCGGGATGCACGGGCACACGTACAGCGTCGAGGTGCGTCTACGCGGTGAGGTCGACGCGGTCACCGGTTGGGTTCGGGACTTCGGTGACCTAAAGGAGGCATTCCGGCCGCTCGAGCAGGAACTGGACCACAAAGTTCTCAACGACGTTCCGGGACTCGACAACCCGACCAGCGAACTGCTCGCGCGCTGGCTGTGGCAGCGGCTGCGTCCGACTCTGCCTGAGTTGTACAGCGTGACCGTAAGCGAGACGCCGACCTCTGGCGTCGTCTACCGCGACGCCGACTGACAGCTTTTGTCGCCTGACGCCGCTGCGACTTGTCGTACGCGTCCGCGAGCCTTTACTCCGACAGCACAATCGAAAAGCTCCCCATGAACCGCCGCATCCTTGCCCCAGTCCTCGCTGTGGCTCTGCTGAGCACAGTCGTCGTAGCCAACTGGTTGGTCGCGAGGTTCGGGCTGGTCACGGCCGGTTTCGGGCTGCTGGTCCCCGCCGGAACCTACGCGGCTGGGCTCGCTTTAGGCCTGCGCGACGGCCTAGACCGCGTCGGCGGTCTCCGCTGGGTGCTCGGGGCCATTGCCGCTGGCATCGTTCTCTCGGCGGTGCTCGCCTCGCCGACGGTGGCCCTCGCCTCGGCCGTGGCGTTCGGGCTGGGTGAGTTGGCGGACCTCCTGGTGTGGCGGCGACTTCGGGCGGCGGGTTGGCGTCGGGCTCTGTTGGCGTCAAACGCAGTCGGCGCCCTCGTCGACACCTGTGTCTTCCTGCCAATGGCGGGCTTCCCTCTCACCGTCGCTAGCGGCGGGGGCCAATTTCTCGTGAAGGCGGTTTACCTGACGGTGGCTGCTCTTCTCATAGTCGAGGGGGTCGGGCGCGCCATGCGTGCACGGACGTCCAAGGAGTTTGTGACCGCCTGACCGGGCATCCAACAGGCACCACCACGGCGCTGATGGATCAAGGGCGACGGAGTCCTGGGCTTATCGCGCCACCGCGTGCGGCGTGGCACACGTCCGCAGGAAGAGCGTCGGTGCACCGAGGTTGCCGTCGCGGCTTCCGTCTCGCGTAGGAACAGGTGCACCGAGCCATCGGGTTCACGGTGGTTTTGATGCACGGGCGACTCCAGTCTCGGGCCGTGTCATGTTGGGACTCCCACTGCAGCAGCGTGGGGAAAGCGAGCCCGTCGAGTTCAGATGTAGCCATCGAGTAGCCGCTCGCGCGCTCCACAACCGAGAATCCCGCCGTGGCTGCTCACGTCTTCGTCGTCCCCGGCACCCTCGACTCGTTGCACTGTGACGATGTGGTCGTGTCCACCGACCGCCGCGGGGCCGCGGGTGTCGGACCGCAGTGGTGGCCGGCGTTGGAATGGACGGATGACCGCGGCCGAGACGAACGGGAGAACGCCGAGCGGCTCACCGACGACCGCCGGTACCTGCATCTGTACCCCGACGGGCCCGCGAACGGCGGTCGGTCTCGCTGGCTGCTGCATGTCGGAGCGAAACCGGGCGACGGCGTGGCCTGGCTGCGCGAGGGGGTCCGCCAGGTGCTGCAGGCCGTTGCCAAGTCCGCTCCATCGCCGGCGGGACGGCCGAGGCGCGTCGCGCTCCCGGTCATGGGAGTCAGCGGGGGAGGGTTCGGGCGGCAGCGCGGGGCGGTGGTGCGTGCGCTGCTGGAAGAGGCGACTGCCGCCCCGGACGAGCTGGACGTGGTGATTGTCGCCCACAGCCGTGCGGACTACGCCGCGCTGCAGTCCCAGCGTCGGGCGCTCGGAATGGGCCGCCTGCACGACCCTGGGTTGAACCGCGCGGCCCGAAAGTTGGCCGATCGTGCGCGGGCCGGCCAGTTGGCGATCTTCATGGGGGCGGGAACCGGTGTTGCTGCCGGGCTGCCTACATGGGCGGAACTGCTCAAGCGGCTCGCCGAACGACTGCGCGTTCCCGGGGGTGCGGAAGCGCTGGCCCGACTGAGCCCTCTGGACGCGGCCGAGGTGCTCCGGCGCAGCGCCGATGTGCGCGAATCAAGCGGCGGACGACGGACCAGGCACATGACCCTGGGCGACCACGTCGCCGGCGTTCTCGACCGTGGGCAGCGGTACGCCCTCGGGCACGTCCTGCTCGCCGCGTTAGGGGCCGAGCAGGTCATCACCACAAACTTCGACGACCTGTACGAGCGCGCGGTCAAGGCCGTCACTGGTCGCGATATCCCGGTCGTCCTGCCGGACCGCGACCCCGAGGACGATCTGCGACGTGGCAAGGGTTGGCTGCTGAAGTTGCACGGTGACGCAGCCCGCCCCACCTCGATTGTGCTCGACCGGCGATCTTTCGTCCGCTATGACGCCACCCAGCGACCCCTGGCGAGCGTGCTTCAAGCCACGTTGCTCACCAAGCATCTGCTCGTCGTCGGCGCGTCCATGACAGACGACAATGTCATCCGCCTGGTCCACGAGGTCGCCTCGCTCAACGAGGACCACAACCGCCGCAGGACAATGGGCACGCTGCTGACCTTGGAGGAGCAGCCACTGACCGCCCGGCTGTGGAAGCCGGAGTTCACGACGCTGCATATGGGGCCGCAGGTGCCGGCGGACGAGACCGACGAAGGGCGCTCCGCCTGTCTTACCGCCGCCGGTCGGGAACTCGAGATCTTCCTGGACCGCATTGCCATGCTGGCCTCACGGGACTCGGCGCACGTGCTCGACAGCCGGTACGCCGACCTGCTCGACGACCGTGAGTCCGCGCTTGCGCAACAGTTATCCGACGCGGCCGATGCCATCCGTCGGTTCGGAGGGACGACGAGGCGAGCAGGGGAGTGGCAGGAGGTGCTCGTCCAGTTGGAGGCCTGGGGAGCGCGCAAGAGGTGATCCCGTGCCCGGTGCCATTCCGTTAGCCTCGCTCGATTAAGTGGCGGACCGGCATGGCGGTAGGGATGTCTGTTCTTTCCGCGCCGGTCGCGGCGGCAGGCGCTTCGACTGCGCGGTGAAGTGCGCGAGGGATCGAACTGCTGGAGAGCTGTTCGGCGACCGCCCGCTCGACGCTCGCGTAGTACCAGGCCAGCTCCTCTGCGCGGGCGTAAGAAGTCTCCAAAAGTCCTGCCTATACCGGACGCATGGGTGGCGGCCGGTTGAGACGGGGCTCAACGGCTCGGGCGGCCGCAAGGGCGCGTGGCAGGAGCGCAAGCAGGCGTACGTCAACGGGCTGCCGCACGACCGTCATCGTGCGTAAGGCCGCGCAGATGGCCGCCCCGATCCCGATGACAGATGTCAGCCCTTCGCGGGACCTAACCGCTCGAGGGCAGCAGTGAAGCTGGCGTTCCAGAGACCCAGGTGCGGCCAGCGCTCGGCGACGTGCGCCGTCGCCTCGTCGGCGGTCATCCCCTCGGTGCGCATCAGCCAGGCGCGCAGCACCAGGCCGGTGCGTGACGCACCGCCGTGGCAGTGCACCAGCAGCCGGTGGCCCTCGGCGCGCAGCGCGGCCATGTCCTCGAGGACGTCGGCCAGCACCACGTCCAGGTCGCTGTTGTGCTCGTTGTCCGCGACGTAGGCCATCCGCTGCAGCTCGTGCTCGAACGGCTCGCCCAGTCGGCACAGCGAGATGACCGCGAAGTCCTTCTCGCTGTACCGCGCCCCGTCCAGGTTGGCCGCCCAGATGCCCGGCAGCACCTCCGCCGGCCCGATCCGCGGGATCACGCCCGGGTCGTAGCTCTGCTGCGCCGCGCCGTCCAGGGTCGCCGCCAGCTGCTGCAGATCGGCCAGCCGCCACAGCTTGTCTGCGAACCCCGGCACCCGCCCGTGCACCACCGACGCCCACCGGCTCGGGATCCCACCCATCCCGAATACCGCGCCCGCCAGCCCGCCCGCGACGCATGCCACCGTGTCGGTGTCCCCGCCCAGGTCGATGACCAGCCGCAGCGCCTCGGCGAAGTCGCGCCCGTTGCGCAAGGCCCACACCGCCTGGCCGAGCGTCGGCCACACCGCGCCGTTCGACTCCGTGGCGTCGTCCGGGGTCCAGTCCTCGGCCAGCACGGAAGCCCACCGCTCGCGGTGCTCGTCGGCGACCAGTTCCAGGGCCGGCTCGACGGCCGCGAGCGGATCGCCGCCGTCCAGCGCCACCCGCATCAACTCGGAGAAGATCGCGCAGCCCTCGCCGGCCGCCGGGTCGCCGTGGGTCAGCGCCGAGATCCGCCGTGCGGCGTCCATCGACGCCGACGTGCCGAAGCGGGAGAACCAGATCGCCGACGGGGTGCTGCGCATCAGCGAGCCGTTGCCGGCCGCGTGCCCGGACGAGGCGAAGTGCGCGGCAGCCGCCTCATCCCACGGCAGCCCCGAGCTCAGCACGGCGCGCGTCTGGTTGCCGATGTCCGGCGGCCCGGCGGCCGCCCACTGCGAGAACCGGTCGAACACGTCCGCCAGGTCCAGCCCGCCGGCGGACACCAGCGACGACGCCACCATCAGCGCCATCTGGGTGTCGTCGGTGAACTCGCCCGGCTCCCAGTCCAGCGACCCGCCGCCGCACATCTCCGTCTTCGACCCGCGCGCGGGCACGGGGAAGCGGGCGGAGAACTGCCCGGGCGGGCCGAACTCGAACGGCGCCCCGAGCGCGTCACCGACGGCCGAGCCGACCAACGCGCCGGCGACGCGGTGGCTGCGGTGCATGGACTGCGGCACGGACACTCCTCGAGAACGGTGGACCCGCCACAGCATCCCCCGGCCGGTCTCCCGGCAGCGCCGGCGCGACACGGATCGGCACAGGAGTCACGTCCGTCCCAGCCGACGTGGGCGTTCCCCGGAGGTCCGACGGAAAGCGCCGATCCGTTCGTACGCTGGCGCCAACCTCCACGGAAGGACGACGGCGTGAGCAAGCACCTGCTGGACGAGACGGCTGAATTCAAGATGCCCGGCGCGGGCCGGCACTCCACCCCGGACACCGGCGAGCTCGAGGTGACCCAGCGGATGGAGCCCCTCGACCAGCCGCACCGGGCGCACCGCCCCCGACCAGACGCCGCCCGGGGCCGCTGACCGTCGATACCCAGCGCGACGCCGTCCGCCCGGAGCGGGGGACGGCGTCGCGGTGCACCGGTCCCGTCCGGCTGATGCGCGGAGGTGACGGGCCCACGGTCGATGAGCCGGTGACCGCCGTCACAGGAGCGTCAGGGTCGCGTGCGAGCATCGCCGGGTGGCCGACCCCTCCCGCCTGCTGATCGCCAACCGCGGCGAGATCGCCGTCCGCATCGCTCGCGCCGCGGCGGCCGAGGGCATCACGACCGTGGCCGTCTGCGCGGCCGACGAGCCCGACGCCGCCCACCTCGCCGCCGCCGACGTGCGCCACGTCCTCCCCGGCAGCGGCCCGGCCGCCTACCTCGACGGCGCTGCGCTCGCGCAAGCAGCCATCGACACCGGCTGCGACCTGCTCCACCCCGGCTACGGCTTCCTCTCCGAGAGCCCCGACCTCGCCCAGGCGTGCGAGTACGCCGGGCAGCGGCGCGGCAGCCCACTCGTCTTCGTCGGACCCAGCGCTTCGGGCCTGGCGACGCTCGGCGACAAGGTGCTCGCGCGCGGGCTCGCGGAGAAGGCGGGCATCCCCGTCCTGCCCGGCCTCGGGGCCGGGGTGGACGTCGACGCCGTCACGGGCCTGCTGGCCGAGACCGGCGCCGTCATGCTCAAGCCCCGCTTCGGCGGGGGCGGCCGCGGCACTCGCATCGTCCGCCGGGGCGACGACGTCGGGGCGGCGATCCGCAGCGCCGGCGCGGAGGCGCGCGCCGCATCCGGTGACGCCACGCTCCTCGCCGAGGCCTTCCTCGACCCGGCGCGGCACATCGAGGTCCAGATCCTCGGCGACGCCCGGGGGAACGTCGTCGTCCACGGTGACCGGGACTGCTCGCTCCAGCGCTCCCGCCAGAAGATCATCGAGATCGCGCCCGCGCCCTTCCTGCCCGACGACGTGCGCGCCCGGCTGCACGACGCGGCCGCCCGGCTGACCGCGGAGGTCGGGCTCCGCGGCCTCGCCACCGTCGAGTTCCTCGTCTCCGCCGACGACCCCGAGCGCTACGTCTTCCTGGAGTGCAATCCGCGCCTGCAGGTAGAGCACACCGTCACCGAGGAGACCTCGGGCCTCGATCTGGTCCGGCTGCAGCTGCGCGTCGCCACCGGCGCGACCCTCACCGACCTGGGCCTCGCCGCCGGAGCGCCCCGGCCGCTCGGCTGGGCGGTCCAGGCCCGCGTCAACGCCGAGACCGTCGCCGCCGACGGCACCCTGCTCCCGTCCGCGGGCACCATCACCTCGCTCGCCCTCCCCGGCGGCCCCGGCGTCCGGGTCGACACCGCGGCCCGGCCCGGCGCCGCGCACAGCCCCCGCTACGACTCGCTGCTGGCCAAGGTGGTCGTCTCCGAGCGGCAGGGGAATCTCGCCGATGCCCTGCGCCACCTCGGTCGCGCACTGACCGAGGTCGACGTCCGCGGCGTCGCCACGAACACCGGCTTCCTCCGCGCCCTGCTCGCCGACCCCGACGTCCTGGCCGGCCGGGCCACCACCACGCTCGTCGATGGCCGCGTCGCCGAGCTGGTCGCCGCCGCCGAGCAGCACGCCGGGCACAACGCGGAAGCGGAGACCCAGCCCCGTCCGGAGCAGCTCCACCTCGACCCTGACGAGGACGCCCTCCGCGCGCCGGTCCCCGGCACCGTCGTCGCCGTCGAGGCGCCGGCCGGCACGGCGGTCGTGCCCGGGGGAGTGGTCCTCGTCCTGGAGGCCATGAAGATGGAGCACGTCGTCGCGCTCCCCGCCGGCGGCACCGTCCACCGCATCGCCGTCCGCGTGGGGGACACGGTGCGGCAGGGCGACGTGCTCGCCACCGTCGAGCACTCCGACGGCGACGTCGCCGAGGCGACCGGCCTGCCCGAGGATCTCGACGCCGAGCGCGCCGACCTGACCGAGGTGCGACGGCGCCACGAGCAGGGCCTGGACTCCCACCGCACCGAGGCGGTGGCCAAGCGGCACGCCCGGGGCCGCCGCACTGCCCGGGAGAACCTCGCCGATCTGGTCGACGAGGGCAGCTTCCTCGAGTACGGGCCGCTGGTCTTCGCCGCCCAGGAGCGCCGCCGTAGCCGGGAGGAACTGCAGGAACGCACCCCGGCCGACGGCGTCGTCGGCGGACTGGCCGACGTCAACGGCGCCCTGGTCGGACGGGAGCGCAGCGCGGCGATCGTCGTCTCCTACGACTACACCGTGCTCGCCGGCACCCAGGGCCATCGCGGCCACCTCAAGAAGGACCGGCTGTTCGAGCTGGCGGAGAAGCGGCGGCTGCCCGTCGTCCTCTTCGCCGAGGGGGGTGGCGGCCGGCCCGGCGACGTCGACCACCCGGTCGTCTCCGCGCTCGACACCGCGGCGTTCGCGCTGTTCGGCCGGCTCTCCGGACTCGTCCCGATCGTCGGCATCGGCAGCGGTCGCTGCTTCGCGGGCAACGCCGCGCTGCTCGGCACCTGCGACGTCGTGATCGCCACCGAGGACTCCAACATCGGCATGGGCGGCCCGGCGATGATCGAGGGCGGCGGTCTGGGCGTGGTCGCACCGGAGGAGATCGGGCCGATCGACGTCCAGCACGCCAACGGCGTGGTCGACATCCGGGTCGCCGACGACGCGGCCGCCGTCGCCGCTGCGAGGAAGTACCTCGGCTACTTCCAGGGGCCGGTGGCCGACTGGACGGCGCCCGACCCGCGCGTGCTCCGGCACCTGGTCCCGGAGAACCGCAAGCGGGTCTACGACATGCGCGCCGTGCTGTACGCCCTGGCCGACGTCGACTCGGTGCTCGAACTCCGCGACGGCTGGGGTGCGGGGATGATCACCGCGCTGGCCCGGGTCGAGGGCGCACCGATCGGCGTTATCGCCAACGTGCCGACCCACCTCGGCGGCGCCATCGATGCCGACGCCGCCGACAAGGCCGCCCGCTTCCTCCAGCTCTGCGACGCCCACGGGCTGCCGGTCGTCTCGCTCTGCGACACCCCGGGCTTCATGGTCGGCGTCGAGTCGGAGAAGACGGCCACCGTCCGCCACTTCTCCCGGCTGTTCGTCATCGGCGCCAACCTGTCGGTCCCGATCGGGACGGTGGTCGTGCGCAAGGCGTACGGCCTCGGCGCGCAGGCCATGGCGGGTGGCAGCACCAAGGTGCCGCGGTTCACCGTCGGCTGGCCGTCGAGCGAGTTCGGCCCGATGGGCCTGGAGGGCGCGGTGCGCCTCGGCATGCGCCGGGAGCTGGAGGCCATCGAGGACGACGCCGAGCGGCAGGCCGCGTTCGACGCCGCCGTCGCCGCTTCCTACGAGCGGGGACACGGCCTGAACGTGGCCGCCCACTGGGAGATCGACGACGTCATCGACCCCGCCGACACCCGTCGCTGGATCACCACGCTGACCCGCGAGGTGGCGGCCACCCCGCGGCCACCGGGGCGTGTCCGGCCCAACGTCGACACCTGGTGACGCCTTAGCCGGACCGGCCGCACGCCCGCGAGCTACTCCGCGCCGCCGGTGCGTACGACCGCTGACGTGGCGGCGCTGTTCGATGGGTCCACGGCGGGTCCGGTCAGTCGTCGGCCGGGTTCGTCAGCGACTCGCCGAGCAGCTCGACCGGGTCGGAGGGCTGGACGCCGGTGGCCTTGCCCTCCATCCACGAGACCACGTCCAGCACGCGGAGGGCCGACACCTCCGGGCCCAGCCCTGCCTGCTGGTGCAGCTCGAGCAGCCGCTCCTGCAGGCCGTCCGTGCGGAGCGCCTGCCGCACCGGCTCCCAGTGGGTCCGGCCCACCCCGTTCACACGGCCGATCACGGAGTCGTAGATGGGAACCAGCCGCGGGCGCTTGCGGGCGAACAGCTTCGTGCCGATGGTGCGTCCGACGCCGGGGAGGTCGCGAATAGCCCGGTACAACACCGATGCGGGCTGCTCGTCGGTGACGGGCTCGTCCTGACTCGCGAGATCGCGGTCGGGCCCGACCGCCGTGAGCAGGGCGGCGAACCCCGCAGCCTTCGTGTCCAGCAGTTGGCGGGCGGCGTGTGGGGGCACCACCACGGACAGGAAGCTCACCGCGATCAGGTCGTCGGCGGTGAAGCGATTCGGGTCGTTCCCCGCCGGCGCCCAGGTGTCGAAGTAGGCGCCCGTGTAGGGCCGGCCGTAGTAGGTCTGCAGGTGATCGAGCGCCTGCTTGTCACCGGATGTCTGCAGACACTGCGGAAGTCGGAAGCTCATCGGCACATCCTGGGACCACGGCGCACTCATGAGCGGCAACGCCGCGGCGCCGGCCCGGCGACGTGCTCCCGCAGCGACGTCGTTTCGCGACGCGGACGGTGGGCAGGTGCCTGGAATGAGCCGACCGGACGTGGACTCGTGACGGTGCGCAGCCTGTTCGAACGGGCTCTCAAGTCCGTCGAGCGCTGGGAGGTCCTCGACGCGCCCAGCTACCCGATCGAGCACGGCGTCTCCCTGACCTTCCTGCTCACCGGCCGCTACGCCCGCCCGCTGCAGGATCTGCTGCACGGCGTCTGGCTCGGGCATCCGCTGCACCCCGCTCTGGTGACCGTGCCGATCGGCTCCTGGAGCGCCGCCCTCGCCTTCGACGTTCTCGACGCGACCGGCCGCAGCACGGCCGCGAGCGACGCCGCCCGCACCGCCATCACGGTCGGCGTCGCCGGTGCCGTCGCATCCGCGGCGACCGGGCTCACCGACTGGCAGCACGCCCACGACCAGGCGCGCCGCGTCGGCCTGGTGCATGCCGGCCTGAACAGCACCGCGCTCGGGCTCTACACCTGGTCGCTCGCCGACCGAGCCCGCGGCAAGGCCGTCCGCGCCCGCGTCACCGCCGCCGCCGGATACACGATCACACTGGCCAGCGCGTGGCTCGGCGGCGCCCTCTCCTACCGGCACGGGATGGGCACCGACCACGCCGCCCGCAGCTACGAGCCGCGGCAGTTCGTGGACGTCGCCGCCCTGGCCGACCTGCCCGAGGGCGAGCCGGTGCCGGTCGACGCGGACGGCATGCCGGTCGTGCTCGTCGCCACCGGTGGGGCGGTCCAGGCCGTGGGCGGCCGCTGCCCGCACCAGGCCGGCCCCCTCGGCGAGGGCTGGCTGCACCGCGGGGAGCTGGTCTGCCCCTGGCACGGCTCGCGCTTCGACCTCGCCACCGGCGAACCCACCCAGGGCCCGTCCACCGCACCGCTGCCCTGCTTCGACGCCCGCATCCGCGACGGCCGCGTCGAGGTCCGCCGCCGCGCCGACTGGCGCTCGCCCACCGCGGTCACCACGGTCCAGGAGGCATCCCGATGAAGGCCGACGAGGTCCTGACCGCCCACCACGACGTCCTCCGCGGCCTGCTCCGCGACCTGGCCGAGACCACCGACGACCAGGTCGGCCGGCGCGAGGAGCTCCGCGACCGGCTCGTGCGCGAACTGGAGATCCACACCCAGATCGAGGACGAGCTGTTCTACCCCGCCGTCGTCGACGTCTCGCCGTTGCTCTCCCTGGCGCACGCCGAGCACCGCCAGATCGACGACCAGCTCGCCACCGTCATGCGCACCGCACCCGACGACCCGGAGTTCACCACCGAGGTCCGCATGCTGGAGAAGACGCTGCGCCACCACACGATGGAGGAGGAGCAGCGCATGTTCCCCCAGTCGCACGCGCTCGGCGAGGACCGGCTGGAGGAACTCGGCCGCCAGCTGCAGGAGCGGCAGCGGGAGCTGGCCGACAGCGGCGGCATGCGGCTGATCGTCCGGCTCAAGCGGGCGGTGCTCCGCCTCGTCTGAGCCGGCCCGCGTCAGTCCCCGGGGACGACGACGGCGCGGCCGCGGATGGTGCCCTCGTGCAACCGGCGGTAGGCCTCCGGCGCCTGGTCCAGCGTGAACCGCTCCACCTCCACGTGGATCGCCCCGCACCGCGCCAGGTCCAGCACCTCGAGCAGCTCCGCCCGCGTGCCCCAGTACGGCGCACGGACCGTCGCGCCGTACGGCGTCGAGAAGAAGCCGGTGGCCAGCGTCCCGCCGCCGATGCCGACGATCTCGATGCGGCCGTCCATGGCCACCGACTGCCGCGCGATCTCCAGCGTCGGCGGCGCACCCACGAAGTCGAACACCGCCTGCGCGCCCACCCCGCCGGTGAGCTCCCGGATGGAGGCGGCGGCGGACTCGTCCGACTTCAGCGCACGGTGCGCCCCCACCGAACGGGCCAGCTGGAGCTTCTCCTCGCTGACGTCGAGCGCGATCACGGTCGCGCCGGTGATCGCCCGGAGGATCTGGATGCCCACGTGCCCGAGCCCGCCCACACCGATCACCACGGCGGTCGAACCGGCCGGCAGCGCGCCGAGCGAGGAGACGATCGCGTGATACGGCGTCAGGCCCGCGTCGGTCAGCGAGACCGCGGCCACCGGGTCCAGGTCGCCCAGCGGCACCAGGTGCCGGACGTCGTCGACGATCAGGTATTCGGCCAGCGCGCCGGGCGCACCGAGTCCCGGCGGCTGGATGCCCAGCGCCGAGGCCCGCGGGCAGTAGTTCTCCGCACCCTTCGAGCAGGCGTGGCACTGCCCGCACCCCCACGCGCCGTAGACGGCCATCGAGTCACCGACCGACACCCCGGTCGCGCCCGGCCCCAGCGCGTCGACCACGCCCACGCCCTCGTGCCCCAGCGTCATCGGCAGCGGGAACGCACCCTCCGGCAGGCTCATCACGAACTCGTCGGAGTGGCACAGTCCCGCGGCGGTCACCTTCAGCCGCACCTGACCCGGGCCCGGCTCCGGCGTCGGGATCTCGACCACCTCGGGCTCGCTGCCGACGGACCGGTACTGGACTGCGCGCATGCGAACTCCTCCGAGACGACGTCCCCCCGACCCTAGGACCCCGCGCCGGGAGGCAGACCGGCGGAACCCGCGAAGCGGAGTGGGCGGTGGGCCTGCGTGGTTGGTTCAGCCGATGGCGGAGAGCGTCGTCGCCGATCGGACTCGCAGCCAGCCGTCGGTGGTCTCGCCGTTGATGGTCGCTTCGACCGCCTCGAGGACCAGCTGCACCCTCGTGCCGTCCCGCCAGCCGTCGGCAACCGACTCGTCGACGAAAACCTGCAGGTCCTGCCTTCCACCCTGGGCCACCAGGTTGACGACATAGTCCCCGGACGCGCCGGTTCCCCACATGTCAGACCCGAACAGCTCAGCAGTGACTTGGAACCGGTCTCCGGTCGTGACCCCGCCCGAGCTGCCCGCATTCAGCCTGTCGAGCAGCTCGTCGACCGAGGTGTCGACGACCGGAGCCGGTGGTACGTCCGGCTGCGTGCTGGGCTCGGGCGTCGGCGCACTGTTGACTTGCCCGGAAGCCTCGGCGGTCTCAGTTTCCGGCGCATGGTTGGACTGCTCGGTCGAGGCAGCTGACGGCGGCGTCGCTCGGTCGTCCTCGCCATCGCCGTCCTCGAGCAGGGCTCCGACGGTGATGACGCCGGCGAGGAGGAGCGCAACGGCTGCGCCGATCGCGATCTGGCGCGTGGGCAGGGGCGGCTTCGGTCGCCGGAAGTTGAGCGTCGTCTGCAGAGTCCCGGCGCTCTGGTCGACGAACTCCCAACCTTGGTTCTGCCACTTCGCGATCGACCTGCTCTCGGTCCCGCGAAGGGTCTTCACGCTCTTGGACTCGTATCGCACCCTGGTCTCCGCCATGCCTCGCCCCCGCTTGCCCCTCGGACCTCCGCCTTGGGGTCGACGCGACAGTAGGGCCTGACCGACGAGAAGCTGGTCGTCCGCGGAGTGTGGTGGAGGCGTCCAGGAACGCCCAGCATCAGTGGTGCTTGTGCGTCTCCGGCGTACCAACGACGGTCCGGGTCGACCTGGCTACTGTCCCCAACGTTCGCCGTCCCGAGGCGTCACAGCAGGAGGACCAGTGCCCGACTCGCAGCCGCTCCCGCGCCCGGTCCGCCTGGCCGCCGCCGCGCTCGGCCGCCGGTGGAAGCTGCCCGCCCCGCTCAACCGGGTGCAGGTGCTGCGCGGGGTCGACATCCCGATGCGCGACGGCACACCCCTGCGCGCCGACGTCTACCTGCCCGTCGCGGGCGGTCCGCACCCGACGGTGCTGATCCGCTCCCCGTACGGCCGCGGCGCCGGGTTCGCCCTCACCACGGCGGTGCCGTACGCCGAGCGCGGCTACGCGGTGGTGCTGCAGAGCGTCCGCGGAACGTTCGGCTCCGGCGGCGAGTTCACCCCCGTCGTCCACGAGGAGCACGACGGGCAGGACACCGTCGCCTGGCTGCGGGACCAGCCGTGGTTCGACGGCCGGCTGGGCACCCTCGGCCCCAGCTACCTCGGCTACACGCAGTGGGCGCTGGCCCTCGACGCGCCCCCCGAGCTCCAGGCGATGGTGCTGCACATCGGCCCGCACGACCTCGCCCAGGCCGGGATGATCGACGGCGCCTTCCAGCTCACCAACCTCGCGATCTGGACCGACCTCGTCGCCCACCAGGAGCAGGACGGCTTGCTCCGCGGTCTCGTCCGGCTGTCCACAGCGGAGCGGCGGCTGAGCCCCTACCTCGGGGAGCTCCCGTTGCAGGGCCTGGCCGAGCGCTTCGGCGGCACCCCGGCGCCGTGGTTCGACGAGTGGCTGGACCACCCCGACCTCACCGACCCCTACTGGGACCGCTACCGCGCCACCCCCGGCCGTCCACACGAGCACCGTGCCCACGATGCTCATCGGCGGCTGGCAGGATTGGTTCGTCGAGCAGACGCTCTACCAGTACGCCGCGCTGCGCGAGCGCGGCGTCGACGTCGCGCTCACCCTCGGCCCGTGGGCGCACCTCACGATCGACCCCGCGGTGACCACGCCGGAGAGCCTGGCCTGGCTGAACACCCACCTGCCCGTCGAGGGCGCCGAGCCCGCCCCGCCGCGGCCGGCACCCGTGCGGGTGCACGTCAGCGGCGCCCGCACCTGGCGGACGATGCCCGACTGGCCACCGGCCACCACCGACCGCACCTTCCACCTGGCCGCCGACGGCCGGCTGGCCGACGACATCCCCGCGCAGCCGGGCGCGACGTCCTTCACCTACGACCCGCTCGACCCGACGCCGTCCGTCGGCGGCCGGGTACTCGCGGGCAGTGCCGGCCAGCGGGACAACCGGGCGCTCGAGGCGCGCGACGACGTCCGCACCTTCACCACCGCGCCGCTGCGGCAGCCCGTCGAGGTGCAGGGCGGGGCGCGCGTCCGGCTCGTCGTCGAGTCGGACAACCCGTACGCCGACCTGTTCGTCCGCCTGTGCGACGTCGAGCCGAACGGCCGGTCGCTCAACGTCACCGACCGGCTGGTGCGGCTCGACCCGGCACCGGGGGAGGAGCCGGCAACCGGGCAGCGGACGGTCGAGCTCACCCTGGTCGAGGCGGCGCACCGCTTCCGCGCCGGGCACCGCATCCGGCTGCAGGTGTCCGGCGGCGCCCACCCGCGCTACGCCCGCAACCTCGGCACCGGGGAGCCACTGGGCGAGGCGACGACGGGCGTTCCGGTCACCCACCGGATCTGCCTCGGCGGCCCCTCGCCGTCGTCGCTCACCCTGCCGACCGGCTGACCGGCGGCCTCCTGGTACGCGTGTGCATCGCGCTGCGTGGGGTCTCCGGGCACCCGTGGGCCGGGTGTGACGACGCCGACCGCGAACGGGCACAAACCGATACTCGACGGTCTCTCGTGTGACACATTCCGGTCGTGCCCGGACGACCGTCCGGGCACGGACTTCTCCGGCCGAGTGCGGGAGCGATCACCAACGGGGATGTACATGAGTCAGCCGCCTTTCGGACCCTCGCCGTCGGGGGCGCCCGCGCCCTGCCAGCGGCAGTCAGGTGCTCCGGTCGACATGCCGTTCCGCAAGCGTTCGCCTGCCCTCGTCGTGGCCGGCCTGTTCCTCGTCGGCGCGTTCGGTAGCGCATGCGCCGCCGAGGCGGAGCCGGACTCGGCCGCAGCTGCCAGCAGCTCTCCCGTCGAGGAGACGAGCACCGCTCCGCTGCAGCAGTCGCAGAGCGCCGTCCCTGCGCCCCCTGCGCCGACGACTCCCACGACACCCGCGGTGCCGGCCGTCGACTTCGCCATGCCGGATGTCGTCGGCATGGACCTGCAGAGCGCACAGAACCTCGTCCAGACGCACAACGTGTGGCTGAGCGTGTCCCACGACCTGCTCGGCAGCCGCAATCAGGTGCTCGATTCGGGCTGGATCGTCTGCGACCAGAACATCGCGCCCGGTCAGCGGGTCACCGGGGACGTCGAGGGCGCCATCGACTTCGGCGTCGTGAAGCGTGGGGAAGTCTGTCCGTAGCAGTGCCCGCACGGCGTCGAGGGCCCGATCTGCTCCGGGTTCGGGCCCTCGACGGCTCGTAGGGACTGCTACTGCCCCAAGGTCACCCGGGCGAGTATGTGTAACGCCGTGACGCACTCAAGCCGGGCGCCCGATCTGCCGACGACCTCCAGGTGAGCAGGTCCGCGGCGCCCGAGGTGGCGACGACGCGCGTCATGGCGCGGATCCTGGCGACCTTCTTCGCCTTCGGCGGTTCGGCCGGCCTGCTCATGACGCTCGACGTCGAGCCCGGCGTCCGTCGCTGGATGCTGGTCGGCCTGAGCTGCGTGGCGCTCGTGTCGGCGCTCGTCGTCGGCCGGTGGGGTGCCCGCTGGCCGCGGGCGTTCTTCCACGGCGCGGTGGGCGGGGCCACGGTGCTCATCGTCAGCGCGGTGGCCCTCGCACCGGACCCCGTGACGGCGCTGGCCGCCGCCACCCTCATCACCTTCGTCGTCGTCGACGCGCACTTCTTCTTCTCCGCGCGACAGGCGCTCACCCACCTGGGCCTGGCGGTCGTCGGCATCACCGCGGCCCTCGTCGCCGGCGACGTCGGCGTGGGCACCGCGCTGGGCCTGGACCTGATCCTCGTCAGCGTCGGCACGGTCATCCGTCACCTGGTGTCCCTCGCCTCGGACGCCAGCCGCGACCCGCTGACCGGCCTCAGCAACCGGCGCGGCTTCGACCGGGCGCTCGACGAGCTGATGTCCGAGGCGGCCCGCAGCGGCGAGCCGCTGTCCGCGGTGCTCATCGACGTCGACCACTTCAAGGCGGTCAACGACACCTACGGCCACGAGGAGGGCGACCGGGTGCTGCGCCGGGTCGCCGACGTGTGGCGGCGCGAGGTGCCGGACCGGGCGTTCCTGGCCCGGCACGGCGGCGACGAGTTCTCCCTGCTGCTGCCCGGCACGCGTGGCCCGGCGGCGCTCGCCCTCGTCCGCCGGATCTGCGCCGTCGACGCGACGGTCTCGCTCTCCTGCGGCGTGGCCCAGTACCGCACCGGCGACAGCGCGTCCCAGCTGATGCGCAGCGCCGACCGTGCGCTCTACGACGCCAAGATCCTCGGGCGCGGCCGGGCCGAGCTGGTCACGGACGCCTCCGCGACCCGCACGGACGGCGCGACCTCGTGGTCGCCTCCGCCCTCCTGAGCGTCAGTCGGTCCCTTCGGCGGCGATGAGCTCGGCGATCTCGTCCGGCCGGGTGGTGCAGTCATCGCCCGACGGTTCCTGGTCGCTCGCCGAGCCGGTGATGCCGATGTCCTCGACGGGCTGGGTGCCGAGCCGGTCCAGGTGCCGCGGCACCCGCGCCTCCGCGTTGAGCACGTGCGACCGGGACAGCCAGCCCATGCCGTCGGCCACCTCGAAGTCCATGCCGCCGCCGGGCGCGCGCTGCACGTGCCCGGGGGAGGGCAGCAGGCCGACGATCCGCACGGCCTGCGCCTGGGACAGGTCCCGCGGCGCGACGTCGAAGTAGTACCAGGAGGCCGCGCAGACGCCGTAGATCGTCGGGCCGAACTGCGCGTAGTTGACGTAGAGCTCCAGCATCCGGCGGTCGTCGATCAGCGCGGCCACCTCCACCGACATCAGCGCCTCGACGCCCTTGCGGAACGCGCTCAGCTCCTGGTTGAGGAAGAGGTTCTTGGTCACCTGCTGCGGGATCGTGGAGCCCGACGGGTCGTCCTCACCGGCCAGGTGCGCCTGCGCCCGGCCCCACAGGTCGGACCACTCGAAGGCGCCGGAACGAGTGGGCAGTGCCGAGTCCTCGTGCGCGATGACCGCCGCCAGGAAGGTGCGGGAGACGTGCTCGACCGGCACCGACTGCTGGATGGCGCCGTCGGGGTTGGCCGCCATGAAGGCCGTCGTCGGCGGGTCCACCCAGCGCAGCGAGAGGACGACCAGCGCCTGGACGACTGCGAGCACCACCAGCACGCGCGCCACCCGGCGCACGATCCGGCGGCGCGGGCGGCCGGTGCGGGCCCGCCGGCCGCGGCGACCGGACTCCGGCGCAGGCCCGTCGGGCGGGAAGGGCCGGTCGGGCGGGAACGGCCTCGCGGGCGGGGCGCCGTACCGGTCGCCCACCGGAGGGGCGCCGTACCGGTCGCCTACGGGAGGAGCGCCGTACCAGTCGTTCCCCGACGGCGGCGGCCGGTCGAACCGCGGCCGGCGCACGGGCCGGCCGTACTCGTCGTACCGGTCGTGCTCGGACGGCGCGTACCGGTCGTACCGGTCGTCCTCGGGCGGCGGTGCGTACCCGGACCTTCCCGGGCCGGCGGGGCCGCGGCGGAACCGGCGGGTCGGTGGGGGATCCGGCTCGTAGGAGCCCATGAGGTGCTGCTCCTCTGGTCGGTGTCGGTCGCGAGGGTAGGTCGGCGACCTGTGAGCCGGTTCCCGCGCGAGGTCGCGCGGAGCTCCCGGACTGTCAGCCGGCGGTGCCCAGCCAGGCCTCGATCCGGTCGAGCTCGGCGTGGGTGAGCCCGCGCGTGTAGTGCGGTGCCACGACCAGCACCTGGCCGTTCGCGGCCAGCCAGTCGCGGGTGTCCTCGGCCTGGTCGGCGAGGTCGTCGTCGATCCAGACGATGCGCCGGCCGGGTTCGGCCTCGGCGACGGCCTGCGCCGCCGCCAGCTTCCACCACCCGGCGACGCCGCCGAGCGCGCCACCGAACCCGGTGGGCAGGAGGTCCCGGCTGTGCGTGCGCAGTCCGCGGGGCAGCCCCAGCGGCTCGGCCAGCAGCCGGTCGGCCATCTCGGTCCAGGTGGTCAGCCACTGCAGTTCGACCCGGCCGGACTCGTGCAGCTCCCGCAGCCGGGCGACGACGGCGGGGTCCCAGGACAGCACGTAGCCGTTGAAGCGTCCGCGCTGCCAGCCCTCGGGGAGGTCCGGGCGCACCGCGTTCAGCACGCCGTCGACGTCGAGCAGCAGGACGGGCGGGGGAGAGGTCACCCCGTCGTCCTACCCCGAACGGGCCGGGGAGTCGCGACCACGCGTCAGGCGGTGATGGCGTCCCGGCGCTGCAGGCGCAGCCGCCGGCGCTCGCGCTCGGACAGCCCGCCCCAGATGCCGAAGCGCTCGTCGTTGGTCAGCGCGAACTCCAGGCACTCGGCCCGCACCTCGCACCCGGTGCAGACGCGCTTGGCGTCGCGGGTGGAGCCGCCCTTCTCCGGGAAGAAGGCCTCCGGGTCGGTCTCGCCGCACAGCGCCGACAGCCGCCACGACTCGTCGCCGCCGGCCGGCGCCGCTGCCCACGGCTCCGACCACGACTCCGCGGCCGGCTCGGACCACGGCTGCGGCCAGGCCGACTCGTCAGCGGCCGGAGAGGTGTCGGGGACCAGCGAGAGGAAGGGGCGGAACGAGGACACGGAGCACTCCAGGGGAAGCGGGGTGGTGACGGACCAGTACGGGCCGATCTCTCTCCGTAACGCTAACGCCGTCGAACCTCTCCGGCTCCGGCGTAAGCACCCCGAAACCGGGCCGTCCGTTTGGCGCTTTGTGTCGACTTGTCGGCACATCGACGTGTCGCCCCGTCGACGAACCGCCGGCCGGGTCCGCCCCCCGTGCGGGGGGCGCACCCGGCCGGGCGAGACGGATCAGACGACCCGGCGGGCGGTGTTGTAGCCCGGCACCGAGCTCACCGGCACGATCGAGACCGGCTTGCCGTAGGTCGAGGAGTGCACCATCACGCCGTAGCCCAGGTAGATGCCGACGTGGCCCACCGGGGAGTAGAAGAAGATCAGGTCACCGGCCCGCAGGTCGGCGCGGCTGACGTAGTGCCCCGCCGTCGACTGGGCGCGGGAGGTGCGCGGCAGGTGGACGCCGACCGCCTGGAAGGACGAGTAGACGAGCCCGGAGCAGTCGAAGCCGCCGGGGCCCGTGCCGCCCCAGCGGTACGGCTTGCCCTGCTGGCCCATCGCCACGTGCGCCGCGGCCAGCGCCGTGTCGTACGACGACCATCCGTTGATGGCCGGGACCGCGGTGAGGGCCGGCGCCGATGCCTGGGACGGCAGCGAGGCGACGGCGCCGGGGGCGGGGCTCGCCGAGGCGGCCATCGGAGAGAGCGCGATTCCCGCGCCGGTGAGGAGGGCGAGCGCTGCCCCGCGGAAGGAGCGGCGGGTGATCGTGGACGTGCGAGTAGTCGTCATGGACGACGCGTTCTCCTGTTCTCCATCAACCGCCTACCGAGTTAGCTGACGGGTTCGGACGGGGAGATCGCCCGGCGCCACCGGCGGAGCCGGATCGCGCTTCACCCCAGTACTGCGGTGGGTCCCCGGCCCGGCGCCGAGAAGAGTCCGGCGCCGGTTCGGCGGTGTCCGACCGGGTGTCACCTGGGGCGGTGACGAACGGGGCCTCGGCCGGACCGCGACGACGCTAGGTCGGTCATCCGGCCGTCACAAAGTGACGGACGTGCGTCTCTGCGAGCGACTACCGGACCACCGCGGACCCGCTCCGGACGGGCGACTCGCGAGCCGACCACGGGGGACGCCGACGGTGCTCCGGGCGTGGCGGCACACGTGCCTAGCGGAACGCAACCGGCCGCTTACTTCGGTCCGGCGGCGTGGCGCAACGCACCGTCTCCGCCCGCTCGCGAGATCACTCCGCTGCGGACCGGTCCCGGCGAGATCAGGACCCTCGCCTCACGACGTCGGGACACCTCCCGCTCGACCGTGGTCCTCGCCCGGGCGGGAGGGACCCGCCAGGCGTTGGAGGTGGATCCCATGACCGCTGAGCCCGTGACCCCGGCTCCCGCGCGACCCGCGCCGCACGACCCGCCGGCCCCACGGCCGGCACCCTTCGGACGGCGCACCGCCATCGTCTGCCTGACCGTCGGCGCCGCGCTCAACCTCTCCGAGGCGCTGATCGGCAGGGTCGTCGGCCAGGGCGAATCGGTCGCCGGCAGCCTGGACGCCTGGGCCGAGCGCCCGACGCTCGCCACGGTCGGGCTGGTCGTCGGCACGATCGCCGTTCCGTTCCTGCTGCTGGGCCTGGTCGCCATGGCGCAACTCGTCCGACCGCGCATGCCGCGGCTGGGCACCACCGCCATGGTCCTCGGCTTCGTCGGCGCGCTCGGCTTCGTCGGCATCCACGCCGTCTCGATCATCGACCGCGCCGCCGTCGACCAGCCCGACCGTGCGGCGATGGTCGCCCTGATCGAGGACGCACAGACCAGCGCCCTCGCCGCGCTGATCCTGGTGCCGTTCCTGGTCGGCATGGCCGGCTCGGTGCTGCTCACCTCGATCGGCTACCTCCGCACCCGCGTGGTGCCGATCTGGATCCCCGTCGTCCTGCTGGTGTTCCTGGTCCTCGACTTCGGCGGGTTCCCGACCGGACCCGTCGACCCGCATTGGCTCTTCGCCGCTGCCTCTCTCGGCCTGGCCGTCACGATCGCGCAGCGGACCGATCTCCAGTGGTGGACCGGTCGCACCGACGAGACAACCCCCTGACCAGGAGCCATCAGGTCGGTTAGCGTCGCCCGCGAGGTGGACGAGCCCGTGGTCGAGGAGCGCGCGACGCAGAAGGGCCGGGCCGCCACGACGGCGGCCCGGCTCTCCGCCGCGGCCGCGATCGGCTACCTGGTCGTCGGGCTGGGGGCGCGTCTGGCCACCCCGGCGTCGGACCAGGTGGACCTCTTCGCGTCGCCGGAGCCGGTGGTCGGTCCGGCCATGGCGATCGTCGGCGCCGCGCTGCTCGGCCGTGTGCCGGGCCACCGGGTGCTGCAGCTCATGACCCTCATCGGCTGCTTCGCCTGCATCTACGCCGGGTCCGTCGGCCTCGCCGTCCACGGCTTCAGCGCCGGCGACGACCCGGCGCTGGTCTTTCGGGTGGCCGCCTGGCTCACCCTCTGGACCTGGGTGCCGTCGTTCGTCGCCTTCGCCACCCTGCTCCCGCTGATCTTCCCGGACGGGCGGCTGCCGTCGCGCCACTGGCGCCCGGTCGCGATCACCGCGGTCGCGCTCATCGCCACGATGTCGGTCCTCACCGCCTTCACCGACGTCCAGCCCGAGGGCGACCAGCCGGCGAACCCCGTCGCGATCGCGGTTCCCGACGCGTTCCTCGACGGGGTGCAGACGCTGCTCGACCCCCTCGTCCCGGCGCTCGCCCTGCTCGGGCTGGTCAGCCTGGTCCTGCGCTTCCGGCGGGCCGACCCACAGGGCCGCCGGCAGATCGCCTGGGTCGGCTACGCGTTGGCGCTGGCCGTGCTGGCGGCGTTCGTCGCCCCGGCGCCGATCAACGTCGTGGTCACCCTCGCGGTGCCGCTCGCGATCGGCGTCGCGGTGGTGCGCTACCGGCTGTTCGGCATCGACGTCGTCGTCAACCGCACCCTGGTCGGGACGGCGCTGCTGGCCTGCTCGGCGCTGGTGTACGTCGCCGTCGTCGGCTGGCTCGGCGGGCTCGCCGGCAGCCGCGACTCCCTCGTCGGTTTCGTGGGCGCGGTCGCCGTCGCCGCCGTCTTCCACCCGCTGTACGTGCGCATCCAGCGCGCCGTCGACCGGCTGCTGCACGGCTCCCGCGGCGACCCGTACCGGGTGCTCGGCCGGGTGACCGAGACCCTGCGGATCGCCGGCTCCCCCCGCCAGGCGCTGACCCGGGCCGGCACCGCGATCGCTGCGGAGCTCAAACTGCCCGCCGTCTCGGTCCAGATCGACCGGCCCGGCGCCGCGCCGGTGGTCGAGTCGGTGGGGGACGAGGAGCTCGCCGTCCACGCCTTCCCGCTGCGGTGGCACGACGGCGTCGTCGGCACCCTCCGGGTCGGCCACCGCGCCGGCACCGACGGCCTCGACCCGCTCGACGAGTCGCTGCTCGCCGACGTCGCCGCCCAGCTCGCCGCCGTCGGGTTCGCGCTGCGGCTGGCCACCGATCTGGAGCGCTCCCGCGACCGGCTGGTGACCGCCCGCGAGGAGGAGCGGCGCCGGATCCGCCGCGACCTGCACGACGGCCTCGGCCCGCAGCTCGCGGCGGCGGTCATGGCCCTGGACGTCGCCAACCGGGCGCTCGGGCAGGAACCTGTCCGCGCCGTGCCCCTGGTGGCCACGGCGCGCGACCAGCTGCAGGTCGCCGTCGCGGACGTGCGCCGCATCGTCCACGGTCTCCGCCCGCCGGCCCTCGACGACCTCGGGTTGCTCGGCGCGCTGCAGGCCGGCGGTCCCGGCCTGCTCGCCGGGAGCAACGGTGCGCCGGACATCCGGATCGAGGGCAGCGGGAACCTGGCGGGCCTTCCGGCCGCCGTCGAGGTGGCCGCCTTCCGGATCACCCAGGAGGCGCTGACCAACGCCGTCCGGCACGCGGGCGCCGGGCACATCGCGGTGCACCTGGCCGGGGACCCGGACGCCGTGCGCATCGCCGTCGTCGACGACGGCCGCGGGTGCTCCGACGACGCCGCGGCCGGGCTCGGTCTGCAGTCGATGTGCGACCGGGCCGCGGAGCTCGGGGGCGCCTGCCGCGTCTCGGCCGAGCCCGGCGGCGGCACCCGGGTGGCCGCGGTCCTGCCGCGAGGAGGACACCCGTGATCCGGGTCGTGCTCGCCGACGACCACCCTGCCTTCCGCACCGGACTGCGCATGCTGCTGCAGGACAGCGGGCTCGACGTCGTGGCCGAGGCCGCGGACGGGCCGGGTGTCGTCGACGTCGTCGTGGCGACCGACCCCGACGTCGCGCTGCTCGATCTGCAGATGCCAGGCCTGACCGGGGTCGAGGTGACCCGGCACCTGCAGGACGTCGCGCCGCGGACCCGGGTCCTCGTCCTGACGATGATCGAGGCCGACGAGACGGTGCTGGCCGCCATCCGCGCCGGAGCCTGGGGCTACCTGCTCAAGGGCGCGGGGCAGGCCGAGATCGAACGCGCCGTCCGTTCGGTCGCGGACGGGCAGGTCGTCTACGGAACGGGCGTCGCCGAGCGGGTGCGGGGCTTCTTCGTCGCCGGAGCCGGCGCTGCGGTGGAGCCGTTCCCGCAGCTGTCCGAGCGGGAGCGCGAGGTCCTGCGGCTGGCCGCCGAGGGCCGGGCCAACGCGGAGATCGCCCGCCGGCTCTTCCTGTCGGAGAAGACGGTGCGGAACCACGTGTCCAGCATCTTCACCAAGCTGGGCGTCTCCGATCGTGCCCAGGCCGTCGCGCGGGCCCGGGACGCGGGGCTGGGCGGGTAGTGGCCACGCCGCTTCGATCGGCTCACAGCTCCGAGGCCGCGGTTGGCGGATGCTCCGACGGGGCAGTGAGTCCCTCAGTCGACAACGAGGAGGCGACCATGGCCGGGATGATCCGGAAGATGGTGATGTCCGGGATCGCCGCGAAGGTGTTCCAGGAAGCCAAGAAGCCGCAGAACCAGGCGAAGCTCAAGAAGATGCTCGCCGACTTCCAGAACAAGAACTCCGGCGGCAAGCGCCGCTGATCGAGTCGTGGGAGACCGCGGTACCGGCGGTGCCGCGGCAGCGGCCCCCGTGGACGAGGCAGTCGCCTCTCCCACGGGGGTCGCTTCCATGTCCGGGAGGAACAGTGGTGCTGCCGGAGGAGCGGTGGTGCAGCCGGTGAAGTCGCGCGAGGAGCGCTGGCAGGACCGGCTCGCCCTGCCCGTCCTGATCGCCGCGCTCGCGTCTATCCCGGCGATGTTCCTGACCGTCGCAGACGGTCACCTCGGCACCGCGGGGCACGTCATCGACATCGCCAGCGGGGCCGTCCTGGTGGCGGAGACGGTCATCCTGCTGGTCGTCGCCGAGAGCAAACGGGCCTGGATCCGCGGGCACCTCGGCCTGATCGCGCTGACCCTCGCGGTCGTCGTCGCCATCGTCTTCGCCCTCGGCCCCGTGCAGATCCTCCGGCTGGTCCGAACCGTCGGCGCCCTCCGCATCCTCCGCGCCCGCCGGATCGTCAAGGCCGCCCGCAGCCTCGGCGATCGCCTGGGCTTCTCCGGCCGGCTGGCGCACGTGGTCTCCGCGGGCGCCGGGCTGCTCGTCGCCGTCTTCGTCGGCGTCGTCCTCGCCGACCCGACCTCGCGCTCCCGGGACCTGATCACCTGGGTCCTCGGTGACATCGGCACCCCGGCCATCGTCGCGCTGTCGGCCGTGGCGGGCCTCGTCCTCGGTGGCGCCACCTACCTCCTGGCGCGCGACCCCGGGAGCGACGTCGACGCCGATCCGGACGCCGAGGACACCCGCGCCCGGCCGGAGTGACCATCGCATGACGATCGGGCCGGGATGGTTCCGCGACGGCCCGGGTGGGCATCCCTCGGGGCATGGGACTCATGAGCAAGTTCGCGAAGGCCGGCGTCGCCAAGAAGGTCATGGACGAGGCCCGCAAGCCGCAGAACCAGCAGAAGATCAAGAGCGCGATCTCCAACTTCACCAACAAGAACAAGGGTGGCGGCACGGGCACCAAGCCCCGCTGATTGCCTGACTCCGGGGTCCCCGGCGGCGGTCGACCGCTCCGCGCGGTCGGCCCCCGGGACGCCGGGCCGCACCACTCGCGGCGCATGTAGTACACCCGGGACGTGCAGCGCATCGCCGTCCTCGACGACTACCAGTCCGTGGCCGCCGACTTCTGCGACTGGTCGCAGGTCCCCGGGCAGGTGCAGGTCGTGGAGTTCCACGACGCCGTCCCCGACGAGGACGCCCTGGCCGCGCGGCTGGAACCCTTCGACGTCGTCGTCGCCATGCGGGAGCGCACCGGCTTCCCGCGCAGCCTGCTCGAGCGGCTGCCCCGCCTGCGGCTGCTGGTCACCACCGGCATGCGCAACAAGGCCATCGACGTGGTCGCGGCCGGCGAGCTCGGCATCACCGTGTGCGGCACCGGCGCGGGCGCCGACGCCACCGTCGAGCTGACGTGGGGGCTGATCCTCGCCACCGTCCGGCACATCCCGCGGGAGGACGCCTCCGTGCGCGCCGGCGGATGGCAGCAGACCCTCGGGAGCGACCTGGCCGGGGCCCGGCTCGGGGTCGTCGGCCTCGGCCGCCTGGGCAGCCGCGTCGCCACCATCGGGCAGGCGTTCGGGATGGACGTCGTCGCCTGGAGCCAGAACCTCACCGACCAGCGCGCCGCCGAGGTCGGGGCCCGCCGGGTGGAGCGCGAGGAGCTCTTCGCCACCGCCGACGTCGTCTCGATCCACCTGCTGCTGTCCAGGCGCACCCGCGGGCTGATCGGCGCCGGCGACCTGGCCCGCATGAAGCCCACCGCCGTGCTGGTGAACACCAGCCGCGGGGCGATCGTCGAGCAGCAGGCGCTGCTCGACGCGCTGCACGGCGGCCGCATCGCCGGCGCCGGGCTCGACGTCTTCGAGACCGAGCCGCTGCCCCGGGACCATCCGCTGCGCTCGGCGCCGCGCACCGTGCTCACCCCGCACCTGGGCTACGTCACCCGCGGCACCTACGAGGTCTTCTACCGCGAGGCGGTCGAGGACGTCGCCGCATGGGTGTCCGGCGAGCCGATCCGGGTGCTCGGGCAGGCCGGCACGGCGGAGCGGGACGCTCACTCGCCCGGCCGCACCACGCCGCTCTCGTAGGCGAGGACGACCGCCTGGATCCGGTCGCGCAGGTCCAGCTTCGCCAGCACCCGCGCCACGTGGGTCTTCACCGTCGTCTCGCCCAGGAACAGCTGCCGGGAGATCTCCGCGTTCGACAGACCGCGGGCCACGAGGCCGAACACCTCCAGCTCCCGGGCCGTGAGCCGGTCGACGACGGCGGGCCGCGGCCGGTCGGGCGGGCGGCGGGTGAACTCCTCGATCAGCCGCCGGGTCACCGCCGGCGCCAGCAGCGCCTCGCCCGCCGCGACTGCCCGGATGCCCTCGACCAGCCGCTCCGCGGTCGTGTCCTTCAGCAGGAACCCGCCGGCGCCGATCCGCAGCGCTTCGTAGACGTACTCGTCGAGGTCGAAGGTGGTCAGCATCAGTACGCGCGTCCCGCCTGCGTCCGCGAGGATCCGCCGCGCCGCCTCCAGGCCGTCCATCCCCGGCATCCGGATGTCGAGCAGCGCGATGTCGGGACGCAGCTCGCCGGCCAGCCGCACCGCCTCCGCCCCGTCGGCGGCCTCGGCCACGACCGACAGGTCGGGCTCGGTCTCGAGCATCGTCCGCAACCCGGTGCGGATCAGCGCCTGGTCGTCGGCAACCAGCACCCGCAGGGCCGTCACGCGTGCTGCTCCTGCCGGGCGGTGCCGAGGGGGAACGTCGCGGACACGGCGAACCCACCAAGAGCGGCAGGCCCGGCGGTGAACTCGCCGTCGTAGAGGCGCACCCGCTCCCGCATACCGGCGAGCCCGTTCCCGGGGGTCCCGCCGGGGTGGGGTGTGCCGTCGTCGCGGACCCGCACCACGAGTCGGCCGTCCACCACGTCGAGGTGGACGGTCACCCGCGTCGCCCCGGCATGCCGGATCACGTTGGTCAGCGCCTCCTGGACGATCCGGTACGCCGCCAGGTCGACCCCGCCAGGGACGTCGCCGAGCGGACCGGCCGTCCGCAGATCGACATCCAGCCCGGTGGATCGGGCCCGGCCGACCAGCGCCGAGAGCCGACCGAGGCCGGTGTCGGAGGGGGCCGCCGGGGCATCGACGACCGACAGCACCCGGGCGAGCTCTGCCAGCGCGCTGTTCCCGGTGTCGACCACGACGGCCAGCGCCGCCGCCGAACGGTCCGGGTCCACGTCGAGGGACCGCCGGGCGGCGCCGGCCTGCACGACCATGACCATGAGGGTGTGCGCGACGACGTCGTGCAGCTCCCGCGCGATGCGCAGCCGTTCCTGCGCCGAGGCCGTGGCCGACCGGACGTCGCGCAGCCGGGCCAGCTCCGCGCTCTGCCCGGCCACCCGCTCGCCGAGGGCCACCTGCTCCGCCATGGCGCGACCGGCCAGCCAGGCCAGGCCGACCAGCACGACGGGGACGGCGAAGTCGCCGGCACCCGCTCCGCCGGCGGCGACGTTGACCCCGGCCACGCCCGCCCAGCCCACCGCGAGGCCGGCCCAGCTCCACCGCTCGGCATGCGCCCCGGCCGCGAAGGCGAGCACGGGGGCCGTCAGCCCCAGCGCCAGCACCGGGAGGGGGACGACCAGGACGGCGCCGGTGGCCAGCGCCCACGTCGCTGCCGACGCGGCGACCGGGGCGCTCCGGTGGGCCACGAGCGGGGCGGCGACCATCGCACCCGCGACGCAGGCGGCGACCACGGCCGGCCGGGCGGCACCAGCGTCCGCCGCCGACCACGCCGCCTCACCGGCTGCCAGCACGATCACCGCCGGGGGCAACCAGTCGGAGCGGGTGCGCGGACGCCCCGACCGCCCGGGGAGCGGTGCCGGTGCCGGTCCGGTCGGTCCCGGGTCCGCGTGCGGTCGCAGGGGAACGGTCCGGTCGTGGTCCCGCAGCAGCCCGAGCATCCGCCGCAGCTCGTCCAGCGCCTCCCTGCCGGCGGACTCCACCCCGGCGATGAGGGTCGTGGCGCGGTCGGGGTCGCCCGTTCGCCGCTGGGCCGCCCGGGCTCCGGCCAACATCCGCTCGACGTGTCGCTGCACCACGTCCTGCACGTCGCCGGCCAGCTGCGTGCGCACTGCGGTCGCGGCCGCTTCCTCCGCGACCGCTGCGGACGCCGCGATCTCCCGTGACTGCTCCTCGAGCAGCTCGCGCAGCGTGGCCCGGCCCGCCACCGCGTGCCCCATCCCGACGGCCGTGCCGACGAGGGCGGCCCCCAGCACGCCCGACAGGAGCGACGTGTCGGCGACGCCGATGACCACACCGACTGTGGCCGCGATCGCCGCGCCGCCCAGCCGGACCGACGACGGCGCGCCGTGCCGGCCCAGGGAGTACAGCGCCAGCATCAGGACCACGTAGCAGGTGGCGGTCCGGTCGAACGCGCGCACCGGTTCGGCCAGCTGGACGGCGAAGCCGGCGGCCACCGCGAGGGCTGCTGCCAGGGGGTGGGACCGCCGGCCGAGCAGGGGCAGCGGGAGGAGCAGGGGCGTGACGAGGGCGCCCGGCCGATCGCCGACGCCGACGAGCACCGCCTCGACCAGGCCGACGGCGCTCAGCCCGGCGGCGAGCGCGGCGTCGGCCGACCGGGGCCGGATGACGCCGAGGGGGCGACCCGGCGGGCGCGACGGCACGCGGCCACGCTAGCGAGCACGGCGCGGCACCACATCGTCCTGCGGAGCGACCCGTCGTCCTCCGCGCGGAGGAGCCGGCGGTGGTCCGGCCCGGCCACCGATCCGCCCGGCAGGCCGACGACGCGCGGCGGCCCGCCGACCAGCCTGGATTCCGCCAACGCCCACCGATCCAGGAGCTCCCCATGCACGCACGCCGTCTCTATGCCGCAGCACTCGTGGCCGCCCCGCTGGCCATGGGGGTCGCGGCGCTGGTCGATCCCACTCCAGAGGCCGACAGCACCGCAGCGCTCCTCGACCTCGTCGCCGAACGGCCGGGTGCCTGGTCGGCCGGGTTGCTGCTCTTCTTCCTCTCCGGGCTGCTCTGGGTGCCGGCGGGGCTGGGGCTGCTTCGGGTCCTGCTCCGCGGGCAGCTGCTGGGCCGCATCGCCGCGCTCGCCGTGCTCGTCGGCGGTGCGGCACTGGTCCCGCTCGACGCGGCCTCCCTCTACCTCGCCGAACTGGCCGGCAGCTCCGTGCCGCTCGCGCAGCAGGTTGCCGTCGTCGAGGGGGTGGAGGGCTCGCTCGCGCTGGTGCTGGCCGAGGTCGTCCACGTCGTCGGCCTGTTCGCCGGCCTGCTGCTGCTCGCCATCGCGGTGTTCCGGGCGCGCATCACCCCCGTCTGGGTGCCGGTCGTCCTGGTGGTCGCCCTCGCCGGTCTGCTCGCCGCCCCGCACCGGGCCGTCCAGGCGGTCGCTCTGGTGCTGCTCGTCGCCGCGTTCGCCGGCCTGGCCGTGCGGCTGACCGGCGCCGGTGCCGCCGACCGGTCGGACGAGGCGACGGCGGTGCGCGCCGGAGCGTGATCCGCACGCATGACGGGAGCCGGCGCCGGGTGGTCGGTGCCGGCTCCCGGAGCGCGCTATCCGGCGTCCCGGCGCAGCAACGACCAGCCGCCGGCAACCAGGGCCGTGGCCGCCCAGCCGACCAGGAGCGCGCCCGCCTGCCACGCGGTCATGTCCGGCTCGCCGAGCAGTGTCCAGACCGCTCCCGATCCCGGCAGGAACTCAGCCACGTCGGCCGCCCACGCCCCGAAGGCCGGCAGCAGCGCCGGCAGCACGAGCTGCAGCAGGAACACCGCCGCCAGCGCGGCGGCCGTGCTGCGCAGGAGGAATCCGAGGCCGGCGGTCAGCACCCCGGCAGCGAGGAGCACGCCGGCGACCCGGCCGAGACTCCCGGTCAGCTCCCCGGAGGAGAGCGCCAGGTCCGGCGCGAGCAGCTTCGCGAGGACGTCGGCGACGAAGGCGAGCAGCACCGCGGCCGCGGTGGCGACGGTGACCGGCACGGCCACCCGCGCGGCGAGCAGCACGCCTCGGCGCGGGGTCCACTGCAGCGTCGGCGCGATCGCCCCACTGCCGTATTCGGAGGTGACCGCGAGCAGCACCATCACCAGCAGCGCGAACTGCCCGATCAGCGTCCCGTACTCGCCGGCGACCGTCGCGGCCGTCGTCGTCCCGGAGGCGTTCGCCGTCTCCGCCTCGTCCAGGGCGGAGAGGGTCCCGATGCCGACGACGGTCACGGTGGCCGCCAGCAGGCACCACCAGGTCGTCCGCACGGTGCGCAGCCGCACCCACTCGGCGGCGGCAGCCCGCCCGAGGACCGTTGCCGTGCCGGGCCCGGCGGTCGGCGGGGCGAGCACCCCGGCGCTCATCGCTGCACCTCCCCGGCCGGCTGCGGGTCGGCCGCGACCCGGTATTGCACGCTGTCGCCGGTGAGATCGAGGTAGATCTGCTCGAGGGAGTTGTGCACCTCGGTCAGCCGGTGCACGGCCACCCCGACCTCCAGGGCGACATCGCCGACCGTCTCGGGCGACGCGCCCTCGACCAGCAGGTCGCCGACGTCGGTGGGGTGCACCCGCAACTGCCGGCGCCGCAGTGCGCCGGCCAGCTCGTCGGGGGACGGGGTGCGCACCTGCACCTGGCGGCGTGCGCTCTCGCCGCGCATCACCTCGGCCATGGCGGCATCGGCGATCAGCCGGCCACGCCCGATGATCACCAGGTGGTCGGCGGTCTGCTCCATCTCGCTCATCAGGTGGCTGGACAGCAGCACCGTGCGGCCCTCGTCGGCCAGCCCGCGCACCAGGCGCCGGATCCAGCGGACGCCGTCGAGGTCCAGGCCGTTCATCGGCTCGTCGAACAGCAGGACGGCGGGGTCGCCCAGCAAGGCGGTGGCGATGCCGAGCCGCTGACGCATGCCCAGCGAGTAGCCCTTCACGCGGCGCCGGGCGGCCGGGCCGAGGCCGACCTGGTCGATCACCTCGTCGACCCGGCGCAGCGCGATGCCGTTCGAGCGGGCGGCCACCCGCAGGTGGTCCCGGCCGCTCCGGCCGGGGTGCACCGCCTGCGCGTCGAGCAGCGCACCGGCCGTGCGCAGCGGCTCGGCCAGCCGGCCGAACGGGCGGCCGGCCACCAGCGCCGAGCCCGACGTCGGGCGGTCCAGGCCGAGGACCATCCGCATGGTGGTCGACTTGCCGGCGCCGTTCGGGCCGAGGAAGCCGGTCACCTTGCCCGGCTGCACCTCGAAGGTCAGGTCGTCGACGGCGCGCACGGCGCCGTACTGCTTCGTGAGCCCGCGCACCTCGATCATGCGGAGCCCACCGGCGGGCGGCACTGCCGCCAGGAGTTCGTCTCGGTCATGATCAGCAGCGTGGCGACCCGGGACGTGCGCGCGGATCACCCCGCAGGGCCGACCTGGGTCCCCCGCGTGGGGGAGGTGCGGAGCACGCCGCCGGGGGAATCGCCGGGCGGTGCGGCGCGTCAGGATCGACCCATGCCCCCGACTCCGCCCGCGAGCAGAGCCGCTGCCCTGTCCGCCCGCGTGCGCGACCAGATCGAGGCCGCCCGTCCCGGCTGGCCCGGTCGCGCCGCGTACGTCCTCGCGACGCTCCCGCTCGGGGCGCTGTACCTCGCCCTGTACTTCGCGCTGGCCGGCTCCGTCGTCGCGCTGATCTACGGCGTCGGGCTCGTGCTGGTCCCGCTGGTGCTCGCCACCACCCGCGGGCTCGCCGGCGTCGAGCGCCGGCTGGCCCGCGGACTCCTCCGCGTCGACCTCCCGGACGGCGAGCGGGTGCGCGACCAGCGAGGTCTGGTCCGCCGGGTCCGGCGGCTGGTGTTCGCGGCGGACACCTGGCGGGCGTTCGGCTGGCTGGGTGCCCGGGTGCTCATGGGCCTGGTCAGCCTGGCCACCCTGGCCCTCGGCGCCGGCCTGCTGGTCGTCCTCGGCTTCGACGCCCAGTGGAACGTCCTCACGGCGATCCCGCTGATGGCGCTCATCGTGGTCGTCGTCTGCGCCGTCCTGGTGGTGCTGGAGCTGCTCGTCCGGCTGGCTGCCGCCGTCGCACCGCGGCTGCTCGGCGCCGGGGCCGAGCAGCAGATCGCCGCCCTGCAGCAGAGCAGCCGCCGCCTCGCCGACCGCAACCGGCTGGCCCGCGACCTGCACGACACCATCGGGCACGCGCTGACCGCCAGCCTGCTGCAGGCCACCGCCGCCCGCCGCACGCTGACCCCGACCGACGACCGGCCCGCGCAGCCCGACTTCGCCCGCCAGGCGCTCGGGCACATCGAGGCGAACACCCGCACCGCGCTCGCCGAGCTGGACCGGGTGCTCTCGGTGCTGCGCGCGGAGGACGGCGGTCGCGACCCCGTCCCGTTCGCCGCCCCGTCCCTCGGTGACCTCGACCAGCTGCTCGCCGGGCTGCGTGACGGCGGGCTGCCGGTGGCCCTGGTCGTCGACGGTGCCGTGGACGACGTGCCGCCCGAGGCGCAGGAGCTGGCCTACCGGGTGGTGCAGGAGGGGACGACGAACGTGCTGCGGCACGCGGGCACCCCGCTGACCGTGGCGGAGGTGGTCCGCGACGGCGGCACCCTCGTCGTCCGCGTGTGCAACGAGCGGGCCGCGCAGCCGGACAGCCGGCCCGGTCCCGGCGGTGGCCGTGGGCTGGCCGGCCTGCGCGAGCGGGTGACGGCGTCCGGCGGCACGCTCCAGGCCGGGCCGACCCCGTCGGGCGGCTTCGACCTCACCGTCACCCTGCCGCTGCCGGGGGCCACGTGAGCCTGCGGCTGGTCCTGGTGGACGACGACGTGCTCGTCCGGTCGGGGCTGCGGGTGATCCTGGAGAGCGAGCCCGACCTCACCGTCGTGGGCGAGGCCGGCACCGGGCGCGAGGCGCTGGAGATGGCGGGCCGCACCGATCCGGACGTCGTCCTCATGGACGTGCGCATGCCCGACATGGACGGCATCGCGGCCACCGCCGAGCTGGTCGCCCGCGATCCGCAGCGGCCCCGCGTGCTCGTGCTGACCACGTTCGAGGACGACGACTACCTGTTCCGGTCGCTGAAGGCCGGGGCGAGCGGCTTCGCCCTGAAGCGGGCCGACCCCGACGAGCTGGTCGACGCCATCCGCGTCGTCGCGCGGGGCTCCTCGCTCGTGCTACCCGACCTGACCCGCCGGCTCATCGCCTCGCACGTGCCGTCGGCCGCGCGGGGGGCCGCCGCGCTGCCGGCCCTGACCGCTCGGGAGGCCGACGTCCTGCGGCTGGTCGCCGGCGGGCTGTCCAACGCCGAGATCGCCACCGAGATGTTCCTCAGCCGGGAGACGGTGAAGACCCACGTCAGCAGCGTGCTGCTCAAGCTGGGGGCCCGGGACCGCACCCAGGCCGTGATCGCCGCCTACGAGAGCGGCTTCATGACGGTCTGAGCGGGTCAGACCAGGAAGCGGTAGGCGGTCGAGCCGGGGGTGAGGTGCTCGATGCGCAGCGGGCTGGCCTCCACCCGCGCCAGGAGCTCCACCAGCCCCTCGACCCGGCCCAGCTCGATGCCGGTCAGCGCCGCACCGGTCTCCCGGTTGTCCCGCTTGACGTACTCGAAGCGCACGATGTCGTCGTCGGGGCCCAGCACCTCGTCGAGGAAGCGACGCAGCGCACCGGGCTCCTGCGGGAACTCGACCAGGAAGTAGTGCTTGAGCCCGCGGTGCACCAGCGAGCGCTCGACCACCTCGGCGTACCGGCTCACGTCGTTGTTGCCGCCGGACAGCACGCAGACGACGGTCTGGCCGGGCTGCAGCGTCACCAGCCCGCCGCTCAGCGCCGCCGGCGCCAGCGCCCCCGCGGGCTCGGCGATGACCCCGTCGGCCTGGTAGAGGTCGAGCATCTCGGTGCAGATCTGGCCCTCGGGCACGGCGAGCAGCTGCGCACCCGAGTCGCGCACGAGGGGATAGGTGACCGCGCCGGCCCGGCGCACGGCGGCGCCGTCCACGAAGGTGTCCATCTCCGGCAGGTCCACCGGCCTCCCGGCCGCCAGCGCGGCGGCCATGTTCGCCGCACCCGCCGGCTCCACCCCGACCAGCCCGGTCGTGGGGGAGTGGGTCCGCAGCCAGCTGCCGGCGCCGGCCAGGAGCCCGCCCCCGCCCACGGGGAGGACGACGACGTCGGGCCGCTCGGGCAGCTGCTCCAGGATCTCCACCGCCACCGTCGCCTGCCCGGCCACCGTCGCGAGCGAGTCGAACGCCGGCACCAGGGTCGCCCCGGACGCCGTCGCGAACTCCGCCGCCGCGGCCGCCGCGTCGTCGTAGGAGTCGCCGGTGATGATCAGCTCGACCATGTCGCCGCCCAGCGCGGCGATGCGTTCCCGCTTCTGCCGCGGCGTCGTCCCCGGCACGAAGACCCGGCCGCGCACCTGCAGGGCCCGGCAGGCGTAGGCGACGCCCTGCCCGTGGTTGCCCGCGCTGGCGCACACCACACCGGCCGCGCGCTCGGCGTCGGGGAGCGCGGAGATCATGGTGTACGCGCCGCGGATCTTGTACGAGCGCCCGACCTGCAGGTCCTCGCGCTTGAGCCACACGTCGGCGCCGGTCAGCCCGGACAGCCGGGCGTTGCGCTGCAGGGGCGTCCGCTCGGCCACCCCGTCGAGCCGGCGGACGGCGTCGAGCACCTGCGCGGTCAGGCGATCGGGGGAGGAGGTCGCGGCGCTCACCCCCTCATCGTCGTCCACCGGCCCCGGCATCCCCGCAGGGAGGCCGCCCCGGCGCGGTTGCGGCCCGATGGGATGAGCGGGCGCACGCCGATGCACCCCCTCTTCGCCACCGGCGGGGACCATGGACCACAGGTCGAGGCAGGAGGCGTGGATGGCGGGGTTCGAGCGAGGCGACGACGGGCGGCTGCCCGCGTCGCCGTCCGGCCGCATCCCGCAGTGGGTCCGCGACGAGGCCGCCGGGCGGCCGGTCCACCACGAGTCGTGGCGGACCTCGTCGCCACCGCCGGGCGGCACCGCGCCGGCGCCGCGACGCCGGCGTCGACGGCTCGCACGTCTCCGCCGGTGGCTGACCGCGGCGGTCGTCCTCGCCGCGGTCGTCGCCGGTGCCCTCCTCCTCGACCGCGCCGGCCTCCCGGGCAGCCGTGTCGCTCCGCTGGCCGGGAACGCGGGATTCCCGTCTCCCGGCGGTGACGCGGCCGGAGAACCACTCGGCGTCCCCCTGGACGCGCCCGCCGTCGGCGGCACGCACGCCTTCGTCGCCCTCCAGCCGGGGTCGGGCAGGCCGGTCGCGTACGACCCCTGCCGACCGATCCGCTACGTCGTCCGGCCGGACGACGCGCCACCCGGGACCGAGGGTCTGCTGGAGGAGGCCTTCAGCCGCGTCAGCGCGATCACCGGACTGCAGTTCGTCGAGGAGGGCCCGACGGACGAGCAGCCCTCGTCCGACCGGGAGCCCTTCCAGCCCGACCGCTACGGCGACCGGTGGGCACCGGTCCTGGTCTCCTGGCAGACGGAGCGGGACGACCCGGAGCTGGTCACCGCCGCCGGTCGGGCCGGCAGCGCGTGGGTGTCGCGGCCGGGAGGACCGCGGGTGTACGTCACGGGTTCGGTGACGCTGGATGCGGCCGATTTCGCCGAGATCCTCGGCTACCCGGGCGGGTACGACATCGCCCGCGCGATCGTGCTGCACGAGCTGGGCCACCTGGTCGGTCTGGGCCACATCGACGACCCGAGCCAGCTGATGTACCCGGAGACCGGGACGGCCCTCGATTTCGCGTCCGGCGACCTGACCGGTCTGGCCCAGCTGGGCCGCGGGGAGTGCGTGCCCGAACTCTGAGGCCCTCCGCCGGCGCGGCGATCAGGTCGGGAGCAGGCGCAGCTTCGGCTCGGTGCGCAGCCGCTTGAGGAGCTCGACCCGGTGCCGCCCGTCGGCGGAGCGCACGAACTGCAGGTCGTCGACCAGCGCCTTCATGAGCACCAGCCCGCGGCCGACCTCCAGCGGCGAGCCATCGGGCGCCATGGCCGACTCGAAGTCGAAGCCGTGTCCCTCGTCGAGCACGCTGAGGTGGCACACGTCGTCGGTGAGGGCGACGTCGACCTGGTACTCCTCGTGCTCACCGGCGTGCTGGACCACGTTCGCGCACGCCTCGGTCAGCGCCAGCAGGATCTCCTCGGTCGTCTGCGAGGCGACCTCCAGGTGCTCCAGCGCCTGCCGCACCAGCCCGCGCATCAGGGGCAGGCTGCGCGCGTCCCTGGGCAGGCGGACGCTGAACGAGATGTCCATGGCAGGTCTGTCCCCTCGGCACCGATGTCCTAGTCTCGACGAGGACGACGAGGTGAGGGGGGCGGTGCTGTGCTGTTCGACGTGGAGCGGTCGACCGTCGCCGGCCGACCCGCCCTCACGGTACGGGGTGAGCTCGACATGGCCACCGCCCCACGCCTCGACGCGGCCGCCGAGGCCGCGCTGGCCGGACCGGGCGACGAGCTGGTCGTCGACCTGACCCACACCGCCTTCCTCGACTCCTCGGGCGCTCGCGCCCTGCTCGGCGTGGCCCGCAGGGCCGAGGCGGCCGGTGTCCGGCTGCACGTGCTCGCCCCCCGGTCCAACGGCCCGGTGCGGCTCACCATCGACCTGCTCGACCTGGGCGCCTTCGTGCCGCTGGTCGCCTCGGGGGGGGAGATCCCCGCGGGCATCGCCGGGCGCGACGCCGGCACGTGACCTCCCGCCCGGTGGACGACGAGGCGCTGCGGCGCTGCGCCGACGAGCCGATCGCGATCCCCGGTGCCGTCCAGCCGCACGGGGTGCTGCTCGCCGTCACCGAGCCGGGTCTGGACGTCGTCGTCGCCTCGGCGAACGCCGCGGCCCTGTTCGGCCGACCGGTGCGGAACCTCGGCGACGTGCTCGACGACGACGCACTCGCGGTGCTGCGCGACGGGCTCGCCGGCGACCTGGGCGAGGTCAACCCGCTGCGCATGACCGTCGGCGGTGCGGAGGTCGACCTGGTCCTGCACCGCGCCGACGGGCTGCTGCTCACCGAGTGGGAGCCGGTCGCCGGCGCGGAGCAGGCCGGTGCGGCCTGGCACCGCCGGCTGCCGAGCGTGCTGCAGCGGCTGTCGTCGTCGGGCACGCTCGAGCGGCTCGCCGCCACCCTGGCCCGCGACGTCCGCACGGTCACCGGGTTCGACCGGGTGATGGTCTACCGGTTCGACCCCGAGTGGAACGGCGAGGTGATCGCCGAGGACCGGCGCGAGGACCTCGAGCCCTTCCTCGGCCTGCGGTTCCCGGCCGCCGACATCCCCGCCCAGGCCCGCGCGCTGTACACGACCAACTGGATGCGGCTGATCCCCGACGCCGGGTACGAGCGGGTGCCGCTGGAGCCGGCCGCGAACCCCCTGACCGGGCGCCCGCTGGACCTCTCGGGCGCCATGCTGCGCAGCGTCTCGCCGGTGCACCTGGAGTACCTGGCCAACATGGGCGTGGTCTCGTCGATGTCGGTCTCGCTGATCGACCGCGGCCGGCTCTGGGGCCTCATCTCCTGCCACCACTACGCCGGGCCGCACCGCCCCTCCTACGCCGACCGCACCGCCGCGGAGTTCCTCGGGCGCACCGCCTCGCTGCTGCTGCACACCGTCGTGGCGGAGGGGGAGCAGGAAGGTGTCGTCGAGGTCGCCGAGCGCACGGCCGATTTGGCCGCCGCCGTCGGCCGGACCCCGCGGGCCCTGGGCGCCGCGCTCACCGAGCAGGACGTCACCGTGCTCGACCTGCTGCCCGCCACCGGTGCCGCCGTCCGGCTGGACGGCCGGCTCCGGCTGCTCGGGACGACACCGCCGGCCGACCGCGTCCCCGGGCTGGTGGGAGAGCTGCTGGCCGCCGGCGTGACCGCGACCGACGCTGCCTCCCGCGTCGTGCCCGGCGCCGACGACCTCCTCGACTCCGCCAGCGGTGTGCTCGCCGTGCCGGTGGGCACGGGTGACTTCCTGGCCTGGTTCCGCCCCGAGACGCTGCGCGAGGTGACCTGGGGCGGCAACCCGTACGCGTCCAAGGTCGCGCAGACCGACGACGGACCGCGGCTGAGCCCGCGCCGCTCCTTCTCCGCCTGGAGCGAGACGGTGCGCGGGACGTCCCGCCCGTGGCGGGAGCACGAGGTGGCCGCCGCCCGCGCGCTGGCCGGGCACCTGGGCGCGGCCACGCTGAACCGCTCCGAGGAGGACAACCGGCTCGTCGGCGCGCTGCAGCGCACGCTCCTGCTCCAGGAGCTGCCCACGGTGCCCGGCCTGGCGCTGGCCGCCCGCTACCGGCCCAGTGCCGAGGACGTCGTCGGCGGTGACTGGTACGACCTGGTGCCGCTGCCGGGCGGGAAGCTCGCCGTGGTCCTGGGCGACGTCGCCGGGCACGGGCTGGCCGCCGCCTCGGTCACCGCCCAGCTGCGCCACGCGCTGCGGGCCCAGTTGCTGCGCGCCGCCGGGCCGGCCGCCGCGCTGCAGCTGCTCAACGAGGTCACCAGCGCGCTGCTGCCCGGCGAGATGGCCAGCGTGGTGGTCGCCGAGGTCGACACGGGCACCGGGGACGTCGTCGTCGCCAGCGCCGGCCATCTGCCGGTGCTGCACGCCCACGACGGCCACGCCGAGTACGTCATGGGCGGCCGCGGCCCGGCGCTGGGCGTGCTCGACCGGCCCACCTACGCCGAGGCCCGGCTGGCCCTGGCCGGCGACGACCGGCTGCTGCTGTTCAGCGACGGCCTGGTGGAGCGGGGGCGCGGCGGGCTGCAGAGCGGGTTGGACGCGCTGCGCGAGGCAGTCGCCGGCGCGCCGGCCGCACCCGAGCCGCTGCTCGACGCGGTGCTGGGGGCGCTCGCCCCGCCGGACGCCGACGACGTGACCCTGCTGGCCCTCGGGCGCACCTGAGCCCTCACCTGTCACAACCGGAGTGGCGTCACCGGTCGTGACCGCAAGTGCGCCCTAACGTGACGACGAGCCCGCTCGGCGGGCGGTCCTCACGCACGCCGACGCAGGAGCGCACAACCATGTCCCACCGGATGCTCACCCGCCGCAGCTTCGGCCGCACCGCCGCTGCGCTCGCCATGACCGGGGCGCTCGCGCTCACCGCTGCCTGCGGGTCGGACAAGAAGACGGAGCCGGCCGCGGCGAGCACCTCCGCCGCGCCGCCCCCGCCGGCCCTGGTGCCGTGGCCGCTCACCGGCGTCGAGGTCGAGGCAGTGCCCGCGCGGCCCGCGCTGGCGGTGAAGATCGAGAACTCGACGGCAGCCCGCCCGCAGAGCGGCCTGAACGCCGCCGACGTGGTGTGGGAGGAGGTCGTCGAGGGCGGCATCACCCGGTTCGTCGCCGTCTTCCACTCCACCCTGCCGCCGGACATCGGGCCGATCCGCTCGGTCCGGCCCATGGACGCCGCGATCGCCGGGCCGCTGCAGGGCCTGTTCGCCTTCTCGGGCGGCCAGCCGAAGTACGTGGACGCGATCGCCGCCACCGGCGCGCAGGTGCTCAGCCAGGGCGCCGGCGCGCCCGGCTTCTTCCGGCTGAACACCCGGAGCGCGCCGCACAACGTCTACGCCAACCCGGCGGACTTCGTCGCCCAGGCCGACCCCGCGCACCAGGCGTCCCCGGCCGGGGAGTTCGTCTTCGCGGGCGCCGGCCAGCCGGCCACCGCGGTGGCCCTGGGGGCGCCGGCCGCCGCGGTGCGGCTCCAGCTCTCCGGCAGCAGCCGCCCGAACTGGACCTGGAGCCAGCCGGACAACGGCTGGCTGCGGGCCGAGGGGGACACCCCCGCGACCGGTGCCGACGGCGCCCGGCTGCGCGCCAGCAACGTGGTCGTGCTGCGGGTCGACGTCGTCACCACCGGAGCCCGCGACGGAGCCGGCAACCCGGTGCCCGAGACCGTGATGGTGGGCGGGGGAGAGGCGCTCGTCGCCAGCGGGGGCAGCACCATCGCCGCCACCTGGTCCAAGGCCTCGCCGACCGCCCCGGTCGTGCTCGCCGGTCCCGGAGGCGCGCCGGTCGAGCTGGCACCCGGCAACACCTGGGTCGAGCTCGTGCCCAACGGCACCGGATCCGTCGCGCTGGGCTGAGCCGCTCGCGGGTCCGGCGATCAGGCGGCGGACAGCGGTGGCCCGTGGCCGGTGCCGCGGACCAGGACCTCCCCACCAGGCTCGGTGCCGGGAGCGTGCAGGCGCAGCGGCACGCTGCGCGCACCCGGCTCCGGGTCGGGCTCGTAGGCCAGCCGCCAGACGCCGGCCCGGGCGGTGAGCTCCTCCACCTGCCGCCACTCGTCCGGGTCGACGTAGGTCCGGACGATGCTGTGCCACACCACCGGAACCCCTGCCTGGGCCGTCGCCCCTGCTCCCAGCCGGCGGCCGAGCCACTCGGCGGCGCCGGCCCGCTCGACCGGGACGCGGGAGGAGCCGGCGACCTCGAGGGCGCCGCGCAGGCGCCGGAACCGCTCCACCTGGTCGCCCCAGATGCTGGCGCTCAACCGGAGGCGGGCCTCGTCGTCGCCCGGGTCGAGCGGCGCCGGGTCGCAGCCCGCCCGGTCGACGATCACCACCCCGTCCAGGTCCAGGTCCAGGTCGACGCCGGGAGCGGGCAGCCGGCACGGGGAGTCCGGCGGCCCCCAGACCTCGCCGAACCGGAACCGGTCGACCAGGAGGTTCAGCCCGGCCGAGGCGCCGATCTCCATCAGGTGCAGCGGCCCGCCGGTGCGGCGGGCGACCTCCGCGAGTCCGACGAGCAGCGGGACGGTCCGGCCCACCTCGTTGGTCTGGCAGGGCTGCCCGGTCAGCTCCCGCACCTGCGCCGTCTCGCGCTCCAGGACCCGCCGGGCCGGCGCCCAGGCCAGCTCCGGGGCGGCGGTGCCGCCCACGGTGGGGTAGTGCCCGGCCAGCTCGGGCGCCTGCCCGGTCAGCACCAGCCGGTGCAGGGCCGCGGCGAACCGCAGCGGCAGCGCCGATCCCTGCCGATCGTGGGCGTAGGTGTCCAGCACGGCACGGGTGACCCCGCCGGCGTCCCAGTCGTCGGCGGCACCCAGGAGCAGGGCCTGCATCAGCGGGGACGTGCGCTCTGCCTCGTGACCCGCGTGCTCCCGGAAGACGTCGGCGACCGTCATCGACATGGGCGCAGCATGGCGCAGCGCAGCATCCAGCGCTCTAGAGGTAGCCGCCCGGGGCCGGCTCCCGGCGGCCGCCGGACTGCGCGCGCTGCTCGCGCTGCGCGAAGAGCGAGGCGAGTGTCATCGGGCCCTCCGGGGCGCCTCCGTCGTCCCCGAGCCAGGCGCGGGCCTCCGCGGCGGACAGCGGCTCGAACTCCACCTGGCTGAGGCAGCGTCCGGGGCGGGTGATCGCCGGGTGGAGCCGGCCCACGTCCTCGTTGGTGGTCAGCAGGACGACCACCTTCAGCCCGTGGCCGAGGATGCCGTCACACAGGTTGAGCAGCCGGCCCAGCGAGGCACCCGAGCGGAGCTTGGCGTCGGCGGCGAGGTACTCGTCGCAGTCCTCCGCGACGATCAGCCGCCAGCGGTCGTCGCCGTCCTCGTCCTCGTCGCCGTCGGCACCGGCCACCTCGAGCAGGTAGCTGGGCTCGGCGAAGAGCCTCTCCGGGTCCATCACGTAGTGCGGCCTGCACCAGCTCGACCACTCCCGGCTCAGCGCGCGGACCGCGGTGGTCTTCCCCGTCCCCGGCTCGCCGTGCCACAGGACCAGGCGTCCGGCGCGTCCGTCGACCTCGGTCAGGGACATGAGCGCCGCGAGGCCCTCCGCCGTGCGGCCCGCGTAGTTCGCCGCGGCGTCGGCCCACCTGGGCGTGGTCACGCGGCGGGTGGACATCCGGCCGTAGCCGTCGGCGTAGGCCCAGAAGCCCATCCGCAGCGAGCCCTCCGGCTCCCTGACCAGCCGCCGGGCCGTCGCGGCCGCCGACTCCACGAGCGCCTGCACGGTCGTCAGGTCGCGGCCGACGACGTTCACCCGGGTCACCCCGCCACCGGCGGTGACCACGGTCAGCGTGTCGGCCGTCTCGAGGGCGAGCGTGCGCGCGCCGTCGTCATCGCGCTGGTCGAGCCGGCACGTCGCCCCGTCCGGCACCAGCCGGTGGAGGTCGGCGACGGTGCCCGCCACCTCGACCGCACGGAGGTAGGGCATGGCGTCGTCCCACTGCGCGCGGATGAGCAGGGCGTTCGCGACGTCGTCCGGCTGGTGCAGGGGGACGGTCGGCCGCAGGCCGCCCGCGGGCGGCTGATCGGGGGTGGACACGCTTCTCCTCGAGTTCCGGACGTCGGTGCCGCGGACGGTACGGCCGAGGGGTGACAGTGCCGACCGAGCCGGGCCGGCGTCCCGTGGGGGAGCGCCGGCCCGGTGTCAGTCGCCCTTGACGTTGACGATCTGCCGCAGCGTGTGCCGCACCTCGACCAGGTCGGCCGCGTCGGCCATCACCACGTCGATGTCCTTGTACGCGTCGGGGTGCTCGTCGAGGAACGCGTCCGAGTGCCCCCACGCGATGCCGGTCATGCGCGCGTTGAGGTCCTGCCGGGTGAACCGCTTCCGGGCCGCCGAGCGCGAGAAGTTCCGGCCTGCACCGTGCGGCGAGGACATCAGCGAGGGCACGTTCCCCTTGCCGACCACCACGTAGGACGCCGCTCCCATCGACCCCGGGATGAGGCCGAGCTGGCCCTCCCGCGCCGAGATCGCGCCCTTCCGCGACAGCCACACCTCACGCCCGTAGTGCGTCTCGCGCTCGGTGTAGTTGTGGTGGCAGTTGACCGTCTCGGTCCGCTCCACCTCAGTGCCGAGGAACCGGCCCAGCTGGTCGACGCAGCGGTCCATCATCTCCTCGCGGTTGAGGTAGGCGAACCGCTGCGCCCAGCGCAGCGCCTCGACGTACCGGTCGAACTCCGGCTCGCCCTCGACCAGGTAGGCCAGGTCGCGGTCGGGCAGCTGGATGTGCCGGCGACGGCACTGCTCCTGCGCCACCTTGATGTGCTTCTGCGCCAGCTTGTTGCCGACGCCCCGCGAGCCGGAGTGCAGGAACAGCCACACCCGGTCCTGCTCGTCGAGCGAGACTTCCGCAAAGTGGTTGCCTGCCCCGAGGGAACCGAGCTGCAGCGGCCAGTTCGTCGCGGCGCCGTCAGCCTGGTTCACGCCGGGCATCGCACGCAGCTCCTCGACCCGCGGCTGCGCTGACTCACGAACAGACTTGTTCTGCCGCCCAGCCGACAGGGGTATCGAGCGCGATATCTGCCCGTGCAGCACGTCCAGCGGGCGGCCGGCGACGTCGTCGGCGGTGAACTGGGTGCGGACGGCGATCATGCCGCAGCCGATGTCCACCCCCACCGCGGCCGGGATGATCGCGCCATCGGTCGGGATGACCGAGCCGACGGTCGCGCCCATGCCCAGGTGGGCATCGGGCATCAGAGCGAGGTGCGGGTAGATGAACGGCATCTGCGCGGTGCGCTCGGCCTGCTCGCGGGTGTTGTCCTCCAGGATCGACGCCCAGTTCAGCAGGCGTCCGTTGATCTTCTCCATCGTCCTTTCGATTCGCTCCGGTTGCGGTGATGTGTGCCCGAGGGCCGGTGCAGTCAACACACGCATCCGGAACGGCGCAGCTCCATTTGTCCGGGGAGCACCGGGAAGCAGGACGCCCCCCGCAGTCGATCATCGACTTCGTGCACGCGCCTGCGGCGTGTCCGGCCGTGTCGCCGGCAACAAGTCGATGATCGACTCGCGGCGCGGCGATCCGAGGGCGGCAGCGGCTCAGACGGTGAGCAGGCCGTTGGGCTGCTCGGTGAGCTTCCCGCGGTCGATCGCCGCGGTCAGCGCCTTCTCCAGCACCGCGGTCACCGCCGGCGAGCGGCGCTTGTGCCCGAACACCGCCGCGGTCTGGGTCAGCAGCTCGCCGCGCCCCATCCCGGCCGCGGCCCGGCACAGCGCGGCCATCGCGTTGGCGATCTCCTCCGGCGCCACCTGGTCGATCGGCCGGTCGGTGCTCGACACCTGCCGGCGGAAGCCCTCGTAGCTCTCCGGCGTCACGCCCTCGGGCCACAGGTGCTCGCCCTGCACGGCCGACGGCGGCAGCAGCGACAGCAGCATCGACTTCCGCGACTCGGTCGCCCGGTTCAGCCCGAACGCCCCCACGGTGAGCTTGGCCAGCCGGTCGACGTGGATCGGCCCCTCGGCCTTGATGCCGGCAGCCATCACCCGGCGCACCACGCGCGCCGCCTTGGACGCCGGCAGCTCGTCGAGCACCGACTTCTCCCCGGCGGTCTTCGGGATCCACGGCACGAAGGCGGTCTCGCCCTCCATGACGACCGGTCCGGCGGGCTTCTGGGGCGCCGGCTTCGCGGGCGCCTTGGCCGCCGGGGCCGTGGGCACCGCCACCGACGCGGTCACCGACGAGCGCAGCGCGGCCACACCCTTGAACGACTCGACCGCCGCCGTCGGCAGGGGGATGGGCGCGGGCGCGGCGGCGGGAGCCGGTGCGGCGTCGACCGCCTCGACCAGCCGGTCGGTCACCGCCGACGGGTGCAGCAGCCACGAGGGCAGCCACACCCGCTCGACGACCGGCCAGCGCAGCAGCCCGCCGAGCACCTCGACCGGCAGGCCGTCGCGGTCGCCGACCGTGCCGCGGCGGGCCCATGCGGGGCCGTCCAGCAGCACGGCCGCCACCGGGGTCTCCGGGTCGACAGGCCGGGAGATCGACAGGTCGACACGGAACTCCGACAGTCCGACGTCGGTGCGCACGACCAGCCCGCGCTCGCGCAGGGCGGCGGCGATCTCCTCGCGGTGCCGGTCGACGACGGCGACCGACCGCGGCGAGCGCGGCAGCACATCGGTGCCCCGCTCGGCCATGTCCAGGTAGGCGCGCAGGTGCTTGATGCCGACCGAGCTGGTCTCCTCCGCCCGCAGCTGCTCCGGGTCGAAGGAGGAGAAGACGACGACCTGCCGCCGGGCGCGGGTGATGGCGACGTTGAGCCGCCGCTCGCCACCGCTGCGGTTGAGCGGGCCGAAGTTGAGCGGCAGCGTGCCGTCGGCGGTGGGGGAGAAGCCGGTGGAGAAGAAGACGACGTCGCGCTCGTCGCCCTGCACGTTCTCCAGGTTCTTGACGAACAGACCCTCGCCGTCGGTGCGGTCCAGGGCCGCGGCCAGCCGCTCGTCGTCGGCGTCGCGCAGCAGCGACTCGATGTAGGAGCGCTGCTGGGCGTTGAAGGTGACCACACCGATCGAGGGCACCGCGTCCACGCCGTCCCACTTGGGCACCGCGTCGAACCGGCGGCGGATCTCCGCGACGATCGCCTTGGCCTCGATCGGGTTGGTGCGCAGCAGCCGCCCGGCGCCGGACCGGTGGAAGGTACCGGGCACCCGCACCAGCGAGACACCACGGCCGTCCGGCTCCGACGACGCCCGCCCGTGCGTGGGTGCGGGGAACGACGACAGCCGGTTCTCGTAGTACTGGGCGTTGGAGAACGCGATGAGCGACTCGTCCTGGCTGCGGTAGTGCCACGACAGCCAGTGCCGGGGCACCCGTGCCTGCACGCACTCGCTGAGGATCGACTCCTCGTCCTCGACGGCGGTCTCCACCTCGACCACGTCGTCGGAGACCGAGGCGGTCGGCTCGAGGAAGGACGTCGGCGGCATCTGCCTGGAGTCGCCGACGACGACGGCGGCCTTCGCGCGACCGAGCGCACCCACCGCGTCGGCCACCCGGATCTGCGAGGCCTCGTCGAAGACCACCAGGTCGAACTGCGCGGCGGCCGCCGGGAAGAACCGGGCCACCGAGTCCGGCGACACCAGCACGCACGGCATGACCGAGGTGATCAGCTCGCCGTACTGCCCCAGCAGCTGGCGGACACCCAGCCCGCGGCGCTGCTTGGCCAGCTCGCGCTGGAGCGCACCCACCTGGCCCGCACCCGCCGCGGCGTCGAAGGGCCGCGAGGCCAGCACCGCCGCCGGCAGGGCCTGGGTGAGGTGCTCGCGCACGGCCCGCGAGGCCGCCGTGAATCGGGCGATCGCCTTCTCGTGCATCCCCTCGTCGAACAGGTCCAGACCCGTCGCGTCCAGCCGCTCGGTGACCGAGGCCATCGCCATCCCGCGGTCCAGCGCCCGGACGGCGTCGTCGGCCGGGATCGCGCCGGTGACCAGCAGGCGCCGTGCGTCGAACAGCCCCGCGTAGCGCAGCGGCTCGAGGGTGTCGAGGAAGGTGACCCAGCGGCGCAGCGACATGAGCACCGAGCCGTCGGTGCCGCGCTCGGGCCGGGTCATCGACCAGCGCAGGGTGAAGCCGTCGTCCCCGGTCCAGGCGGCGAGCTGGTCGGCGCTGGCGCCGCACACGGTCAGCAGCGTCGTCACCGAGTCGTGCAGCCGGGCGACGGCCGCGGCCGCCTCCGGGCCCACCGGCATGCCGGCGACGATCAGCTTGCGCAGCGCCACGTGGAAGGGCGACGACCCGTCGACCGCCTGGCCGGCCCGGCGCAGCCAGGTGACCTGGCGCTCGGGCTCCTGCGGGTCGACGAACGGGTTCCAGCCCTCCGGCGCCGCCATGCCGGGGAGCGCGGAGACCCGGCCGGCGATCTGCTGCACCGCCGTCTGCACCCGCCACAGGTTCTCCACCAGCGCGGGGACGTCCTTCGGCTTGACCTTGGCGTCGGCGCGCAGGTGCGGGGCGAGCCGGTCGCGCACCGCGATCAGCCGGCGCCGGCGGCCCCACCAGGACGACGCCGCGGCGGTCTGCGCGGCCACGTAGATGTCGGCCAGCGGCAGGGCGAGCACCTCGGGGTCGACCAGGTCCATGCCCGGGTGCCGGAAGGCGAGGAACGCCGCGATCTCACCGAGTACCGCGCCGGTCGCCGTCGTCCACCGGCCGGAGAACGTCTCGTCGAGGACGTCGAGACCGACGGCCGGACCGGCGAGCAGGTGCCCGAGGGCGGCGAAGTCCTCCGGCGTGCGCGCGTGCCGCAGCACCTGGGTCAGCTCGGGGTGGCCGGCGACCGCGCGCACCGCCGCGTCGACGTCGGTGGCCGCGGCCTGCGTGGCGGGCAGGTCGATGGCGGGGGAGTCGACGAAGGCCCAGGGGTGGCGCAGCGAGGGCCGGGTCAGGTCGGCGATCTCGGGCAGCAGGGCCAGGGCGCGCCGCAGCTGGGTGAGCACCTCGGCGGGTGCGTTGGCCACGAAGGGCAGCGGGATCGGGAGGGGCTCGACGTCGGTGCCGGCGGTCAGCTCGGCGGTGCGGGCGGTGTACAGCGACAGCCCGGCGGCGTTCTCGGTGTGCAGCCGGTCGGCGTAGCGGGCCAGCAGCCGGCGGGCCGAGCGCAGGTTCTCGGAGTCGGCGGCCAGTCCCTGCTCGTCGACGGCGACCGCATGCTCCAGGGCCAGCCGGATCTGCGCCCGCACCATCGAGGCGCGGCTGCCCTTGTCGTGCAGGTCCAGGGCGAACATGCCCATGCCGACGGCGTCCAGACGGCGGGCGACGACGTCCAGGGCCGCCCGCTTCTCCGCCACGAACAGCACCCGCTTGCCCTCGGCGACCGCGCGGGTGAGCAGGTTGGTGATGGTCTGCGACTTGCCCGTCCCGGGCGGGCCCTCGAGGACGAAGGTGCGCCCGGCGCTCGCCTCGGCGATGGCCCGCAGCTGCGAGGAGTCGGCGGCGGCCGGCAGCTGCCCGGCCAGATCGTCGAGGTCGACGAAGGCGCCGGTGTCCAGCGCCGGGTCGACGAAGGGCTCGGTCGGCGCGTGCACCAGGTGGGAGACCAGCGGGTTCTCCGCGAAGTCGGCCCAGTGCTCGTCGAGGTCCTTCCACAGCCGGTACTTCGCGAACTGGAGGACGGCGAGGTCCGCCGTCGCCTCCACCCGGTAGGGCAGCCCGTGGCCGACCAGCGCGACCCGCATCGCCTCCAGCGCCGCTTCGACGTCCATCGTGCCGTCGGCGGTCTCGGTCAGCGTCGGGATGGTCAGCCCGTGCAGCTGGCGCAGCTTCTCGAGCAGGCAGTAGTTCGGCGTGCTCGTGCCGGAGTCGTCCAGGGTCAGCCGGTAGGAACCGGTGCGGCTCAGCGGCGTCAGGGTGACCGGGATGAGCACCAGTGGGGAGCGCAGCGGCCGTCCGTCGAGCTCCCACACCAGCGAGCCCAGCGCCAGGTACAGGTTGTTGGCGCCGGTCTCCTCCTGCACGGTCTTGGCGCGGTAGGCGAGGTTCCGCAGCCGGGGCAGGTAGCCGCCGGTGGTGACGTCGGCGTGCACCTCGCGGCGCTCGACGAGGAGATCGGCCAGCTGCACCGAGGGCAGATCAGCGGCGCCGGTGAGGCCCCGCTCGGTCTGGACGGCGGCCAGCTTGTCGCCGGGCAGCAGGGTGATCGGGGTGCCGTCGTGGACGAATCGCTCCAGCACGGGCAGCGAGCCGTCCGGCACCGTCAGCGCCAGCCCGGTGCGGTCGGTGTAGTTGATCAGCCGGTTGCGCAGGCTGAGGTCGAGCAGGGCGTTCTTCCACTGCTGCACCCGGGCCGGCGCCTCGGGCCGGGGTGCCGACGTCGTCGTCCCCTCGGGAGGCGCGGGGGCGCTGTGCACAGCGGCCCGGTACTCGACGACCTGCAGCACGCCCTGCTCGTCGCGGGCGCGCGCCGGCAGCGGCACGATGCCGTCGCGCCGGGCGCGGTGCACGTCGGTGACGCCGACGATCCGGTCGAGGTCGCCGGTGAGCCAGCCGTCGTAGGCGGCGCGGTGCAGGTCGGGGCCCTCGGCCATGCTCGTGAGCAGCGTGGTCTCGACCAGGCCGATCAGCCCGAGGTCGACCAGGTTGACCAGTCCGGCGGCGTCGGTGGTGGCCGCGGACTCCGCGCTGCGCTCCTCGCGCCAGTAGCCCAGGAAGGCGTGCCCGTCGGCGAGCCAGAGCAGCGGCCGGATCCCCGCCTGCTCGAGTGCCGCGGCCAGGAGCACCACGGTGTCCAGCGGCGTGCCGACCTTCCAGGTCAGGACGTCGCCCGGCGTCCGCACCTGCTGGCCGACGTCGGACCAGGTGGCCGGCGGCTCGCTGTAGCGCAGGCCCCGGCCGCGCAGCGTCTCGGCGATCGCGGTGACCACCTCGTCGACCCGCTCGGCCGTCGCGGCGTACCCGACCAGGGCGCCGCTGCCGGTGGTGGCCTCGAGGTGGTCGGCGGCCTCGGCGACCAGCGAGGTGACCGCGGGGTGGTTGGGCATGACGTGCGCGGCGAGCATCTCCAGCGCCAGGGGCAGGGGAGAGGCCAGCCACTGGTTGGCGGCCAGCACCTGCACGGGGCGGGCGGCGTCGCCGGCCAGGACCGGACCGTCCTCGCCGTCGACCAGCACCTCGACGTCGATGACGCCGGGCCGCTGCTCCTCGACCTGCAGCATCGCGGCCGGGTCCATGACCAGGCCGACGTCGGTGAGGACGGTCGTGCGGCCGGCGTCGATGTCGGCGAGCAGCTCCACGGGGCGGGCGATCGGCCCTTCGGCGTCGCGGACCGTCAGGCGGACCGTCGCGCCGCGGACCGTGGTCTCCGAGGTCAGCGCCAACCGCGGGACGACGGGGATGCCGTTGTGCGCCAGGGCGTAGCTGAGCACCGGGGTGGAGGTGATCTCGATGGAGATCGCCGCCGTCCGCGGCGCCACGGCGTCGCGGAGGTCGAGATCGGCAGTGCTCTCCATGTCACCTGTCTACCGGGTAGGGCGGAATGGTCCCTTCATGCTCCCCGACGGGTGGGGCGCGTGTGACACCTGCGTCGACAAGCCGGTGGGAATCACAGCGGCGGGGCCTTCGTGGCGCCGGGTCGTTCCGGAGTCGGGCGGTCCGGTGCGACGATGACGGCGGCTTCCACGTGGTCGTCGTCCCGGGTCCGGAGGTGGCATGGCGCACGCACCCGAGCTGCGGGCCGGCGACGCCGACCGGCAGTCCGCGGCCGACCGGCTGCGCGCCGCCCACGACGAGGGCCGGCTCGACCTGGCCGAGTACGACCGGCGGCTGGTCGAGGCGTACGCGGCGGTCACCTACGGCGACCTCGACCGGCTGTTCACCGATCTGCCGCAGCGGTCGTCGTCGTCACCGGTGCCGGCGTACACCGTGGCGTCGGCTGCGGGCGTGGCCCGGGCGGCGGGTGCCTCGGTGGTGCGGCGTCCGGCCGGCTTCCCGCTGGCGCTGAAGATCCTGTGGACGATCTGGGCCAGCGTGGTGGCGATCAACGTGACGGTGTGGCTGCTGGTGAGCTTCGCCGCGGAGGACCCGGTGCACTTCTGGCCGATGTGGCTGGCCGTGCCGGGCGTCGCGCTCGGCATCGGCACCGCGATCACGATGCAGGTGCGCAGCACCTCCGAGTGAGACCGCCGGCCGCCCGTCAGTTCCGGCGCAGGTGGCGGCCATCGGGCAGGGTGCGCCCGCTCAGCAGGGCCACCAGCTCGCCGGTGTCCGCACGAACGGGCTCGCCGTCGCCCCAGGACCGGTCGGCGTCGGCCGCCTCGAGTCGTACGCCGGCGAGGTCGATGCCGAAGAACGCCCCCTCGGCGGCGGCGAGGTGGTCGAGGACCGCGGTCACGGCCTCGGCCGGTGCGACGGGCGGTCCGTCCATCGGCACGGTCACGTCGAGGGAGTGGATGACGGCGTGGCTCAGCGCACCGGCCGCGCCGCCGCCCGGCGGCTGCCACGCGTGCAGTTCGGGGGAGCGCAGGGCGGCGAGGAGCTCGGCGGCCGGGAGGGCTGCATCGCGGGCGGCCACCGTGTCGGACAGCCGGGTGAAGTCGCCATCCGCGGCCGCCATCTCGGCGCCGAACTGCTCGGGCGTGAGGCGTGCGGGCATCGTGACGTGGGCGACGACGTGCCGGACCTGCCAGCCCTCGCACAGCGTCGGGGCGTCCCAGGTGCCGGCGGTGCCGTCGGCCAGCAGGTCGGCGAGGCCGTCGTACGTGCGGGCGACCCAGGCCCGGAGGTCCTGATCGGTCCGGTCGTTCCTGGTCCCGGTCATCCCGTGCCCCTTCCGTGCCGCCACCGCTCGGTGGCCGTCGTGACGTAGACCCTTCGCGCTGGCGGAACTGATCGCCGGCCGCAGTGTCGGAACGGATCGCCGGCTGTTGGCCGCCGCAGGTCGTCAGAAGCTGCTGTGTGCCAGCGAGGTGGTCGCGATCAGCAGCGCGATGCTCCCCGGGCCGAGCAGCCACCCCGCCCGTCCGACGGCGCGTGTCGCGACACCGCGCCGGGCGAGCACGGCCAGGACCAGCCCGGCCAGCAACAGGACGCCCTGCACCGCCCAGCCGGCCTTCACCCAGGCCGCGGCAGTGGTGCAGGGCCGGCACTCGGTCACGGTGCAGCTGTACATGTCGGTGCAGGTCTGCAGCACTCCGAAGGCAGCGCCGAACCCACCGAACGTGGCGAGCACGAGGACGACGGTGAGCGACAGTGTCAGCGGCACCCCGAGCGGTCGGGGTGGACGGCGCAGCGCCGTCACGATCCGGCCCCGGGGCTCGCCGCCGCGGCGTGGTCCGTCATCGTCCTCCGTCTGGCCTCACGTGCGCTGCTCCCGTCGTGGCCTTCTCTGCCGGCTGCTCGCGGTGGGGCTTGGGCCCTGGCTGCCGGAGATCATGCGACCGGCGCGGACTGTGCCATGCGCATTCGTGAGTGTCCGGCAGGCGACGAGCCAGGTCGGTCGGGCCTTCTGCCGCACCGAGTCGAGCCCACTCGCGTCTAGTCCCCGCGGACATCTGTGGACAAGCGTCTGAGCTGGGCATTCAGGTGGTGCGGCTCGCCGTGAAGCGATAGGATTCGCACATGTGTTCGACCGGTTGTGCGACTCCGCTGGCGTGCCTCTCCGGTGCGCTGGAGGCGCTCGGCTCCCACCGGCTGGACGGCCAGTTCGGGCCGGCGCTCTTGGAGCGGCTCGGCCCGCTGCTGACCGCGGCCAACCGGCTCGCCGCCGAGGTCGCCCGCACGGTGCGGCAGTGCGAGGTGGCCGGGGCCGCCGAGCACGACGGCAAGGCCTCGATGGCCTCCTGGCTGCGCGGGCACCACCGGCTCTCCCAGGGCGAGGCGTGCCGAGTGGTGCGCACCGGGCGCGCCCTGGAGCAGCTGCCGGTGCTGGCCGCGGCGGCGTCGGCCGGTGCGGTGACGGCGGAGGCGGTAAACGCGATCGCACCGGTCGCCGCGGCGGAGAACCTGGCCGCCGCCGACGCGCAGGACGTGGACGTCGCGGAGATCGACGCGGCCCTGACCCGGGCGGCGATGACCGCACCGCACGCCGACCTGCGCCAAGCCGTCGGGCACTACCTGGCCCGGCTGGACCCCGACGGCACCGAACCGGATCCCACCGAGTGCCGCAGCCTCGTGATCGCCCGGGACAGCAAGGGCATGGTCACCGGCCGTTTCGTCCTCGACGCCGTGGGCGGGGAGAAGTTCCAGGCCGCGATCGAATCGATCCAGCAGGCCCACCGCCCCGCCGGAGACGCTCGCACCCGCGCCCAGCAGGGCGGCGACGCCCTCGTCCAGCTCGCCGACAACGCCCTGGCCGCCGGCAACCTGCCCACGATGCGCGGCCACAAGCCACACGTCGTGGTCACCATCGACCTGGCCGACCTCGTCGACCCCAACGCCGGCGCCGGCGCGGGGCGCACCGGGTTCGGCGGCCTCATCTCCGCCGCGAAGGCGCGCTGGCTGGCCTGCGACGGCAACGTCACCCGCATCGTCATCGGACCCGACAGCCAACCCCTGGACCTGGGCCGCAACACCCGCCTGTTCCCACCACACCTGCGCCGCGCCGTCGAGGTGCGTGACCGCTCCTGCGTGTTCGCCGGCTGTGACGCCCCCACCCACTGGTGCGACGTCCACCACCTCATCCACTGGATCGACGACGGCAACACCGACCTCGACAACGCAGCGCTCCTCTGCGAGCGCCACCACACCAAGGTCCACCACGGCTTCCGGCTCACCCGGCTTCCCGACGGCCGATGGCGCACCTGGCGCCCCGACGGCACCGAGATCGTCGTCGTTCCCGAACCGTTCCTCGTCTCCGCCTGAGCAGCGCGCGGCTGTCTTCGGCGCGCGGTTCTGTCCTGCGCAGGCTATGTCCGGATGTGCGGCTGTACTCGGCGACGGCGACGGCGACGGCGACGGCGGACGGCGACGGCGCCGTCCGCAGGCCCGGCAGTGCTGCCTCCAGCCGGGACCGGTACGAATGGGCCGTGAGCGAATCGCAGCGGTACGAGTCGGGGCTGGTCGTCGAGAACCGCGGGCACGTCCGCGTGCTCACCCTCGACCGGCCCGAGCGGCGCAACGCGCTCTCCTCCGAACTGCAGGCCGACTTGGTCGACCAGCTGCTCGATGCGGGGGAGGGCGGCGAGGTCCGCGCGATCGTGCTCACCGGAAACGGGCCCGCGTTCTGTGCCGGCTTCGACCTCAAGGAGATCCGCGAGAAGGACGAGCGGGGGGAGCGGTTCCGACCGCCGATGAACCGGCCCGGTCGGTCGCTGTTCGAGGTCGTCACCGAGACGCCCGTGCCCATCGTTGCCGCTCTGCAAGGGCACGCCGTCGCCGGCGGATTCGAGCTGGCACTCGCCTGCGACCTCCGCATCGCCGCACCCGGGATCAAGCTCGGACTCCCCGAGGCGACCATCGGCATGGGCGCCAACTTCGGCTCGGTCGTGCTGCCCAAGCGCATCCCGATGGGCATCGCGCTGGAGATGCTCCTGACCGGCGAATACGTCACCAGCGAGGACGCCGCCGGTTGGGGCCTGGTCAACCGCATCGTGGACGCCGACGCCGTCCTGCCCACCGCGCTCGACCTCGCCGAGCGGATCGCGGCGAACGCGCCGATCAGCGTCCGCCGGATGAAGGAGACCGCCGTGAAGGGCGTCGACCTGCCGCTGTGGCAGGCCCTGCGCCTGGATGTCGGCCCCAACCCTTATCTCAGCGAGGACCGCCGCGAGGGCATCGCCGCCTACCTGGAGAAGCGCCCGCCGGAGTGGCGCGGCCGGTAGCCGACCCCCCTCGGGGTGCGCGAGAGCGCAGCGGTCGAGCGGCGGAGTGGATCGAGGCGCGCATCGGTCGGGGCGCGGAGCGGTCGCGCGGTCCACCGGCGGCGACCTGGCGCCCCGCCCGGCAGAATCGCCCGGTGCCGAGGACCAGCGCCGGGATCCTGCTGCACCGGCCGGCGCCCGCCGGCCGGGAGGTGCTCCTCGGGCACATGGGCGGCCCCTTCTGGGCGCGCAAGGACGACGGCGCCTGGTCGATCCCCAAGGGCGAGCACGGGCCGGACGAGGACCCGCTGGCCGTCGCGCACCGCGAGTTCGCCGAGGAGCTCGGCTCCCCGGTCCCGGCCGCTGCCCTTCTGCCGCTCGGGGAGCTGCGCGCCTCCGGCAAGGTGCTCACCGTCTGGGCGGCCGAGGGTGACCTGGATGCCGCCGCGTGCACCAGCAACACCTTCGAGCTGGAGTGGCCGCCCCGGTCAGGGCGCATCCAGGAGTTCCCGGAGGTCGACCGGGCGGCCTGGTTCGGCATCGACGACGCCCGCAGCAAGCTGGTGCGGGGGCAGGTGCCGTTCCTGGACCGGCTGCTCGCCGCCGTCGGCGGCGGACGCTGACCCACCGGACAGCAGCCGGCTCCGCTGGACGCCGCCGTCGGTGGACGCTGACCCACCGGGCAGCAGCCGGCTCCGCTGCTCGACGCCGGCGGTGAACGCTCCCCACACCGGGCCACGAACCGGCTCCGCTGCTCGCCGCCGTCGGCGGACCCTGACCGCACCGAGCCACGGGCCGACTCCGTTCCGTGCATGACGGTTCGATTACCAGTAGTCCCACATGGCCCGGAACGGCCCGCGACGGCCCCCGGCCCTGCCACTGTTCGGCATCCGGTTCCACCAGGCCCAACGGGGAGGCATCCATGACCTGCACGCAGTGCGAAGCGATCGAGCAGCGCGGCCGGTTCTGCGTCGGCTGTGGCAAGCGTCTGCCGCCCTCCCCGCTCCCGGCCCGCCGGCAGCGGCTCGCGCCGCAGCACCTGCGCGACGACGACACGCAGCCGGTGCTCCGCTTCGGCGTGACCCCGCGGACGCCGCTGGAGCGACAGCAGAACGCGCTCGTCTGACCGTGCTGCCCGTGACGGGCCTCACTGCTAGCAAATCGCTTGCAAGAGTTAGCACCCCGTGGGATCGGGGCATGACCAGAACAGTCAGGTCATCCCCGATCCCACGGAGTTGTCTCAGTCATGACCGACACCACCACGAAGATCCAGAACCAGTTGCGCGCCCTCGTCCTGCTCACGCAGACCGAGGAGCAGGTCGCCCGGACGCGGATCTCGCAGGCGCGGACCGACGCCGTCCGGCGTGAGCTGACCCAGAACGCCGACAACGCGGCCGCCCGCACCATCGAGATCACCGAGGCGCTGCGCGCCGCGGGCGGGGTCCCGGACGTCGTCACCCCGGCGATCGGCCGGCTCTCCGCGACGCTCAAGGCGACCTTCGAGCAGGCCGCCCCGCTGGAGGAGGCGCTGCTCACCGACCTGCAGCTCGAGCACCAGCTCCTCGACCGGGCCACCTACGTGAAGGTGCTGGCCGAGAAGGCCGGAGAGACCACGGTGCAGCGGCTGGCCGAGAAGCTGATCGACGCCCACAAGGCCACCGTCGAGTGGCTGACCGTCGTGCTCGCCGAGGAGGCGATGGGCGGCCCCGCCGCGCTGGTCGCCACCCCGCTGCAGAAGGTGGCCGGCACCGTCGCCCGCGCCGCCGGTGCTCCGGTGCGCTTCGTGCACAACACGGTCAACAGCGCCGTCGACACCGTGCAGCACGCCGGTGAGGAGACCACCGAGCGCCTCGGCGCCGTGGCCGACCGCGCCGCCGCCCTGACCGGCGCCGTCCGCGAGACGCTGATCGTCAGCCGCTCCGCCGGCCTGCGCCGCGCCGAGCGGATCGCCGAGCGCGAGGGCAACGCCGAGGCGGCCGACATCGCCAAGACCGCCCGCGAGGAGCTCGGCGACGTCAGCGCCGACGAGCTGCCGATCAAGGGCTACGACTCGATGGCGGCCAACGACGCCGTGAAAGCGATCAAGCAGCTCTCGACCCCGCACGACATCAACGTGATCATCCGCTACGAGGAGACCCACAAGAAGCGGTCGAACGTGGCCAGTGCCGCGCAGACCCGCCTGGCCGACCTGGCCAAGGAGGCCGTCGGCGTCTCCAGCTGAGCGAGGACCCCGTCCTCCTCGTCGCTCGCGCGCTGGCCGACGGGGATGACGGACGGGGCCGGCCAGGGCCCGCATCCCGTCAGGGGTGCGGGCCCTCGGCATGTGCGGACCGCGATCAGGCGATGCCGGTCGGGTGACATGCGTCGCGTCCCGGTTTGCCACGCCGGGGCAGCGGGGGACACCCGGACGATGAGCATCACCCCCGAGGCCCTGGAGGCGGAGTTCTCGCTGACCACGGCCGCCACCCGACTGGACTTCCTCAGCCGCCGCGACAACGGCGATACCGCCCTCAACACCGTCCAGGACGACGACCAGGACTCCTGGGCGTCCTTCAAGACCACCGACACCCAGCTCGACGTCCACGAGTCGCTCGAGCTGCTGGCCCTCGGCGAGGTCGTGGCCCGCAAGGCGCACGACAGCCGGCTGGTCGGCATCCGGGCCGCCCTGCGCGGTGGTGCCGACTGGGACCAGATCGCCCAGGCGCTGGGCGTCACCGCCGAGCAGGCCTGGGACACCTTCCTGCGTTCGATCGACCGGCAGCTCGACGACGACGCGGCCGCGGCCGCGCGCGAGCTGGCCGGCGCCCGCCCCGGCCGCTGAGGCCCGGGGCGGCGCAGCCCGGCGCGGGTCCTACCAGCGCAGCGGCTGGATGGAGCGCGAGTTCGCGGTGCGGCAGGGCCGGCAGTGCCCCCAGCTCACGATGTGCACCGGGGTGGCCGGGCCGCCGCACTCGGGGCACTCGACCGGCTCCTGCGCCTTGGCGCGGGCCTCGGTGATCTCCACGGAGCGCTCCTCGTGGATCGCGGCGTCCCCGCGGCAGGGGCACCCGAGATGGGCTTCGGCGCATCGTCCGTGCTGAGCGGGAACGGGGTGCCTCCTGGACGCCGACCGCAGCGGAGAACCGTGCGGACTGAGGTCAGGATACCGACACGCAGCGGCACAGGAACCCGTGAGTGACGACAAAGCTGGTGGGCATGACCCCATCGGGGTCCCGCCGTCACTGCCGGACCGCCCGTCCCACCGTCGATCCCGGCGGTGGAGCCGCTTCCGAGGAGGAGTCATGTCCACGCCCGCACACGACCCGCACGACGACGCCGACCAGCCGACCGGGCGTTCGACCGAGGAAGGCCGCCGACGCGGTCGGCTGCTCATCCCGGGGATCTTCGTCGGCGCGATCCTGCTGATCTTCCTGTTCATCCTGCTGGTGAGCCAGCTCGGCCGGTGACATCCCGGGCCGGGGGCGCCGCAGCGCTCCCGGCTCAGCGGTGCAGCAGGGCGAACGTGGCGACGGCGTGCCCGATGGCCTTCCCGTCCTGCTCGACCTCCGCCTCGCAGACGGTCAGGTGCTGGCCCCGGGTGCGCAGCCGGCCGGTGACCACGAGCCGGCCCTTCGTGCCCGGCCGCAGGTAGGTCACCGTCAGCTGGCTGGTCGCCGGCACGTCGTCCTCCCCGGTGGCTGTGCGCACCGCCGTCCCCATCGCGGTGTCGACCAGCGTCGCGAGCACGCCGCCGTGCAGGGTGCCCGCCGGGTTGAGGTGCTCGTCGGTGACCTCGAAGGCGATGCGGGCCGACCCGTCGTCGGCGGCCTCCACCCGTGCGCCCAGTCGTCCGGCGAACCCACCCGATGCCCCGTCGTCAGCCATGGAGCGCAGCTACCCGGCCGGCCGGACGGCACACCCGCCGCGGCCCGACGGTCAGGCGGCCCGGCGCACGCCGTCCAGCGCCGAGCGGCTCCCGGCCTTGGCGGAGGAGATGACGCTCAGCGAGCCGTCGGACTCCAGGACGACGGCGGCGATGTCGGCGAGGTCGCCGCTGCCCGTAGCACGGACCGCCTGCCGGATCTCGTCCTCGGTCACCCGCTGTTCCTTGAGGGCATGGGGCAGGAGCCGGCCGTCGTCGAGCAGCAGGGTCGGTCGCGCGGTGACGATCGACCGCCCGCCCGGCAGGTGCGTGGTGGTCCAGGCGACCAGGAACTGCAGGCCGGCCAGCAGCGCCAGGGCGGTCGCACCCTCGGCCCAGGAGACGTCGCCGCTCAGCAGGATGGTGGCCAGCGTCGAGCCGAGCGCCACGCTGACGACCAGGTCGAAGGCGTTGAGCTTGCTTAGCGTGCGCTTGCCGGTGAGCCGGAGCACCACGACGACGGTGACGTAGGCGGCGGTGCCCACGGCGAGGACGCGGGCGATGTCGGACCAGGAGTCGAACCACATGGTGGGGGCTCTACCCCGTCCGGCCGGATCACCCGTCCTTTGGCAGGGTGATCCGAATGCAGTGGCTGGACTGGTCGATCACCGTGCTGGGCGTTCTCGTCGTCCTCGTCGCGCTGCGGGACATCTTCCACACGTTGTGGCACCCCAGTGGGCGAGGCGCGATCAGCTCGTGGGTGATGGCGACCGTGTGGCGGCTGGGCCGGCGTCGCCGGGAGCGCGGCGCCGTGGGTGTCCTCACCGGGCCCACCGCTCTGCTGCTGGTGATCGTCGTCTGGATCGCGCTGCTCGTGGCCGGCGGTGCCCTCGTCTACGCGCCGCACATCCCCGAGGGGGTCGTCTTCCAGAGCGGTCTGGACGTCAGCGAGCGCAGCGCCGTCCTGGACGCGGTGTACCTGTCCACGGTCACGCTGGCGACCCTCGGCTACGGCGACATCGTGCCGGTCAGCGGCTGGCTGCGGATCGCCATGCCGCTGCAGGCGCTCGTCGGCTTCGCGCTGCTGACCGCCTCGGTCACCTGGGTCCTGCAGGTCTATCCGGCGCTCACCCGGCGGCGGGCGCTGGCCGTGCGGCTGGCGCAGCTGCGCGCGCTCCCGCACGACGAGCTGCTGCACGACCCGCACTCGTCCGTGGCCGCGCCCCTCCTGGTGGAGCTCGCAGCGGCGCTCGCGCAGGCACGCGTGGACCACACGCAGTACATGGAGACCTTCTACTTCCGCGACAGGAGCGAGGAGGCGTCGCTGCCCGCGATGCTGGGGGTCGCCTCGGCCCTGGCGGACACCGGGCGGTCCGCCCCGCGCGCCGACGTCCGGGCCGCCGCCGTGCTGCTGAGCAGAGCCCTCGACGACCTGGCCGGCGTCGTCGACGCGCAGTTCCTGCACGTCGGTGGCGGTACCGACGACGTCCTGGCCGCCTACGCCCGCACCCACCAGTTCGGGCCTCAGGACCGGTCGCCGGCCTCCTGACGCTCGGCCGCCCGGCGGTAGAGGACCCGCCCCGGTGACGCGGTGACGCCGTGCATCAGCGTGCTGGCGGCCACGACCAGGGTGCCGGCGGCCAGCACGGTGGGGTCGGCGCCCAGCCGCTGGGCCTCCATCGACAGGTAGAACAGCGCGGACACACCGATCGGCCCGAACCACCCCAGGTGGACGGCGTCGGGCAGTCCCAGCTTCAGCGGCGCGCGGAGCAGGAGCAGGACGGGGAGCCGCCGCAGCAGCAGGATCGCGACGGCCAGGGCCGGCCCCTGCCATCCCAGGTCGGCCCAGGCGGACCAGGGGAGGGCCGCCCCGATGCCGATGAACAGCGGGATGACCAGGAACCGGTTGATCGCCTCGTCGATGGGGGCGTCGGTGGTGCGGTCGGAGCCGGTGGCGACCAGGTTGAACGCCAGGCCGCAGACGAACACCGCGAGCACGCCGTCGACCTCGATGAGCCCGGACAGCCCGAGCACCGCGAAGGCCAGCACGACGGTGAACAGGGCCAGGGGGCCGTGGTCGGTCGAGCCGTGCTCCTCGCCCGCCCGCAGCGCGCGGCCGCCGAGCCAGCCCAGGCCCGCCCCGACGACCACCGCGCCGGCGACCTGCCAGAGCGACTCGAGCACGGCGGCCCCCCCGCTCAGCGGGCCGGCGACCGCGACGGCGAGCAGGACCAGCGGCAGCGCCAGCCCGTCGTTGGCACCCGACTCCAGCGACAGGACCTGCCGGTCGCGGGCGGGCAGGTCCTCCTCCGCAGGCTGACCGGTGACGACGTTGGAGGCCAGGACGGGGTCCGTCGGGCACAGGGCGGCACCCAGCAGCGCGGCCGCGCCCAGCCCCACGCCCAGGAAGGCCGCGGACAGCCCCGCGGTGATCACGGCCATGGCCGGCATCGCGACCGCGAGGAGCAGCAGGACCGGGCGCAGCCGGGAGCGGGCGTCCCCGAACGGGTAGCGCAGCGCCACCGACATGACGGAGACCGCCAGCAGCAGCCGGGTGGCCGTGTGCACCCAGGTGTGGTCCTCGGTCATCGGCGCCACGGGGAGCACGTCGAGCACGGCCGGTCCGATCGCGATCCCGACCAGCAGGCCGACGAGCGGCTCGGACACGGGGAGGCGGCGCAGCCGGGTGGACAGCGCCGCGACACCGATCGCGAGCAGGCCGCCGGCCAGCAGCAGGACGTCGATCGTCATGGCGGCCGCATTGCCCTCACTCCCGGACGATCATGCGGGAGTGCTCTCCGGGCGGTCACCCGATCGTGCCGCCCCGTCGACGTCGTCGCGGTTCCGGTCCAGGAAGTAGGCCCCCAGAGCGCCGGCCACCGTGGCGAAGACGGCCACCGAGTAGACGGCGAGCAGTACGTCGAGGATCCGCGCCAGGCCGCTGTCGGCCGACAGCGGCCTGGCGCTGACCGTGGCGAGCGCGGCGTCGTACAGCGCCACGGCGTAGTCGTCGTAGTTCCCCAGGACGTAGAGCAACTGACTGGCGGCAAGGACGACGACGCCGGTGACGGCACCCAGCCAGCCGATCCGACCCGTCAGCAGCCGGCCCGCCGAACGCGAGCCGCGGACCGCCGCCGACAGGACGCCACCGACGCGGGCCGTCCTCGCCACCCGCGCGAAGCGCAGGAACGTGAGCGCCCGGAAGAACCGGAGGAACGGGATCGCCAGGAAGATCAGCTGCCACCAGTTGCGCGTCCAGAACCGGCGCTTGTCCCGGGCGGACACCGCGCGGTAGGCGAACTCGGCGACGAACACGGCCCACGACAGCCAGCCGAGCACTGTCAGGGTGGTCACCAGCCAGGGTTCCCGGGCGAGTGACTGACCGAGGACGATCAGCACGAAGACGAGCCCGAGAACCCCCATCGGCTTGTCGAGCCGCCGGGCCAGTCCTTCGGCCTCGGGGGTCTCCTCGTGGACCGTCCGCTGCTTCTCCATGGGGTGCGCCTACCCCGCGGGAGCGCGTCCGGAAGTTTTTTCCACGGTCGTGTCGATTCCGGCGCGGCCTGATCGACGGAAAGGTGGAGCGGGGCCCACGCCGGTCGCCGACGACCGGCCTCCGCTCCACAGGACGGGAGAACTCCGATGCGCTTCATGGTGATCGTCAAGGCGACCGAGGACAGCGAGAAGGGCGTCATGCCCGGCCGGGAGATGCTGGAGGCGATGGGCGCCTACAACGAGGAGCTGGTCAAGGCCGGCGTCATGCTCGACGGCGACGGGCTGCGCCCCAGCTCCCACGGCGCCCGGGTGCGGTTCGACGACACGGGCGAGGCGACCGTGATCGACGGCCCGTTCACCGAGACCAAGGAGCTCGTGTCGGGCTACTGGATCTTCGAGGTGTCCTCCCGCGAGGAGGCGATCGAGTGGGCCCGCAAGGCACCCTTCCGCGGCGGGGAGCTGGAGATCCGTCCGTTCTCCGTCGCGGAGGACTTCGGCGAGGCGTTCACGCCCGAGCTGCAGGACCGGGAGAACCAGCTGCGGGACACGCTCAGCGACCAGCGCGAGGCGTGACCACCCCTCCGGCCCCGGCGGCGTCGGCGACCGCGGACCTGCACCGCGTCGTCGACGCCGTCTGGCGCATGGAGTCCGCCCGGATCGTCGGCGCGCTGACCCGGGTCACCGGCGACATCGGGCTGGCCGAGGAGCTGGCGCAGGACGCGCTGGTCGCCGCGCTCGAGCAGTGGCCGGAGACCGGCGTGCCCGCCACGCCGGGCGCCTGGCTGATGGCCACCGCCAAGCACCGGGCGATCGACACCTTCCGCCGGGCGCAGAACCTGCGGCGCAAGACGCAGGAGCTGGGCCGCTCGCTGGTCCAGGAGGAGAGCGCCGAGGAGGACTGGGCCGCCGCGCTGGACGAGGTCGTGGAGGACGACGTCCTGCGGCTGGTGTTCATCTCCTGCCACCCGGTGCTCTCCCGGGAGGCGCGGGTCGCGCTGACGCTGCGGCTGGTCGGTGGCCTCACCACCGACGAGATCGCACGCGCCTTCCTGGTGCCGGAGAAGACGCTGGCCCAGCGGGTGGTGCGGGCCAAGCGGACCCTCACCGCCGCCCGGGTGCCGTTCGAGATGCCGACCGGGGCCGACTTCGCCGCCCGGCTCTCCTCGGTGCTCGAGGTGCTCTACCTGGTCTTCAACGAGGGGTACGCGGCCACGGCGGGGGAGGACCTGACCAGGCCCGCGCTCTGCCAGGAGGCGATGCGGCTCGGGCGCATCCTCGCCGGTCTCGTGCCGGGGGAGTCGGAGGTGCACGGCCTGGTCGCCCTGCTGCAGCTGCAGGCGTCGCGGCTGGCCGCCCGGATCGGTCCCGGCGGCGAGTCGGTGCTGCTCGCCGACCAGGACCGCAGCCGCTGGGACCGCGTGCTGATCACCCGGGGGCTGGAAGCGCTGGAGGAGGCGGAGCGGACGGCGCGGGACGCGCTGGGCCCCTACGCGCTGCAGGCGGCCATCGCGGCCTGCCACGCGCGCGCCCGCAGCGTCGAGGAGACCGACTGGGCGCGGATCGCCGGGGCCTACGAGGCGCTGGCAGCACTGACGCCGTCGCCGGTGATCGAACTCAACCGTGCCGTCGCCGTGTCGCGCGCCTACGGCCCGGCAGCCGGCCTCGAGCTGGCCGACGCGCTGCTCGGCGTCCCGGCCCTGAGCGGCTACCACCTCCTGCCCGCGGTCCGCGGCGACCTGCTCCGCTCGCTGGGGCGCGACGCCGAGGCCCGGGCCGAGTTCGAGCGGGCCGCCGGGCTCACCCGCAACGAACGCGAGCGGGCGCTGCTGCTGGAACGGGCCGCCGACTGCGGGGAACCGCCGGGGCTCGCACCCTCCTGACCTGCGCCGAGCCGCCGGGGGAGGGGTCCGGCGGCGGCCGGGGACCGAGGCGGGTGGTCGACCCCGCGCCCGGCGTGCTTAGGTGTGCCTTGCCTACCGGCCGGGCGTGGTTCCGGCCCCGATGCAGGAGGACCCTCCGTGACCACGCCGCGCCGGGCGCTTCCCGCTCTGCTGACCTCCGCCGTCGTCCTGACCGGGCTCGCCGCCTGCGGGAACTCGGAGGCCTCGGACGCCGAGACGCTCACCGTGTACAGCGCCCAGCACGAGAGCCTCGTCCGCACGATGCTCGAGGGCTTCACCGACGAGACCGGCATCGAGCTGGAGTTCCGCGACGCCAACGACTCCGAGCTGGCCAACCAGATCGTGCAGGAGGGCGAGTCGTCACCGGCGGACGTGTTCCTGACCGAGAACAGCCCGGCGATCGAGGTCGTCGACCAGGCGGGGCTGCTGGCGCCCATCGACCCGGAGACCCTGGAGCAGGTCGAGGCGGCCTACCGGCCCGAGTCGGGCACGTGGACCGGGTTCGCCGCCCGGTCGACCGCGCTCATCCACAACCCGGACGAGATCGCCGAGGACGAGCTGCCCGCCTCGATGCTCGACCTCGCCGACCCGGAGTGGGAGGGCCGGGTCGCCATCGCGGCCGGCGGCGCCGACTTCCAGGCGATCGTCAGCGCGGTCCTGGCGCTGGAGGGCGAGGAGGCCACCCGCGAGTGGCTCACCGGCCTGGAGCGCAACGCCGAGATCTACGCGAGCAACACCGCGATCATGAAGGCCGTCGACGAGGGCGAGGTGCCGGTCGGCATCACGTACCACTACTACTGGTTCCGCGACCAGGCGCAGGACGGCCTGGTCGGTGACGACGCCGAGCTGCACTACTTCCGCAACCAGGACCCCGGCGCGTTCGTCAGCGTCTCCGGTGCCGGGGTGCTGGCCTCCTCCGACCAGCAGGAGGACGCCCAGCGCCTCGTCGAGTGGCTGACCGGCCCGGAGGCGCAGGAGCGGCTGGCGGAGAGCACTGCGCTGGAGTACGCCGTGGGGGTCGGGGTCGACTCCGCCGACGCCCTCCCGCCGCTGGCCGAGCTGCAGGCACCCGACGTCGACCCCGGCAGCCTGGACGCCGCGAAGGTCACCGAGCTCATGCAGGACGTGGGGCTCCTCTGACCACCTCGCAGCTCCGGGCCCCGGCCCCCGGTGCGCCGCCGGCGGACCGGGCACCCGGCGTGCCCGGGCGCCGGCTGCGGCGTTCCCCGGTCACCGTCGCGCTGGCACTGGCCGTCGCGGCCCTCGCGCTGCTGCCGCTGGGCTACATCGCCTGGTACTCGGCCGACCTCGGCTGGTCGGGCATCCGGGAGCTGGTCCTGCGTCCCCGCGTCGGCGAGCTGCTGTGGAACACCGTCCGCCTCGTGCTGGGCACCGTGCTGTGCTGCGGGGTGCTCGGGGTCGGCGCCGCCTGGCTGGTCGAGCGCTCGGCGGTGCCGGGCCGGCGGATGTGGCACGTCCTGCTCGTCGCGCCGCTGGCCGTGCCGGCATTCGTGAACAGCTACGCGTGGATCTCGCTGCTGCCCGGCCTGGACACCTATGCCGGCGCGCTGCTGGTCGTGACGCTCTCCTACTTCCCGTTCGTCTACCTGCCGGTCGTCGCCGCCTTCCGCGGGCTGGACCCGGCCCTCGAGGACACCGCCCGCGGCCTGGGGCTCTCGACGTGGGCGGTCTTCCGCCGGGTGCAGCTGCCGCAGCTGCGGGTCGCACTGCTGGGCGGCAGCCTGCTGGTGGCCCTGCACGTCCTCGCCGAGTTCGGTGCGCTGCAGATGCTGCGCTACCCGACCTTCACCACCGCGATCTACGACCAGTACCGGGCCACCTTCAACGGCCCGGGCGCGACCATGCTGGCCGGCGTCCTGGTGGTGCTCTGCCTGGTGCTGCTGCTGGCCGAGATCCGGCTGCGCGGACGGCGGGGGTACGCGCGCAGCGGTCGCGGCGCACCGCGCCCGCTGCGGCCGATCGCGCTGGGACGGCTCACCGCACCGGCGCTGCTCGCGCTCGGCGCGCTGGCCGCGCTGGCCGTGGCGGTCCCGCTCTGGAGCCTGGGCTACTGGATGGCGCGCGGCGCCTCCTCCGCTCTCGACTGGGCCGACCTCACCTCCACGACCTCGACCACGCTGGGGCTGGCCGCGGCCGCGGCGGCGATCACCACGGCGATGGCGCTGCCCACCGGCTGGCTGGCGGTGCGGGCCCGCGGGCGGACCGCCACGCTGCTCGAGCGCAGCACCTACCTGGGCAGCTCCGTGCCCGGCATCGTCGTCGCCCTCGCCCTGGTGACGGTGAGCATCCGGGTCACCCCGTGGCTGTACCAGACGGTGCCGGTGCTCCTGGCCGCCTACGCGATCCTCTTCCTGCCGCGGGCCATCGTGACCGTCCGCTCGGCCGTCGAGCAGGCCCCGCCGCTGTTCGACGACGTCGCGGCGTCGCTGGGTGCCTCGGCTCCCGACCGCCTCCGTCGCGTGACCCTGCCCCTGCTGGCTCCCGGCATCGGCGCCGGCGCCGCGCTGGTCTTCCTCGCCGTCGTGACCGAGCTGACCGCCACGCTGCTGCTGGCGCCCACGGGAACGCGCACGCTGGCCACCGCGTTCTGGGCGGCGAGCAGCGCGGTGGAGTACGGCGCGGCGGCCCCCTACGCGGTGGTCATGGTGCTGCTCTCGGTGCCCGCCACCGTCCTGCTGTCCCGAGACGCCCAACGAGGTCTGACCCCATGAGCTCCCTGACCGTGACCGGCCTGGCGAAGTCCTACGCCGCCGGCGTCCCCGTGCTCGGCGGGGTGGACCTGCACGTGCCCAGCGGGAGCTTCACCGCGCTGCTGGGCCCCTCGGGCTGCGGGAAGACGACCCTGCTGCGGCTCATCGCCGGGTTCGAGGACCCCGACGCCGGCACCGTGGTCGTGGGGGACCGGCTGGTGGCCGGCGGCCCGGGGCGCAGCGTCGCCGCACGCCGGCGCGGCATCGGCTTCGTGCCGCAGGAGGGCGGGCTGTTCCCGCACCTCACCGTGGCCGGCAACATCAGCTTCGGGTTGCCGCGGCGCCAGCGGCGCGAGGGCAGCCGGGTCCGCGAGCTGCTCGCGCTCGTCGGCCTGGACGGCGCGCTCGCCGACCGGTCGCCGCACCAGCTCTCCGGCGGCCAGCAGCAGCGGGTGGCGCTCGCCCGGGCCCTGGCGCCCGAGCCGTCGCTGGTGCTGCTCGACGAGCCGTTCTCCTCGCTCGACGCGACGCTGCGGGAGGAGACCCGGCTCGCCGTCTCCGCCGCGCTGGAGGCCACCGGCGCGACCGCGGTGCTGGTCACCCACGACCAGGCCGAGGCGCTGTCGATGGCCGACCAGGTCGCGGTGCTGCGGCACGGGCGCCTGGTGCAGCTGACCGACCCCCGCACCCTCTACCGCAGCCCGCAGGACCTCGACGTGGCGGCGTTCGTGGGGGAGGCCGTCGTCCTCGACGCCGACGTGCGGAGCGGCACGGCGCACTGCGCGCTCGGGGCGGTCCCCGTCGAGGGCGGGTACCCGGACGGGCGGGCGCGGGTGCTGCTGCGACCCGAGCAGCTGCGACTGTCGAGTCCGTCAGCGGCACCGGGGGCGGTCGTGGCGCGGATCGGCGGCGTGGACTTCTTCGGCCACGACGCCCGGGTGCGCCTGGTCCTCCCGGGGGCGGGCGCGGTGAGCGCGCGGCTGGTCGGGGCGGACCTGCCCGCGCCGGGCGAGGAGGTCGCCGTCACCGTCCGCGGCCCGGCCCAGGCCTTCCCGCCGGCGGCAACCGGTGAGCTGCCACGGCCGGCGGTGCCGGCCTGAGCGGAACGTCCCGGCCCGGCAGCGCACCGACCACGCTTAGGTCAGCCTAAGCTGACCGCGTGGACCTCTTTCTCTTCTCCGTCGATCCCCAGTGGGGCGGCGAGGTCGTCGCCGCAGGAGCGGCCGGGATCATCGTCGACTGGGAACGCCGGGGGAAGGAGCGGCGGCAGCTGGGCGAGGGCACCCAGATCAGCACCGACACCCCCGAGGACCTCACGCGGATGCGGTCGGCCACCGAGGGCCGGCTCATCTGCCGGCTCAACGGCTACGGGCCCTGGACCGCGGACGAGGTCGAGGACGCCGTCGCCCGCGGCGCGGACGAGCTGCTGCTGCCGATGGTGCGCACGGCGGAGTCGGTGGACCGGACCCTCGACATGGTCGCGGGACGGTGCGGCCTGGGCGTGCTGATCGAGACGCAGGCCGCCGTGGACGCGGCCGCCGCCATCGCGAGCCGGCCGCTGTCCCGGGTCTACATCGGCCTCAACGACCTGCGCATCGACCGCCGGTCCGACCAGCTGTTCCGGCCTCTCGTCGACGGCACCGCCGACGCCGTCCGCGCCACGGTCACCCAGCCCTTCGGCGTCGGCGGGCTGACGCTGCCCGGCGGGGGTTTCCCGGTGCCCAGCGAAGTGCTCGCCGCCGAGCTCGTCCGGCTGCGCACCGACTTCACCTTCCTGCGCCGGTCCTTCATTGCCGACATGCAGGGCCGCGACCCGCAGGTGGAGGTGCCCCGGCTGCTCGACTTCCTGGCCGGCCTGCGGCGCGCCGACCCGGCCGTGGCCGCGGCGCACCGGCAGCGGCTCCTGGCGGTCACCCGGGAGGCCGCCCCGGCCCCGCCGGTCGCGCTCGGTGTGGGTCCCGCGGCGTGAGAGCGGTCGTCACCGGGGGCGGCGGCTTCGTCGGCCGTCACCTGGTGCACCGGTTGCGGGCAGAGGGCTGGGACGTCGTGCCGCTGGGCCGTGGCCAGGTCGACCTTGCCGATCCGGTAGCGGCGTCGGCCGCGGTGCGCGCGGCCGACCCGGACGTGGTGTTCTCCCTCGCCGCCGGGCGCGCGAAGGCCACACCCGGGGAGCGGGCCGCCACCGTGGCGGTCAACACCAGCCCGTGGCTGGTGGACGCCCTGCCCGACCGGTGCCGCACCGTCGTCCGGCTGGGATCGTCGACCGAGTACGCCGCCTCCGCCGCGCCGCTCACCGAGCAGGCCGCCCTGGAGCCGCGGGGCTTCTTCGGTGCGACGAAGGCGGCGGGCTCCCTGCTGCTGCAGGCGGCGGCCGCCGAGCGCGGCGTCCGGGCGGCGGTGCTGCGCGCCTTCCAGGTCTACGGCCCCGGTGACCACCCCACCCGGCTGGTCCCCGTGGTCCTCGAGGCGGCGCGCACCGGCGGGACGGTGGCCCTGCCCCCGCACGTCAGCCGGCGCGACTGGGTGTGGGTGGGCGACGTCGTCGACGCCTGCCTCCGCGCCGCCCGGCAGGAGGACCTGCCACCGGGCGTCGTGCTCAACATCGGCACGGGGGTGCAGACCAGCACCGAGGAACTGGTCGAGATCGCCTCCCGGGTCACCGGCCGGCCGATCGCCACCGCCCCCGGCGCCCATCCGGGCCGGCACTGGGACACCGCCGACTGGGTCTGCGACCCGTCCGCCGCGCGCCGGCTGCTGGGCTGGGCGCCCACGGTCGACCTCGCCGAAGGGCTCGCCCGCACCTGGGCGGAGTCGTGACGCCGCGGATCGCCGTCGTCGTGCCGGTGTACGGCAACGCCGCGACGCTGGACCCCCTGGCCCGGCGGGTGGCCGCGGCGCTGGAGGGGCGGAACTGGCGGCTGCGGCTGGTCATCGACGCCTCGCCCGACGACAGCGCGGCCGTCGCCGGGGCCCTGGCGGCGCGGGACCGGCGGATCTCGGTCAGCGGCCTCACCGTCAACGGTGGCCAGCACGCGGCGATCGCCCACGGCCTGGCTGCCGAACCGGACGCCGACGTGTGGGTCTGCCTCGACGCCGACCTGCAGGACCCGCCCGAGGCCCTGCCGCTGTTGCTCGACCGCCTCGCCCGGGGTGACGTCTCGGCGGTCTTCGCCGGGCGCCGGGGCCGCTACGAGTCCGCGGCCCGGCGGCTCACCGGCGGCCTGCACCGGTGGGTGGCGGCGCGGCTCACCGGGCTGCCGGCCGACGCCGGCGCCTTCCTGGCGATGGATCCGGCGGTGCGCGAGGCCGTCGTCACCGCGGTGCGCGACGAGGGCGCGCCCAGCGTCGTCCTCGCCGTGGCGCGGGCCGGTCGCCCGGCGGTCAGCGTCCCCGTCGAGCGGGACCTCCGCACCGAGGGCCGCTCCGCCTGGACCGGCCGCGCGCGGCTGCGCCAGTCGCTCCGCTCGCTGGCCTGGGCGCTGCGGTCCCGCCGCTGAGCCGGCCGCTCAGCCGCGGTCTTCCCAGCGCTGCAGCACCAGGCGGGTCTGCGTGCCGTAGAAGGTCCGCTCCTCGACCATCCGGAGGCCGGCGTCCCGCAGGATGTCGTCGTCGTCGGTGGGCACGGGCACCCCGTCGATCAGCCGGCGGACCAGCCACACCCGGTCGGCGTCGGACGGCGCGTCGTCCGGGGGCAGCACCACGTCGGCCCGCAGCCGCGGGGCCAGGGTGCGCACGTAGTGGTCCAGCCCGATCGCCGCGCGCTGGTCGGCGGCCACCACCGGCTCACCGGCGACCTGGAGACCGGCCAGCGTGCGGACGAGGTCGTCGGCGCGCTCGCGGGGCGCGCGGTCGGCGAGGGGGACGCTGGTGAGCAGCGCGCAGGCCAGCAGCAACCCGGCCAGCGGTGCCCGGGCGCCGCGCGGCGCCGCCATCGCACCCGCGGCGGCCAGGACGCCGAGCCCGAGCAGGCCGGCGAGCAGGTAGCGCGGGTGGTAGACGGGCCGGAGGAACTCGGCCCCCACCAGCAGCAGCAGGGGCACGCAGGTCCACGCCAGCCCGAGCACGCGCAGCTCCCGGCCCTGGCGGCCGCCGCCCCGCACCGCGCCGATCACCGCCAGCCCGACGGCGAGGACGAGCAGCGGCGTCCGCCCGCCGACCCACGCCTCGACGGCGTAGCCGACCAGCCGGCCGTCCGTGTCGCGCAGGTGCTCGGCGTTGCGCGACCCGGTGCCGTTGAGCAGGTTGAGCCCGACCAGCAGGCCGGCCGGCAGGGCGGCGGCCGCTCCGACGAGGACCACCGGCAGGGCGCGGCGCCCGCGCAGCACCGCCGCGGCGACGACGAACGCCGCCAGGACCGTGACCGCGTACCAGTGGCCCAGCCCCATGCCGGCACCCGCGAGCCCGAAGAGCACCAGCCCCCGGGGCGGGGCCTGGAGCCAGCGCACGAGGCCGAGCGCGGTCGCCCCGGTCGCGAGGACGGTGAGCCCGTAGCTGCGAGCCTCGACCGAGTGCACGACGAGCAGCGGGCTCGCGGCCAGGACCAGGCCGGTGAGGACGCCGGTCGCCGTCCCGCTCAGGCGGGTGACGGCCCGGGTGATCAGCGCCAGCCCGCCGGCGGCCGACAGGAGCGAGAGGACCCGGAGAGAGGTGTCGCCGCCCAGCCCCGGCACGGACATCCAGGCGTGCACCACCACGTAGTACGGCGCGTTGTACGACGGCGGGACGCCCTCGAGGTAGCTGGTCACCCCCTCGCCGCGCACGATCGCCGTCAGGATGTCCCCGAGCGGCCGCCGGCCGACCTCCGCGGTGAAGAGCTCGTCGAACCAGAGCCCGTGTCCCGGGAGCAGCAGCAGCACGCCGAGCCCCACCATCAGCGCGGGCGGGAGGAGCTCGACCGGGGACCAGCGGCGCTCCCCGCCCCGATCGGCCGGTGCGGCGTCCTCGGGGGCGGTCCGGACCCGCGTCGCCGTCACGCCCCGAGGCTAGGGCAGGCGCTCGTCGAGGGTGTCCGCGAGGGCGACGGCGGCGGGATCGGCCGGTGCGCGGTCCGCCGCGGCGCGGAGCAGGTCCACCAGCGGCCCGGCGACGGCGGGGGAGAGCGCGGTGATCCAGGCGGCCGACGCGGCGCGCGCCTCGGCCACGTGCTCGGTCCCGCCGTCCGGCCGGTGCGCCACCACCTCGGGACGGGAGGCCAGCAGCCCGGCCTGCCGCCAGTCGCCCGCCGTCGTCCGGGCCGCCAGCCGCTCGAGCCGGCCGGCGACCGACCGCAGCAGCTCCGCGTCGGTCACCGGGCGTCCGGCTCGCGGCGCATCGGCACGTGCGGGATGCCGTCCTCGTCGTAGCCCGGACCGCTGCGCCGGAAGCCGAAGCGCTCGTACCAGCCCTCCAGGTGGGCCTGGGCGCCGAGGGTGAGCGGGACGGCGCCGTGGTCGGCGATGCCCTGCTCGATCAGCCGGGCGGCCAGCCCCGCGCCGCGGAAGGCCGGCGCGGTCACCACCCGGCCGATCGCCTTCGTCGCCCCGTTCTCGAGCACCCGGATGGTGGCCGCGACCTCGCCGTCGGCCTCGAACCACAGGTGCTCGGTCGACGGCTCCAGGTCCCGGCCGTCCAGCTCGGGATAGGGGCACTGCTGCTCCACGACGAAGACGTCGACCCGCAGCCGGCACAGCCGGTACACCTCGAAGGGGGACAGGTCCGCGAACCGGGCCCGGCGGAACTGGAGCGCAGCATCACGTGGAGCGTTGGGCACCGGGTCATCCTTCAGGGTCCCGCGTCGAGCCTGCGAGGCGTGGGGGGAAGGGTGGTCCTTGTCAGCCGCGGTTGCCGTACCGGCGCATGGTCAGTGGTCCCCGCACCGACAGGAGCAGCGCCGACCCGGGACGGCAGGTGTCCGGCGGGTGACGAGATGCCGAACGGTGGGCCGCCTGCGCGCATGAGCCGCGCAGCGTGGGTAGTGCCGGGCCATGTCGATGTGGACGCCGATGGAGCCGAACCTGGGGACGCCCGACGAGGGCATCCCCGCCGCCGATCCGGGAGCCGGTGCGCCGCCGACCGCCGAGGGCTTCGGCGTCGGCGGGGAGGAGCCCGACCGGCCCGAGGAGACGCCGTCGGACGCGGCCGAGGAGAGCGAGTCGCCGGAGGACCCGCCGTTCCGGACGCCGGACCCCGACGAGGTCGGGACGGACTGAGCCGCGCCCTGGGCTACGCGCCGAGAGCCGTGGTGGCCCTGTCCACCAGCTCGAAGTGGCCGACCGCCCAGAAGGCGACGCCGGCGGCGGCCAGACCGCCGACGGTGACGGCCAGCGAGCTCACCGGGTGCTGCTTGGCGTGCGCCCAGGCATCGGAGGCCTTGCGGCGGAACGTGGCGAAGAAGCGCGCCGCCCACGCGAACTCGGTCGACCAGATCCACAGGCCCAGCAGCACCGGCGGGATGGTGAGCGGCCCGGGCAGCACGGCCAGGGCGACGCCGAGTGCCACGCACAGCAGGCCGACGACGAAGACGCCGATCCGCCAGGCCAGGGCGACCTGGCTGTTGCGGTGCACGCGCTCCCGGAACGACCCGGGGCGCACCTCGCGCGGCTGCCCGAGCCCGTCGGTGCAGTGGACGCACCGGCTCGCGCCGGAGGCGGTCGGGTGGGCGGAGGTGGGCGCCGTGGTCGGGGCGGCCGGGGACGTCGTCACGGGAGGAGCGGGTACCCGGCGTCGCGGTGGGTCACTCATGTTGTGCGCAACCGGTCGGTGTGCCTCAGCCCACCAGAGTCGTGAGGGCGGTGCGGAGATCGGTGGCGGGTCGGCCGAGCAGCCGCTCGAGCTCGGTCGACGGGACGTCCAGCTCGCCGTCGGCGGTGGCCCGCTCGAGGGCGACGACGACGTCCGCCGTCGCCTCGTCCAGGCCGGCGGCCAGCAACCCGGCGCGGAGATCGGCAGGCGGGACGTCGCGGTAGGCCAGGTCCGTGCCGGTCACCTCACCGAGGACGGCGGCCAGCTCGGCCATCGTGAACGACGGCCCACCCAGCTCGTAGGTCGCGGACCCGGGGGTGTCGGCCACCAGGGCCGCCGCGGCCGCCTCGGCGTAGTCCGCCCGCGGGGCGGCGGCGACCCGACCCTCGCCGGCGGCGCCGACGATCGCGCCGGTGGAGCGGTACTGCGCCAGCTGGGCGGTGTAGTTCTCGACGTACCAGCTGTTGCGCAGCAGCACCGTGTCGATGCCCGACTCGCGCAGCAGCTGCTCGGTGAGGCGGTGCTCGACGGCGAGCGGGGTGCTGTTGGTGTCGGCGCGGGCGATGCTGGTGTAGACGATCCGCCGTACGCCGGCCGCTCGGGCTGCCTCCACCACGTTGCGGTGCTGGGCCTCGCGCCGGCCCACCTCGCTGCCGGAGACGAACAGCAGCCGCTCGACGTCCGCGAAGGCGGCGCTGAGGGCGGCCGGGTCGTCGTAGTCGGCGATGCGGACCTGCACGCCGCGCGCGGCCAGATCTGCCGCCTTGCCGGTATCCCTGACGACCGCGACGACGTCGGTGGCGGGGACGCCTCGGTCGAGCAGCGAGGAGACGGCGAGGTGGCCGAGGTGCCCGGTCGCGCCGGTGACGGCGTAGGAGGTCATGGCGGGGACAAGGTGCATGAACCCTCAACCATTCCCCGCCGCGGCCGGATCAGGTGCCGTAGCGCAGCGCCGCGCGCTCGCGTGCCTTGGCCGCCTCGACCTCGCGGTCCTTGGGCGGAGCCGTCGTCACCAGTTCGGCGAGCAGCCGGGCGGAGATCCCGGCGATCTCCTCGACGGCCCGGTCGAACGCCTCGACGTTCGCCCGGGACGGCTTCGTCGTCCCGCTGATCTTGCGGACGTACTGCAGCGCGGCGGCACGGATCTCGTCGTCGGTCGCCGGCGGCTCGAAGTTGGAGAGCGGGCGGATGTTCCGGCACATGGCCGGGAGCGTAGGAGCGCCCGGTCGGCCGGGGAAGCCCGCGGTCCGCGCGTGGTGGTGGCGGTCCGCCGGGGTAGGGCGGAGGGGATCCGTCCGGCCGCGGGAGGAGGGGACGTCGTGGTGGTGCTGCTGGTCGACGTGGCGAACGTGGTGGGCGCACGACCGGACGGCTGGTGGCGGGACCGCGCCGGGGCGGCGATCCGCCTGCTCGACCGGCTGGCCGTGCTGCCCGGCCGGACCGTTCCCGGCCCCGACGGCGGGCCGGTGAGCTGCTCGGCGGTGGTGGCGGTGGTGGAGGGCCGGGCGCGCGACGTGTCGGCGCCGGCGGCGGTGCGGGTGGTGCACGCGCCGGGCAGCGGCGACGACGCGCTCGCCGCGGAGGCCGCCGATCTCGCCGCGGACGGGCGCAGCGTCCTGGCGGTGACCGCCGACCGCGGCCTGCGCGCCCGGCTGCCCGCCTCGGCGCGGGCCACGGGACCGGGCTGGCTGCTGGCCCTGCTCGACGACGTGGCGCCCGCCGGTTGACCCGGCCGGCCTCCGGGTAGCCCTGCGCGGACGCACCACCCAGCCGAGGAGCTGACCCCCGCCCATGCCGATCCCCACCGACGACGCACCGCTGACCGTGCTGGTCACCGGCGCCTCCAGCGGCATCGGCCGCGCGACCGGCCTGGAGCTCAGCGGCCGCGGTGCGCAGCTCGTGCTGATGTCCCGCGACCGCGCGTCCCTCGAGGAGGCGGCCGCCGAGATGCGGGCCGCCGGTGCGGCCGAGGTCGTCGTCTGCGCCGGCGACGTCACCGACGAGGACTCGGTGCGGGCCGCGGTCACCGCCGCCACCGGTCGCTTCGGACGGCTCGACGTCGTCGTCCACTCCGCCCAGGTGATGGCCTACGGGCGGATCGAGGACGTGCCCCGCGAGGTCTACGAGACGGTGGTCGACACCGCCCTCCACGGCACCGCCAACCTCGCCCGTGTCGTGCTGCCGGTCTTCCGGGAGCAGCACGCCGGCCACCTCGCCGTCGTCAACTCGCTGCTGGGCAACGTGACGGCACCCACGATGGGCAGCTACGTCGCCGCCAAGTGGGGGCAGCTGGGTCTGGTGCGGACGCTGCAGCTGGAGACCCGCGACGAGCCGGGTATCTCCATCTCCATCGTCCAGCCCGGGGGAGTGAACACCCCGATCTACAGCCAGGCCGCGTCCTGGACCGGCAACACCGGCCGTCCGCCACCGCCGGTCTACTCGCCGTTCCGGGTCGCCCGCAGCGTGCTGTCCACGCTGGACCGGCCACGGCGCGTGGTGCAGGCCGGCCTGTTCAACCCGCTCATCACCGCGGGCTTCCGGATCGTGCCGGGCGTCTACGACCTGCTGGTGGGCCCGCTGCTGCAGCAGCTGGCGGTGTCCAGCGACGAGGTGCCGCCCACTCCCGGCAACGTCCTGGAGAGCAAGCCCGCCGGCAACGCCACCGAAGGCCGCTGGCGCAGCATCTGAGGCGTGGCGGGAGGGCGGTGGGCTCCCGCACCGCCGTCGATCTCGCCGCCCGGGCGGCGAGGTCGACGGCGGGGGCGAACGGTCAGGTCGCCGAGAGGCCCCGGGCCACCTCGCTGGGGCGCTGCTGCTCCCCGGCGTAGGAGCTGATGGCGACCAGCGTGCCGGTCAGCGCCGGGATGACCCACTGCAGGGTGTCCAGCTGCTGCTGGGCGGCGGCCACGTCGGCCCGGGCCGCCTTGGTCCGCTTGCTCGGCCGGGTTCCCGACTTCGACGGCACCCCACCGGCGGCGGACACCCGGGCGCCGAGCACCCGGCTGTAGGCCGTGGCGCCCAGGGCGGCGGCGGTGACCAGCGTCTTGAGCGCCGACATGCCGGCGACCCCCTCCTGGGCGGCCACTCGCTGCTTGTTCGCGCGCAGCTGGCCGACGCTGCCGACCAGGTGGGCCCCGATGGCCGCGGCGTTGACCGGCGTCCACCGGTCCCATCCGGCGTTGGCGACGCGGCCGGTGGCCGAGTCCGTGCCGGCCTCGGCCGCGGCCGCGTTCAGCGCGACGGCATTGGCCAGCGTGCCGCCGAACCAGGCGGACAGCCCGAGGTCGTGCAGCGTGCGGGAGAGGGAGTTGCGGGCCATGAGGGACTCCAGAGCTGTGGGCGGAAGGTCGGTTCTCCCTACCCGCAGCCGATGACCGCATGCCGGTTGCGCGCGGCCGGTGTGCGCAGCGGCGTCAGCGCCGGCGGAGCAACCGGGCCACGCGGTGGGTGCGCCCGGCGCGCAGCTCGTCCGCCGTGGGCGGCGCCGGCTCGGGGACCGCGGCCAGCGCGGCATGCCGCTCGTGCAGCCGGGTGCGGACGTCGTCCGGCGTCAGGGCACGGCGCTGGCGCTCGTCGCGGGCCAGCACCGCACCGGTCGCGGCGACACCGGCGAGGCCGGCCAGTCCGAGCAGCTTCCAGGGGCGCACGTCCGTAACGTAGCGCCCCGTGCCTGCGCTTTCCCTCGAGGCCGCCGTCGAGCTGACCCGCACCGGTGACGTCTGGATCTTCCGCGGCGTCTCGGTCGCCGACCGGGCGATCCGTGCGGTGACCAACGCGCCGGTCAACCACGTCGGGATGGCGGTCGTGCTGGAGGATCTGCCGCCGCTGCTCTGGCACGCCGAGCTCGGGCGCTCGCTGCCCGACGTCTGGTCCGGGGAGCACCAGCGCGGGGTGCAGCTGCACGACCTGCGCGACGCCGTCCTGACCTGGCGGCAGAAGTACGGCCAGCAGCCCTTCCTGCGGCAGTTGGTCGGCCCGGCCGACGACGGCGGGGTGCCGCCCGAGATGGAGGACGCCGTGCTGCGCACCGTGGCCCGGCTGGACGGCAGGCCGTTCCCGACGACCCGTGGTCTGGCGAAGGGCTGGGTCAACGGGCGGCTGCGCCGGCGGACCTCGGCCGAGGCGGTCTACTGCGCGGAGTTGGTCGCGGCGACGTACACGGCGATGGGCCTGCTGCCCGCGTCGCGACCGCAGAACTGGTACGACCCGGGGAAGTTCTGGTCAGGGGACGACCTCCAGCTGCTGCAGGGCGCCCGCCTCGGCGAGGAGATCCCGGTGGACGTGCCGCCGTCGTGAGTCAGCGGCGCACGCGGTAGGTGCTCTGCACCATGCCGCCGGCGAACGACCGCGTCCGGACGTGCTCGAGCCGGATGTCGGCCGACAGCTCGCCGAACGGGGTGTGGCCCGTGCCGATCAGCACCGGCACCCGTGACAGCGTCAGATCGGCGATCAGTCCGGCGCGCAGGAACGTGTGCACCGTCCGGCCGCCGTCGACGTACACCCGCCGGTAGCCCGCCGCGGACAGGGCCGGCACCGCCTCGTCGAGGGAGCGGTGCACGGTGATCCGCTCGTCGGCGCCCGGCTCCAGCGTCGTGCTGAGCACGTGCACCGGCCTGCCCTGGTAGGGCCACTCGGCGAAGGGTGCGATGAAGTCGTAGGTGCTGCGGCCCATGACGAGCGCGTCGACGCCGCCGACGAACTCGGTGAACCCGAAGTCCCCGCCCTCGCCGTCGTCGGGCTGCGGCGCACTGCCGTCGTCGGGCGCAGCGCCGCCCTCGCCGTCACTGCCGTTCCCGCCCCCGTCGAGCCAGGAGACGTCGCCGTCGAGGCGGGCGATGAACCCGTCGACGCTCATGCCGAGGAACACCGAGCCGATGAAGGTCGCAGTCATGCCGGCAGCGTCCCGGTCGGGTGTGACAGTTCGGCGGCGGTGGCGGGCGACCGTGCCGACGTCCTCGCCCGGGCACGACGGCGCGGCCGTGCCCCCCGTGGTCGCCGAGGTCCGCGAGCAGCTCCGGCGTCCGGCGGGCGACGCCCGGTACTCCGTCGAGCCCCCTGTCGACGCCGTCCCGCACCTCGCGGTCTCACTCCATGGCACGACCCTTCGAGATGGCTTGACACGTTTGCCATAGCAAGACAGGGTGGCGCCAGTCACAGGCCTCACCCGGAGCGCCCATCGACATGTCGACCCCGGCGAGCCCCCGGCGGACGCGGAAACGAGGACGGTTCATGAGAAACACGGCACTCCTGCCCCTGGTGGTTGTCGGCGTGGTGGTCCTCGCCGGCTGCGGTGGCTCGCCGGAGGAGGCGACGCCCGGGGCGCCCGAGTCGACCGCCGACGTCGGCGAGGCCTCGGAGGTCACCCCCGTGGACGACGCCGTCCTGGAGCAGGCCCGGGAGGAGGGAGAGGTGCTGCTCTACACGAACGCCGAGGACCAGCAGACGGCACCGATCAAGGCAGCCTTCGAAGCGGCCTTCCCGGACATCACGCTCCGGAGCCTGCCCCTGGACGACGACGAGATGCTCCAGCGCTACGCGACCGAGGTCGCGACGGGCACCCCGACCGCCGACGTCGTGATGAACAGCGACGCGGCGGGCTGGCTCGACTTCGTCGACGCCGGCAACGTCGAGGACTACGAGGACCCGAACACCCCCAACCTGCCGGACTACGCCCTGCTGGGTCCCGGCGTGTACGCGGCGTCGCTCGATCCCGTCATCGCCGTCTTCAACAAGCAGCTGCTCCCCGAGGACCAGCAGCCCACGACCCTCGCCGAGCTGGCCGAGATGGCTCCCGAGCTCGACGGGCAGATCGGTACGACGGACATCAGCAACTCGGTGCAGATGGCCTCGACCACGACCTTCATCGAGGAGAACGGCGCGGAGGGGTGGGCCCTCCTCGACCGGATCGGCGAGCACGCCAGCGTCGAGAACAGCAACGGACCGCTCGTGACCAAGACGGCCCAGGGCCAGTACGTCGCCGACTTCTTCGTCTCCGGCAGCGTGCGCGCGTTCATCACCGGGGACGTGGCGCAGGTCGTGAACTACCGCTACCTGCAGGACGGGACGCCGCTGAACCCGCGCGGCGTGGCCGTGACCGCGGAGGCGCCGCACCCCAACGCCGCCAAGGTCTTCCTGAACTGGCTGCTGTCGGTCGACGGGCAGGAGGCGGCCTGCGAGGGCGGCTTCACCCCGTACCGCAGCGGCGTCGAGTGCCCCTTCGGCCTGCCCGAGGTGATCGCGGCCGTCGGCGGGGAGGAGAACCTGCTGATCGGCAGCTACGACCGGGAGGTCGTCGAGCAGCAGGACGAGATCATCGAGCGCTGGAACGAGGCCTTCGGTCGATGAGCGTGCTGACCGGGCCGGCGCCGGGGCTGGCCGTCCCCGACACCGGCGCGTCGCGACTCCGGCGGGTCCGGGTGCCCACGGCGGTGAGCCACTACCTGATCTGGGCGGGAACGCTGCTGCTCGTCGTCGGGCCGGTCGTGCCGATCACCGTCGCGGCGCTGTGGTCCACCCCGCTGTACGTGGACGGCGGCGGCCTCACGCTCGACAACTTCCGGGACCTGCTCACCGACCTGGCCTGGTGGACGGCCGTGGCCAACAGCTTCCTGTTCGCCTCGCTCACCACCGCGTTGTCCGTGGTGCTCGGGGTCGGGTCGGCCGTGCTCCTGACCCGGACGAACGTTCCGCTCAAGGGCCTGCTCACCGGCATCCTCATCCTGCCGGTCGTCCTGCCCGGGCTCGTCCTGATCGTCGGGTGGATGGCGATGTGGGCCCCGGCCGGCTACGTGAGCTCCTGGCTCGAGGTCAACACGTTCCTGTCCTTCCCGGTGGACCTGTTCAGCCTGCCGGGGATGGCGCTGGTGGCGACGAGCGTGGCCGCGCCGGTGATCTTCCTGTTCTGCCGGACCACCGTCATGGCCATCGACCCCTCCCTGGAGGACGCGGCCCGGAGTGCCGGGGCCGGACCGCTGCGCGCGCTGACCTCGGTGACCCTGCCGCTGCTCCGTCCGGCGGTGCTGAACTCCGCGCTGCTCGTCTTCGCGGTGACCTTCGAGGTGCTGGGGCTGCCGCTGATCCTGGGCTTCTCCAAGGACATCACCCTGGTGTCGACCTACCTCTACGAGCACTGGTTCACCGCGGCGACGCCCCAGCAGGGGCTGGTGTCGGCGGGCGCGGTGTTCCTGCTCCTGTGCGTGTCCGGTCTGCTGGTGATCCGGAACCGCCTCGTCGGGGACCTGGCCCGCTACACCACGGTCACGGGCAAGGCGACGGCGAAGCGGGTCGTGGACCTCGGGCCGATGCGCTGGGTGCTGGGCGGCCTGCTCGCCTTCGTGCTCGCGGTGCTGGTCGTCGTCCCGCTCGGCGGGGTGGTGCTCTCGGCCGCCACGAGCATCCTGACGCCGTTCATCTCGCCGTGGACCGTGCTCACCACGGAGAACTTCGCCGCGGTGTTCGACAACCCGGTGTGGATGGACTCCATCCGGAACAGCGTGCTCATCGCCACCGTCGGCGGCGTCCTGGCCACCATCGCGATCGCGGTCATCTCGATCGTGGCGCACCGGTCGGAGTTCCGGTTCCGCGGCTCCCTCCAGCAGGCCGTCCTGTGGCCCCGCATGATGCCGGGGCTGGTCACCGGCATGGCCTTCTTCTGGGCGTTCGTCATCCTGGACCCCAGCGGCGCCGTCCGCGGCAGTCTCTGGGGGCTGGGGCTCGCCTTCGCCGTCCGCAGCCTCGCCCTCGGGTACGGCGTCTTCTACCCCGCGCTGGCCGCCATCGGCCAGGACCTCGACCGTGCCGCCCGCACGTCCGGGGCGACCTGGTGGCAGGCCTCCGTCACCGTCGCGCTGCGGCTCAGCGCCCCGGCCATGGGGGCCTGCTTCATCCTGCTGTTCGTCTCGATGCTGAACGAGGCGGATCCGGCGGTCTTCCTGGTGACCGACGAGACGCCGGTCATGGGCCTGACCATGCTGCAGCTGGCGGCCACCAGCACCGGAGGCGCCGTGGCGGCCTTCGGTGTCGTCCAGATCGTCATCACCGTCGTCGTCCTCGGTATCGGCCGACTCTTCCTGAAGGTGCGCCCCCATGCCTGACCTCACCCTGACCGGCGTCGCCAAGAGCTTCGGCGACAACGCGGTGCTGCACGACCTCGACCTGCACGTGGACGCCGGCGAGCTGTTCACCCTGCTCGGCCCGAGCGGGTGCGGGAAGTCCACGACGCTGTGGTCGATCGCCGGCCTGCACTCGCCCGACGGCGGAACCATCTCCTTCGGCGACCGCGTGGTCTTCGACGGCGGACGGGTCGATCTGCCGCCGGAGCGGCGGAACTGCGGCGTGGTCTTCCAGTCCTACGCGGTGTGGCCGCACATGTCTGTCGAGCAGAACGTGACCTACCCGCTCAAGCTGCGCAAGGTGCCGCGTCGCGAGCGGGACGCACGGGTCCAGGAGGTGCTGGAGCTGGTCGAGCTGGGGCATCTGGCCGAGCGCTACCCGCACGAGCTCAGCGGTGGGCAGCAGCAGCGGGTGGCACTGGCGCGGGCGCTCGCGCACCCGCCGGACCTGCTCCTGCTCGACGAGCCCTTCTCCAACCTCGACGCCAAGCTGCGCGAGCGGGCCCGTGACTGGCTGCGGACGCTCCAGCAGCGCATCGGCGTCACCACGGTCTTCGTCACCCACGACCAGGACGAGGCGCTGTCGATGAGCGACCGGATCGTCGTCATGGACCAGGGCAGGGTGCGCCAGATCGGCACCCCGGAGGAGGTGTACACCCGGCCGGCCGACGCCTTCGTCGCCGACTTCATCGGCACCGCCAACCTGCTCGACGGCGTCGCAGAACCCGGACCGGAGGGCACCGTCAGGGTGTACGTCGACGGGCTGTCCCGGCCGCTGGTCGCCGACGCCGCGGGGTCGGCCCGCGGCCCGGTCCAGCTGTCGATCCGGCCCGAGCTGATCCGCGTCGGTACCCCGGAGGTGCCGCTCGGCGCGGGCGTCAACGTCGTGACCGTGCCGGTCAGGTCGGCCGCCTACCTCGGCGACCACTACCGCTACGTCGTCGCACTCGGCGATTCGCAGATCGTCATCCAGTCGCTCACCTCGATCCACGACGCCACCGAGGTCACGATCGAGCTGCCGCCGCCGGCCCTCCGGGTCTACCCGGTGGAGGCCAGCGCCGGTGACCGCTGAGCCGCCGGGCCCGGTCGATCCGCCTGGCCGCGCCGGCCCGGGCGCTCGACGCACCCGGGTGGCCAGCGCTCACTCGCCGAGCGGCTCGTAGGTCGTCACGCGCCGGTCGCGCAGGTACACCAGGGCCTGGCCGAGCACGAGCCTCTGGAAGTGCGGCGTCCCCTTGTGGTCCTCGTAGGCCTGCGCGTCGACGTACCGCTCGTACAGGAGGAAGGTGTCCGGGTCGTCGAGGTCGACGTGCGCCTCGTAGCCGAGGTTGCCCGGCTCCGCCCGTGACAGCGGGGTCATCTCCGCGATGAGCTCCCGGATCCGCGGACCCTGGCCGGGGAGGGCCGTCCAGACGGCGACGACGACGAAGGTCACGACGGGCTCCCGGCCGCGACCGGGGACGAGCGCTCCAGGGCCGCCGTCACGGCGCGAGGGGGTGTCGGAGGGCCAGGTCGGCAGCCGCCCGGTGGAGCCACCGGCCGGGGTCCTGCACGGCCGCCGCGGTGCTGCCGGCCAGGTCGGCGAGCGACGCGGTCGCGGCGAACTCCGCGGTGGTGGTGCCGATGCTGCCGGCGACGAGGAGCGCCGGCGTCCGCGCCCGCCGGGCGAGGGCCAGCACGTAGGACGGCACCTTGCCGGCGGCGCTCTGCTCGTCGTACCGGCCCTCGCCGGTGAGGACGACGTCCGACGTGCGGATCAGCTCGGGCAGGTGCAGCGCCGCCCCGATGGCGGCCGCGCCCGCGGACAGGTCCGCTCCCCACAACCGCAGGCCGAAGCCGGCGCCGCCGGCCGCGCCGGCTCCCGGCTCGTCGGGGTTCCCACCCGTGAGCGCGGCGAGCCGGAGGAGGCCGGCCTCGAGCACGGGGACGTCGGCCGGGGCAGCACCTTTCTGCGGCCCGAACACGGCGGCCGCGCCGGACGGGCCGAGCAGCGGCGCATCGACGTCGCCGAGCACCGTGGCCCCGCCCGGTGGCAGGGGCCGCAGCCCGCTCAGGTCGATGCGGTCGAGCGCGGCCAGCCCGACGTTGCCGAGGGGCACCGTGCGGCCGTCGGCATCGAGGAACCGCGCGCCGAGGGCGGTGAGCAGGCCGGCCCCGCCGTCGGTGCTCGCGCTGCCGCCGAGGGCGAGCAGGAGCCGGTCGACGCCCTGGTCCAGGGCGGCGGCGATCGCCTGGCCGAAGCCGAGGGTGTGGGCGCGGAAGGGATCGGGCCGGCGCATCAGGGGCAGGCCGCTGGCCGCCGCCAGCTCCACCACCCCCGTGCCGTCGGGGAGTCGCAGCCAGCTGCTCGACGTCGGCCGTCCGTCCGGGCCGTGGACCTCGACCGGCACCCGGCGGGCTCCCGGCACCGCGGTCGCGAAGGCGTCGAGCGTTCCCTCGCCGCCGTCGGCCATCGGCGCGAGCACCAGCTCGTCGGAAGGCCGCACCGACAGCCAACCGTCGCGGAGGGCCGCGGCGACCTGGCCGGCGGACGCCGAGCCCTTGAAGGAGTCCGGCGCGACGAGGACGCGCATCGGCCCCGTCCCGCTCACGCGTCCGGCAGGGTCCGCGCGCCGTGCCGTGCGCGTTCACGGACCCGGTCGGCGATCGTCGCGCCCAGCTCCACGGTGGTGCCGCGCCCGTGCAGGTCGGGGGTGAGCGGTGCGCCCTCGGGGCCGGCGGACAGCACGTCCTCGATGGCCGCCAGGACCGCCGCGCCGGCGTCGGGGTGCCCGAGGTGGTCGAGCATCATCGAGGCGCACCAGATCTGGCCGACGGGGTTGGCGATGCCGCGCCCGGCGATGTCCGGAGCAGACCCGTGCACCGGCTCGAACAGGCTCGGGGAGGTGCGGTCGGGATTGATGTTCGCGCTCGGGGCGATGCCGATCGTGCCGGTGCAGGCGGGGCCGAGGTCGGACAGGATGTCGCCGAAGAGGTTGCTCGCGACGACCACGTCGAACCGGTCCGGGTGCAGGACGAAGGCCGCGACCAGCGCGTCGATGTGCTGCTTGTCCCACCGGACGCGGGGGAAGTGCGGGGCCATCGCCTCGACCCGCTCGTCCCAGTAGGGCATCGAGATCGAGATGCCGTTGCTCTTCGTCGCCGAGGTCAGGTGGCGGGCCGGGCGCCGGTCGGCCAGCTCGAAGGCGTAGCGCAGCACGCGGTCGACGCCGACCCGCGTCATGACCGTCTCCTGCAGCACCGTCTCCCGCTCGGTGCCCTCGAAGATGCGGCCGCCGATGCTGGAGTACTCGCCCTCGGTGTTCTCGCGGACCACCAGGAAGTCGACCTCGCCGGCCTCCCGGCCCGCCAGGGGACCGCGCACGCCCGGCATCAGCCGGCAGGGCCGCAGGTTGACGTACTGGTCGAACGTGCGCCGGAACTGCAGCAGGCTGCCCCAGAGCGAGACGTGGTCGGGCACCACCGCAGGCCAGCCCACGGCACCGAAGAACAGCGCGTCGTAGGAGCCCAGGGTCTCCTGCCAGTCCGGGGGCAGCATCGTGCCGTGACGCTGCCAGTAGGCGGCGCTGGCGAAGTCGAACTCGTCGAAGCGCAGGTCCAGCCCGTACTCCTCGGCGACCGCCCGGAGCACACCCACGCCCTCCGGGACGACCTCGGTGCCGATGCCGTCGCCGGGGATGACGGCGATGCGGTGGGTGGGGGAGGAGCCGGTCACGCCCGCCCCTCCCGGGTCCGTGCGCGCAGCGCGTCGAGCCCGCCCTGGGCGTCGGCGTTGTCCAGCTTCTCCGCGGTGGCGGCGTCCCCGGCGCGCAGTGCCCGCACCAGTGCTCGGTGGCTGCCGTACCGGTCCAGGCCGAAACTGCCGTCGGCGGCGATCTCCTCGAGCAACCGGGCGCGGCGCTCGGGCCGGGAGAAGACCCGGGACTGCTCGAGCAGCCGGACGAGCACCGGGTTGTTCGCGCACGCCTCGACCGCGTCGTTGAACTCCTGCATGAGGTCCAGCAGGGCGGTCACGTGCCGGTCGATGTCCTCGCCGTTGCGGTACCTCGTCGTCAGCACGATCAGCTGGTCGTCGGCCTCGTCGAGGATCGCGTCCAGGCGGTCCAGCTGCTCCGGGGTCGCGTGCCGCGCGGCGAACCGCGCGACCAGCCCGCGCAGGGCCACCTCCACCTCGGCCAGGTCGTCGATGGCCCGGTCCTGCATGTCGGTGATGACGACGGTGCGGGGGCCCAGCCGCTCGATCAGCCCGTCCTGCTCGAGCCGGCGGATCGCCTCGCGCACCGGCGTGGGGCTCACCGAGAGCTGCTCGGCCAGACCTCGCTCGGTGATCTTCTGGCCGGGCCGCAGCGAGCCCGAGCCGATCTGCTCGCGCACTGCGCGGTAGACGAGGTCGGCCCGCGTCCCGCCCGCATCGCTGGCCTGCCTGGCACTGGTCGGCACCGTCATGGCGGCAGTGTAGCGAAATGCATGGCAACGACAGATGCCATGGTTGACTTCATTGCTATAGCAACTAGTTTGAGTGAGACGCACACGAGGAGGACACGATGCCCACGGCGGAACGGGCCCCACAGCACCCGGCTCCCGGGACGGTGCTGATCACGACCGACTACCTGGTGCCCGGCGACGAGGTCGACCTCCTCCTCCGGCGGGCCGGGTACGGCACCCGGCACCGGCCCCTGCGCGGGACCCGGACCCCCGACGACCTCGTGGCCGCGCTGGAGGGTGCCATCGGTGCCCTCATCGCGAACGAGCCGATGACCGCCGAGGTCTTCGCGCGCTCGCCGGAGCTGCGGTCGGTCGTGCGGACCGGCGTCGGCTACGACTCCGTCGACCTGGACGCCGCGACCCGTGCCGGGGTCTCGGTCAGCAACCTTCCCGGGATCAACGCGAACGCGGTGGCCGAGTACACGATGGCGCTGCTCCTGGCGCAGGCGCGCCGGCTGGTGCCGGTGGCGACCGGCGTCGCCGCGGGTGGCTGGCCGCGCGAGGACGGCACGGAGCTGCGCGGGAAGGTGCTCGGGCTGATCGGCTACGGGGCCGCCGCCCGCGCCGTCGTCCCGCTCGCGCAGGCCTTCGGCATGACGGTCCTGTGCTCGACCGGGGTGCCGGCCGACCGGCGCGCCGATGCGCCGGTGCGCGTCGTCGGGTTGCCGGAGCTGCTCGCCTCGTCGGACTTCGTCTCCGTGCACACCGCGCTGACCCCGGCCACGCGCCACCTGATCGACGGCGACGCGCTGGCGCTGATGAAGCCGACCGCCCACCTGGTCAACACCGCCCGCGGCGCGATCGTCGACGAACCGGCGCTGGCCGACGCCGTCCGCTCCGGCCGGCTCGCGGGAGCCGCGCTGGACGTGACCGCGACCGAACCGCTGCCCGCCGGCAGCCCGCTGCGCGGGGTCGAGGGCATCACCGTCTACTCCCACCTCGCCGGGCAGACCGCGGAGGCCCGCCGGGAGGCCGGGCTCGAAGGAGCCCGGGAGCTCCTCGACGCCCTGGCCGGCCGGCCACGGCACTCCCTGAACGCCCACCTGATCCCGATCGGCATCCCGACGATCACGGCGGAGGAGCACGCATGAGAACCGAACGGACCGATGTCGTGGTCGTGGGAGCCGGGCTCGCCGGCCTCGTGGCGACCGCGGAGCTGGTCGACGCCGGCCGCAGCGTCGTGCTGGTCGAGCAGGAGGGCGAGCAGAGCCTCGGGGGCCAGGCCTTCTGGTCCTTCGGCGGACTGTTCTTCGTCGACTCCCCGGAGCAGCGGCGGATGGGCATCCGCGACTCCCGGGAACTGGCGTGGCAGGACTGGCTGGGCACCGCCGGGTTCGACCGGCCCGAGGACCGGTGGCCCCGGGCCTGGGCCGAGGCGTACGTCGACTTCGCGGCGGGGGAGAAGCGCTCCTGGCTGCACGGCCAGGGCGTGCGCTTCTTCCCCCTGGTGGGCTGGGCCGAACGCGGTGGGTACGCCGCCACGGGGCCCGGCAACTCGGTGCCCCGGTTCCACATCACCTGGGGCACCGGGCCGGGCGTGGTCGAGCCGTTCCTGCGGCGCGTGCGCGCGGGGATCGCCAGCGGTCGGGTGCGCCTGGCGAGCCGGCACCGGGTCGACGAGCTGGCGGTCACCGACGGCCGGGTGACCGGCGTGCGCGGCGGCGTGCTCGAGCCCAGTGACGCGCCGCGTGGGGTGAGCACCTCGCGCACCGTCGTCGGGGAGTTCGCGATCGACGCGCAGGCGGTCGTGGTCACCTCCGGAGGGATCGGCGGGAACCACGACCTCGTCCGCGCGAACTGGCCCGAGCGGCTGGGCACCCCGCCGGCGCACATGGTCAGCGGCGTCCCCGCGCACGTCGACGGCCGGATGCTGGCCATCACCCAGGCCGCCGGGGGAGCGGTCATCAACCCCGACCGCATGTGGCACTACGTCGAGGGGGTCCGGAACTGGGACCCGATCTGGCCCGGCCACGGCATCCGGATCCTGCCCGGGCCGTCGTCCCTGTGGTTCGACGCCCGCGGCCGGCGGCTGCCCGTGCCGCTGTTCCCCGGCTTCGACACCCTCGGCACCCTGGCGCACCTGCGGACCACCGGCCACGACCACAGCTGGTTCGTGCTGACCCAGAAGATCATCGAGAAGGAGTTCGCCCTCTCCGGGTCCGAGCAGAACCCCGACCTCACCGGCAAGAACGTCCGCCAGGTCCTCGGCCGGGTGCGGCCGGGGGCGGCAGCGCCGGTCGAGGCCTTCAAGGAGAAGGGGGCGGACTTCGTCGTGGCCGACACCCTCGAGGAGCTGGTGGCGGGCATGAACGCCCTGACGCCGGAGGCGCCGCTCGATCCGGCCGACATCCGCCGCGAGGTCGAGGCCCGCGACCGGGAGCTGGACCACACCTTCACCAAGGACCTGCAGGTCGCCGCCATCCGCAACGCCCGCACCTACCGCGGCGACCGGCTCATGCGCACCGCCGCGCCGCACAAGATCCTCGATCCCGCGGCCGGGCCGCTGATCGCCGTCCGGCTGCACGTGCTCACCCGCAAGAGCCTCGGTGGGCTGCACACCGACCTGTCGGGCCGCGTGCTGGGCACCACCGGTGAGCCGGTCGAGGGCCTGTACGCGGCAGGCGAGGCCAGCGGCTTCGGCGGCGGGGGCGTGCACGGCTACCGCTCGCTCGAGGGGACCTTCCTCGGCGGCTGCCTCTTCTCCGGCCGGCAGGCCGGCCGTGCCGTCGCCGACGCGACCGCGTGACCTCGACCGACCCACACCGCACCCGACGAGAGGAACTCCACCAGATGACCAGCGCCACGCGCCCACCGGACGCCGTCCGCGTCCTGACCCCCTCCGGCATGCTCGGCGCCGGCTTCCCGCCCGAGACGATCGACCGGGGGCTCGAGCTGGGCGCCGACGTCATCTCCATCGACGGCGGCTCGACCGATTCGGGCCCGCACTACCTGGGCTCGGGGACGGCGAAGACGACCCGGGCAGCCGTCGCCCGGGACATGCGCTTCATCCTCCGGGCCGCCGCGAAGGCGCACATCCCGGTGATCGTCGGTTCCTGCGGCACCAGCGGTACGGACTCCGGGGTGGACTGGGTGGCCGGCATCGTCGACGAGGTGCTGCGCGAGGAGAACCTGGACCTGCGGGTGGCGCGGATCTACAGCGAGCAGGACGCCTCCGACCTGAAGGACCAGCTGAACCGGGGCCGGATCCACCCGCTCCCGCCGCTCGGCGCGCTGGACGCCGGCACCCTGGAGAGCTGCACGCACATCGTCGGCATGATGGGTCACGAGCCGATCGTCGAGGCGCTGCAGGCCGGCGCCGACGTGGTGCTGGCCGGCCGGGCGACCGACACCGCCGTCGCCGCTGCCTTCCCGCTCATGCGGGGCATGCCACCGGGCCCGACCTGGCACGCCGCGAAGATCGTGGAGTGCGGCGGACAGGCCACCACGAACCCGCGCGCCGGTGGCGTCTTCGCCACCATCGACCACTCGGGCTTCACCATCGAGCCCCTGGACCCCGAGGCCGCCTGCACGACGACGTCGGTCGCCGCGCACATGCTCTACGAGACCGCGAACCCGTTCACCATGCGGGAGCCCGCCGGCACCCTCGACGTGCGCGAGGCGCGGTACACCGCCCTCGACGCTCGTCGGGTGCGGGTGGAGGGTTCCCGCTTCGTGCCGGCCGACCAGCACACCATCAAGCTCGAGGGCGCGCGGGTGGCCGGCTACGCCACCATGTCGTTCTCCGCGATCCGCGATCCGCACCTGCTCGAGAACATCGAGATCTGGGCGACGTCGTTGCGCGAGGTGCTCGCCGGCCGGGTGCGGCAGACGCTGGGGCTGGAGCAGCCGCAGTACGAGATCGACCTCCGGCTGTACGGCTACGACGCGATCCTCGGGGCGCTCGACCCCGCCACCGGGCCGCCGCGGGAGGTCGGGGTGATGCTCGTGGTGCACGCGGCCGACCAGGCGACCGCCACGGCCGTCGCGAAGATCGCCAACCCGCTGATGCTGCACCTGCCCACGCCGGACATCGACTACCTGCCGAGCCTGGCCTTCGCCACGTCGCCGGCCGAGACCGAGCGCGGCCCCTCCTACGAGTTCGTCCTCAACCACGTGGTGGACGTCGACGAGCCCAGCAGCATGTTCCGCCTCGTGATGGACGACAGGAGCCACGCATGACCGACGCACCGCACCCGACCCTCGGCGACCTCGCGCTGGAGGTCCGCTCGAAGAACGCCGGGCCGTTCTGGGTCACGATGGAGCTGTTCATGCGCGACGCCGAGGGCTACGCGCTCGCCGCCGACGAGGACTTCCTGGACGAGGAGGTCATCGCGCGGCTGTACGCCGTGGACCCGGCCGAGGTGCAGTTCTTCCGCATCCCCGAGCTCAACGTGGTGAAGGTGTCCTTCCCCCGGCCGATCGCGCAGGGCAGCCTCCGGGACCGCGACATCCACGCCGGCCAGCACCACGTGCCGCTCGCCTCGCTGGTGCCCGGGCGACGCGCGGGCTGACCCCCGATCCGTGGCGGTGGTCAGCGCCCGGCCACCGCCACGGCCGCCCCGGCGGCGAGGTGCACGACGGTGTCGCCGGGACGCTGCACGTCGTCGTCGTGGGTCACGCAGACCACGACGCGGCCGGCCAGGGCGGTCCGCAGGTCGTCGAGCAGGGCGCGGGCCGTGGGCGGGTCGAGGTGCGCGGTCGGCTCGTCGAGCAGGACGACGTCGCGGTCGGCCAGCAGTGCGCGCGCGGCGGCCAGCCGGCGACGCTCGCCGCCGGACAGCGCGGTGCCGCCGGCGCCGACGGGGGTGTCCAGCCCGTCGGGCAGGGCCGTGAGCAGCGGGCCCAGGCCGCTCGCGGTGAGCGCGGCGGTCATCCGCGCCTCGCCGTCGGCTCCCGCCAGCACGCCGCGCGGTGCAGCGGTGGCCAGGTTGGCCCGGATGCTGGAGGCGAACACGTGCGCCTCCTGCGGCAGCCAGGCGATGCGGGAGCGGACGTCCGTGCCGGTCAGCCGGGCGGTGTCGACGTCGCCGAGGGCGTACCGGCCGGCCCGCGGGCGGAGCGCAGCCATGAGCACGGCGAGGAACGTCGACTTCCCGATGCCGGACGGCCCGCGCAGCACCAGCCAGCCGTCGCCGGCGCCGGCGGCGCAGGTCAGGTCGCGCAGCAGGTCGGGGCCGCCGGGCCACCCGGCGGTCAGCCGGTCGACCGACAGGCCGTCCACCCGGGCCGGTGCCGGCAGCGGGTTCGCGGGGTCCGCCGGCAGCGGGGCGGCCAGGACGGCGTCCAGGCGGGCCTGCGCGTCGGCGAGCGCGCCCCGCCGCTGGAGCGCGGGGACGAGGCCGGACAGCGGCTCGGCCAGCGCGAGCGGGGCGAGCGCCAGGACGGCGAGCACCGGTCCGGTCAGCCCGTTCCCGGCGGCGACCGCGGTGGCCAGCACGGCGGCCAGGCCGGTGCCGAGGAGGACCAGGCCGGTACCCAGTGCCGCGGCGCGCTCCCCGGTGCGGGCGCAGGCCGCCTCCCGGTCGGCGATCGCCGCGAGGTCGCCGGCCGTCCGGGCGGCGAGCCCGTGCGCCCGGAGGTCGGCGGCCCCGTCGAGCGCGGTGGTGGCGGCCTGCAGCGCTGCCACCCGCAGCGTGCTCTGCGCGCGGGCCGCGCCCGCGTCGAGCCGGCGGTGCACCCCGACGACCGCCGCCGCGGTCGCGGCGAGCACCGCGGCGACCGCGGCCGCCGCGGCGAGGTCGACCAGGGCCAGCGCGGCGGCGGCCGCCGCCGGGACGGCGGTGGCCACGACCAGCGCCGGGCGCACCCGCACGGTCAGGTCCTGCACGACGCCCACGTCGCCGACGACCCGGGCCAGGGCAGCACCGGGGCTGCGGTCGGCGGCCATGCCCTGCGCGGCCAGCGCCCGCCACACCCGCACGCGGGTCGCGGCGGCCAGCCGGAGCGCGGCATCGTGCGCGGCCAGCCGCTCGAGCCAGCGCAGCACCGCCCGGCCGACGCCGAAGAAGCGCACCCCTGCGGTGGCGACCAGCAGCGTCAGCACCGGCGGCATCTCGGCGGCCCGCACGATCAGCCACCCGGAGAGGGCGGTGAGCGCGACGCCGGCCCCGGAGGAGAGCGCGCCGAGCAGCCCGGCGCGGGCCAGCGCCCCGCGGGTGGACGCGACCTCCGGCTCCGGAGGCTCCTCACTCCGCGCCACATCGGCGATCTGGTCGCGGAGAGCGCCCTGTGCCGACGAGATCGGCGATGTGGCCGGACGGGGCGCGGTCTCCGGGAGCGCGGTTGCGGGGGAGGGGAGGGCGACGACGCGGTCGGCGAGGGCGGCCAGTGCGGCGTCGTGGGTGACGAGCAGGACCGTCACGGTGCCGCGCAGGCCCCGCAGGACGCCGGCGACCAGGGCGCGTGCCTCGTCGTCCAGGTGCGCGGTCGGCTCGTCGAGCAGGAGCAGCCGGGCGCCGCGCCGGACGCGGACCAGCGCCCGCGCCAGCGCCACCCGCTGCAGCTGACCGGGGGAGAGGGACTCCGGCGCACGTCCGGCGAGGTCGGTCGCACCGACGCGCGCCAGCGCCTCCACCACGTACGCCTCGCCCACGATCTCGTCGGCGCCCGGCGCCGAGGCCGCGTGCCGGCGCAGCTCGTCGGCCACGGTGGCCCCGGTCGTGCGCGGGAACTGCGGCACGAACGCGACCGCACCCCGCCCGGTTCCGGTCCCCCCGTCGACCGCGTCCGGGCCGAGCACCCCGGCCAGCGCGGCCAGCAGCGTCGACTTGCCGCATCCGCTGGGTCCGGTCAGCGCGACCAGCTCACCCGGACGGACCACCAGGTCGGTGGCGGGCAGCGCCGCGGCCGCCCGCCCGGGGTAGCGCACCGTCAGCCCGGAGACGGCGACGTCGGCACCGCGCGGGTCGTCGCCGGCCTCGGCAGCGGGCGGCGCGGGCGCCGGCGCCGCCAGCACCGCGCGCGCCTCCGCGGCGGCGAGCGCGGCGTCCTCGGCGGCGTGGTGGGCCGAGCCGAGCGCCCGCAGCGGCGCGAACGCCTCGGGCGCCAGCAGCAGCGCGGTGAGCCCGAGCGCCAGGGCCAGGTCGCCGTGCACCAGGCGCAGCCCGACGGTCACCGCGACCAGCGCCACCGACAGCGTCGTGATGAGCTCGAGCACCAGCGCCGAGAGGAAGGCGATCCGGAGCGTGGCCATCGTGCGGGTCCGGTGCGCCTCGCCGAGCCGGGCCAGCGCGGCGGCCTGGTCGGCGGCACGGCCCAGGCCGACCAGCACGGGCAGGCCGCGGACCAGCTCGGCCACGTGCGCGGCGATCCGGTCCAGCGCCCGGGCGGAGTCGGCGGTCGCGCTCCGGGTGAACGTGCCGACCAGGACCATGAACACGGGCACGAGCGGCAGCGTGACGGCGACGAGCACCGCCGAGAGCAGGTCGGTGGCCGCCAGCACCAGCAGCAGCGCCGGCGGCACCACGATCGTCTGCGCCAGCGCGGGCAGGTAGGTGGCCAGCGCCGGGCCGAGGTCGTGCAGGCGCGTCGTCGCCAGCACCGCCGCCGGGCCGGGGCCGCCGGCCACGGCGACCGCCGACGGGGAGGCGGCCAGCCGGTCGAGCAGGTCGCGGCGCAGCCGGTCCTCGGCCCGCCGGGCGTCGCGGGCGGCCAGCACCTGGCCGACGGTCCCGGCGACCGAGCGCAGCGCCACGCCGGCGAGCGCGACGGCCAGCGGTCCGGCGACGGACCCGTCGGCCAGCCCCGAACCGCGGGCCACCGCGTGCGCCAGGCCGGCGGCGAGCAGCACCAGGCCGGCGGTCTGGGCCAGCGCTGCGAGGGCGGCCCGCACCAGGGCGCCGGTCAGACCCGGCACCCCGGCGAGCGCGGCGAGCGGGCCCCGCGGGGCGTCGGCGCCGGCACTCATGCCGGCAGCTCGCTCGGTGCAGGGGCCCGGCCGCTCTCGGGGGCGTCCTCGTGCTGCGGCTCGGCGGTCAGCCGCTTGCGGAACACCCAGTACGTCCAGGCCTGGTAGGCCAGCACGACCGGCAGCCCGACGCCGGCCGCCCAGGTCATCACGGTGAGCGTGTAGTCGCTGACCGAGGCCTCGGCGATCGTCACGTCGAAGGCCGGGTCGATCGTCGAGGGGACGACGACGGGATAGGCGGCCCCGAAGATGGTGGCGGCCGAGCTGACCAGCATGACCGCCCAGCCGGCGAAGGCCGGCCCCTCGCGGTCGACGCGGATGCACGCCCAGGTCACCAGGACGGCCAGCGCGCCGACGACCCACAGCATGGCGGTGGCCGGCGTCCCCGAGCGCAGGTGCACCCAGCCGGCCCAGGCCAGCAGCGGCAGCGCGGCCATCGGCGACCAGCGCAGCGCGAAGGCCCGGGCGCGCAGCCGGACGTCGCCGTCGGTCTTCAGCGCCAGGAACAGCGCGCCGTGCACCACCGAGAAGGCGAGCACCGCGACCGCGCCCAGGAGCGCCGCCCAGCCCACGCCGGCGAAGCTGCCCCCCACCCGGATGCCGTCGCCGTCGATCGGCAGGCCGAGCGTGGTCGTGCCCAGCGCCGCGCCCACGCCCAGGGCGGCGATCAGCGAGCCCACCGTGATCACGTGCGTCCAGGTGCCGTCCCAGCGGGGGTCGTGCGACTGGTGCCGCCACTCGAAGGCGACCGCGCGGATGATCAGGCCGAACAGCACCAGGACGAACGGCAGGTAGAGCACGGGCAGCCAGGTGGCGTACCAGCCGGGGAAGGCAGCGAACACCGCGCCGGCGGCGGTGATCAGCCACACCTCGTTGCCGTCCCACAGGGGGCCGATGCTGCGCAGCATCAGGTGCCGGTCGGCGGTCCTGCGGCCCAGCACGGGCAGGAGGGCGGCCACGCCGAAGTCGAAGCCCTCCAGCAGCAGGAAGCCGATCCACAGCACGGCGACGGCGGCGAACCACAGGGTCTGCAGGTCCATGACGGGTCCTCGGGGTCTACGGGGGTGGGTGGGGTGGGGGCCGTCAGTAGGCGAACTGGAGGACGTCGTCGTCGGCGCGGCGGTCGGTGCCCGGACCGCCGACACCTCCGGCGTCGCCGTCCGGGCCCGAGCGGCGGTCGTCGTCCCGGCCGGTGCCGATCGGCGGCTCGACTTCGGTGTCGCTCGCCGTGACGCCGGAGCGGATGAACGTGGTGAGCAGCCCGAGCTCGATGACCGCGAGCACCCCGTACACCAGGGTCAGCGCGACCAGCGACGTCCAGACTTCGCCGGCGGTGACGCCGGGGGAGACGGCCTGGGCGGTGAAGAACCAGATCTGCTCGTCGACCGGCACGTCCGGGTTGGGGACGACGACGAAGGGCTGGCGGCCCATCTCGGTGAAGATCCAGCCCGCGGCGTTGGCGACGAACGGCGCACCCACGGCCGCCAGCGAGCCGTACACCCCGAGCCGCGAGGTCGGCACCCGGCCGCGCCGGGTCGACCAGAGCGCGTAGGCCGCGACCCCGGCCGAGACCGCGCCCATGCCGATCATCAGCCGGAAGCTCCAGTAGGTGACCGCGAGCACCGGCTGGTAGTCCACCGGCTCCCCGGCCAGGTTGCCGAAGCGCGACGGGTCGTCGGGGTAGGTCGCGCCGTAGACCTCGGAGTAGCGCTCCTGGAGCTCGTTGACTCCGGGCACCTCGCTGGTGAAGTCGCCGTTGGCGAGGTAGGACAGCAGCCCCGGCACGGTGATCGAGTGGACGTCGTCGCACTCGTTCGAGCCGAGCTTGCTCCAGGCGAAGATCGAGAACGACGCCGGCGCCTCGGTCTCGCACAACGCCTCGGCCGAGCTCATCTTGAGCGGCTGCTGGTGGTACATGAGCTTGGCCTGCCAGTCGCCGGTCACCGCGACCAGGACGAAGGCGGCGAGCGACACCCAGCCACCGACCCGGACCGAGCGGCGCCACACCCCGTGGTCGATCTCGTCGGCCGGCTTCCCGGCCAGCTTCCGCTTGCGCAGGTGGTAGAGCCCGACGCCGACGAGCAGGGCGCCGGCGACCATCAGCGCGGCGACGATGGTGTGGGTGAAGGCGGCCAGTGCGGTGTTGTTGGTCAGCACGGCGAGGAAGTCGACCTGCTGCGGCCGGCCGGTCGCGTCGTCGGCGACGACCCCGACCGGGTGCTGCATCCACGAGTTGGCCGCGATGATGAAGTACGCGCTCACGACCGAGCCGATGACCGCCGCCCACAGGGTGGCCAGGTGCAGCTTCTTCGGGATCCGGCCCCAGCCGAAGATCCACAGGCCGAGGAAGGTCGACTCGAGGAAGAAGGCGAGCAGGGCCTCCAGCGCCAGCAGCGAGCCGAAGACGTCGCCCACGAAGCGGGAGTACTCGCTCCAGGCCAGGCCGAACTGGAACTCCTGGACCAGCCCGGTGGCCACGCCCAGGACGAAGTTGATCAGGAAGATCTTGCCCCAGAAGCGGGTCATCCGGAGCCACTCGGGGCTGTCGGTGCGCACCCACATGGTGTGCATGACCACCAGCAGGATCCCCAGGCCGATGGTCAGCGGGACCATCATGAAGTGGTAGACGGTCGTGATCCCGAACTGCCAGCGTGCGATGTCCAGGACGTCCACGGCACCCGCTCCTCGTCTCTCGGCTGCGACCGTCGTACGATCGACACGTTCTTTCTACGCCGAGTAGAAGACCCTTTTCTACGACACGTAGAAGAGATGACTGTGAGCCGCACGACAGGAGGACCGATGGCCACGCTGGGCGAGCTGGAGCGGGCCGTCATGGATCAGCTCTGGACGGCGGACGGCCCGGTGGCGGCGACCGCGCTGCGCGACGGGCTGGCCGACCGCGGGGTCGCGCTGACCACCGTGCACACCGTGCTGACCCGGCTCGAGCAGAAGGGCTTCGTCACCCACGACGACGCCCGGCCGCGGCGCTTCACCGCCCGCGCCAGCCGCGAGGACCACGCCGCCGAGCTCATGCACGAGGTGCTCGGTCAGGCCGCCGACCGGCAGGCCGTGCTGGCCCGCTTCGTCGGCGGTGTCGACGACGACGAGGTGCGCCTGCTGCGGGAGCTGCTGGCCGGCGACGGCCGCTGAGCCGGCCGCTCCCCGCCGCCCGCCCGAGCTGATGCTGCCCGCCTCCGCGGCCGCCCTCGCGGTCCTCGCCGCACTGCTGGCGTGGCCGGTGCCCGCGCTGCTCGGGCGCGCGCGCTGGCCCGGCCGCGATCCGCTGGTCGCGCTGGTCTGCTGGCAGGCGATCGGGCTGGCCGGTGGCCTGTCGATCATCGGCGCGCTGCTGGTGCACGGTCTCGCGCCGTGGGGGCACTCGCTGCCGGAGGCGTGGTGGTCGTGGGTGCGCGGCGAGCCCGCCGGTGCCGCGGTGCGCGGCGACCACTGGGTCACCCTGACCCTGGCCGCGGTGCTGGCCCTCGAGCTGGTCGGCGTGCTGGCGCTGTCCTGGTTCCGGACCGCCCGCACCCGGCGTCGGCACCGGCAGCTGCTGGAGCTGGTCGTCGAGCCGGGGGCCACGCCCGACACCCGGCTGCTGGAGCATCCGGCGCCCGTGGCCTTCTGCATCCCCGGCGCCCGGCCGCTGCTGGTGCTCTCCTCCGGCATGGTCGCCGAGCTGGACGAGGCGGAGCTCGCGGCCGTCGTCGCGCACGAGCGGGCGCACCTGCGGGAGCACCACCACCTGCTGCTGCTGCCGTTCGTGGCGTGGGAGGCCGCGCTGCCCGTGCTGCCGGCGGCCGGGCGCGCGCACGCCGCGGTCCGGGAGCTGGTCGAGATGCGGGCCGACGACGTGGGGCTGCGCGAGCTCGAGGGCGCCGATCCGCGCCGCACGCTGGCGCAGGCGATCGTCGCCGCGGCCGGGCGGCCCGGGGGAGCGGCGGTCCCCGGCGGAGCGCTGGCGGTGACCGGGGGCGCGGTGCGTGCCCGTGTCCTGCGGCTGCTCGAGCCGCCGTCCCCGCTGCCCGCGCCGGCCCGGCCCGCGGCCCTGCTCGCCGCCGTCCTGCTGCTGCTCCTGCCGACCGCGCTCCTGCTGCTCCCGGCGCTGTGACCGCTACCTGCGCTGGAACCCGGCCAGGACCCTGCCGGCCACCGCGGAGCCGAGGGCGACCGCAGCGCTGATCCGGGCCGCCTGCCCGTACCGGTCCGAGCCGAGGAACGGCAGCATGCTCGCGGCGTGCAGCAGGTCCACGGCGGCGCCGGCGGTGAGGGCGGCCGGCCCGGGCCGGGCGAGCACCGCGCCGTGCTGGACGAGCAGGCGGGTGCCGAGTGCGCGCACCACCCAGCGGCGTTCCCGCGGGAACGCCGGCGCGGCCGCGTCGAGCACCTGCTGCGGGCGGGTGAGCAGGAGAAGCCCCGCGGTGGCGCCGACGGCGGCTCCGAGGCGGGCTCCGCGGCGGGTCGGGTCGGTCATCGGACGGGCTCCTCGGTGCGTGTGCGTCCTGACGGCAGCGCCGTGGCGGCGTCGCGGTTCTCCGGCAGCGGCGCGAAGCCGCGCAGCCGCAGCGAGTTGGAGACGACGAACACCGAGCTGAACGCCATCGCCGCTCCCGCGATCATCGGGTTGAGCAGCCCCGCCATCGCCAGCGGCAGCGCCGCCACGTTGTAGCCGAACGCCCAGAACAGGTTGCCCTTGATGGTGCTCAGTGTGCGGCGGGCCAGCCGGATGGCGTCGGCGGCCACCCGCAGGTCGCCGCGCACGAGCGTGAGGTCGCTGGCCTCGATCGCGACGTCGGTGCCGGTGCCCATCGCCAGCCCCAGATCGGCCTGGGCGAGGGCAGCCGCGTCGTTCACGCCGTCGCCGACCATGGCCACGGACCGGCCCTCGGTCTGCAGCCGCTTCACCGCCTCGACCTTCTCCTGCGGCAGCACCTCGGCGATGACCTCGTCGATGCCGACGGCGGCGGCGACGGTGCGGGCGGCGCGCTCGTTGTCCCCGGTCAGCAGGATCGGGGTGAGCCCGAGAGCCCGCAGCTGCGCGATGGCGGCGGACGAGGTCGGCTTGATCGCGTCGGCGACGACGAGGACCCCGCGGGGAGCGCCGTCCCAGGCGACGGCGACCGCGGTGCTCCCGGCCTCCTCGGCCGCGTCGACGGCCCGCTGCAGGTCGGGGGTCAGGCCTGCGGACCAGTCGGCGAGCAGCCGCGGCCGGCCGACGACGACCGCCGAGCCGTCGACGACGCCGTGCACGCCGAGGCCCTCCACGTTGGTGAAGCCGTCCACGGCGGGGAGCGCGCCGCGCTCCGCAGCGGCCCGGGCGACCGCCTGCGCGATGGGGTGCTCCGAGGCCGCCTCCAGCGCGCCGGCCAGGTGCAGCAGCCGGTCGGCGTCCTCGCCGTCGGCCGGCGCCACGTCGAGCAGGGTCATCCGGCCGGTGGTGACCGTGCCGGTCTTGTCCAGGACGACGGTGTCGACCCGGCGGGTGTTCTCCAGCACCTCGGGGCCCTTGATGAGGATGCCCAGCTGGGCGCCGCGGCCGGTGCCGACCATCAGCGCGGTCGGCGTGGCCAGCCCCAGCGCGCACGGGCAGGCGATGATGAGCACCGCGACGGCGGCGGTGAAGGCGGCCGGCAGGCCCGCGCCGGTACCGATCCAGAAGCCGAGCGTCGCGACGGTGAGCGCCAGCACGACCGGCACGAAGACACCGGAGATCCGGTCGGCCAGCCGCTGCACGTCGGCCTTGCCGTTCTGCGCGTCCTCGACCAGCCGGGCCATCTGCGCCAGCTGGGTGGCCGATCCCACGCGGGTCGTCCGCACGACCAGCCGGCCGCCGGCGTTCACGGTCCCGCCGACGACGGCGTCGCCCGGCCGCACCTCGACCGGCACGGACTCGCCGGTGAGCATCGAGGCGTCGACGGCGGAGGAGCCCTCGGTCACCTCGCCGTCGGCGGCGAGCTTCTCCCCGGGCCGGACGACGAAGAGGTCGCCCACCGCGAGCTGGTCGACCGGCACCCGGACCTCGGTGCCGCCGCGGAGCACGGAGACCTCCTTGGCGCCCAGCTCCAGCAGCGCCCGCAGCGCCGCGCCGGACTGCCGCTTGGACCGGGCCTCGAAGTACCGGCCGGCCAGCAGGAACGTGGTGACGCCGGCCGCGGCCTCCAGGTAGATGTTGGCGCTGCCGTCCGAGCGCTCGATGGTGAGCTCGAAGGGGTGCACCATGCCGGGGATGCCGGCGGTGCCCCAGAACAGCGCGTAGAGCGACCAGCCGAACGCGGCCAGCGTGCCGAGCGAGACCAGGGTGTCCATCGTGGCGGCGCCGTGCCGCAGGTTGGTCCAGGCGGCCCGGTGGAACGGCAGCCCGCCCCAGACCACGACGGGCGCGGCGAGGGTGAGCGAGAGCCACTGCCAGTACTCGAACTGCCAGGCCGGCACCATCGCCAGCGCGATCACGGGCACGCTGAGCAGCGCGCTCACGACCAGTCGCGTGCGCAGGGCGCGCACCGGGTCGGCGGCGGCGTCCTCCTCCGGCTCCGCCCGCGGCGGCTCGGGGAGCGAGGCCGTGTAGCCGGTCTTCTCGACGGTGGCGATGAGGTCCTCGGTGCTGACGTCGCCGGTGACGCTGACCTTCGCCTTCTCGGTCGCGTAGTTGACGGTGGCGGTGACCCCGTCGAGCTTGTTCAGCTTCTTCTCGACGCGGGCCGCGCACGAGGCGCAGGTCATCCCGCCGATGAGCAGCTCGACGTCGGTCAGGGAGCCGGTGGGGGTGGTGGTCATGAGCCGTGCTCCTCGTGCCCGTCCACGGTCACCGTGAAGGCGGCCGTGCGGACGGTGTCGCCGTGCCGGAAGTCCAGGAACAGGCGGTAGCTGCCGGCCGACGGCACCTCGGCCACGAAGCCGAGATTCGGTCCGGGGGCGGGGGCCGCGCCGCCCGGCGGGTCGGCCGGGTGGACGTGCAGGTAGCCCAGGTCGCCGGCCCGCAGCGCGACCAGGTGACCGAAGGCGCCCAGGTAGGGCTGGAGATCGGTGACCGGCGCCCCGTCGCGGCTGATGCCGAACCGCAGCTCCGACTCCTCGCCGGCGGTCGGGGTGCCGCTCAGGACGACGGTGTAGCCGTCGACCTCGGCGACCGCGGCCGGGGCGGGCAGGGGCGTGGGGGCGTACTCGCCGGCCACCTCGAGGTCGGCGCCCAGGACGCGGTCCTCCTCGTCGGCGCTGGCGGCGAAGTCGGCGAACACCCGCCACGAACCGGGGGAGAGGTCCAGCGGTACCTGCCAGACGCCGTCGACACCCAGATCCGGGTGCACGTGCTGGTAGCCGGTCAGGTCGCGGCGCACCGCGACCAGGTGCAGGTCCTCGTCGTGCCGGACCGCGTAGTCGGTCACGGCGGAGCCGTCGGGCCCCAGGATGCGGAAGGCCAGCGGGACGTCGTCGCCGGCCGGCAGGACCGCCCGGTCGAGAGCCAGCGTGTAGCCGTCCTCGGAGACCGCGAGCCCGGCGGGCGGGTGGGCGGTGTCGCCGTCGTGGGCGGTGGTGTCGTCGTGGCCCTCGGCCGGGCCGGCCGCCATGTCGTGCCCGGCGGGGGAGCTCTCCTCCGCCGCCGGGCCGACCGGGCCGACGACCGCGCCGAGGCCGGTGGCGGCGCCGAAGACGGCGGCCAGGCCGACACCGAACGCGGCGAGTCTGACAGGGGTGTTCATGGCGATGCGGTCATCGGGGGACCGGCCGGATCAGCCGGCCACCGAGTAACCGGCCTCCTCCACGGCAGCGCGGACGGCGGCCTCGTCGACCGGCGCGTCACTGGTGACGGTGAGCCCGCCGGACTCGAGGTCGACGTCGACGGTGCTGACGCCGGGGACGGCGGACACCTCCTCGGTGACGGCGTTCACGCAGTGGCCGCAGGTCATGCCGACGACGGTGTAGTTGGTGGTGGTCATGGGGGTGTCCTCATCGGTTCGGGGGGATGGGTCAGGACCGCACGAGGCGGGCGATGGCGTCGGTCGCCTCGCGGACCTTCTCGTCGGCCTCGCGGCCGCCGACGCGCGCGGCGGCGACCACGCAGTGGCTGAGGTGCTCCTCGAGCAGGCCCAGCGAGACCGCCTGGAGCGCCTTGGTCATGGCCGACACCTGGGTGAGGATGTCGATGCAGTACTTCTCGTCCTCGACCATCCGCTGCAGCCCGCGGGCCTGGCCCTCGATCCGCCGCAGGCGCTTGAGGTACTCGTCCTTGCGGTGGATGTAGCCGTGCTGGTGGTCGGGGTGCGTGCACTCGCCGGACACCGTCGCGGCACCAGACTCGTCGACACTGGTCACTGCGGTCCTCCTGATCGGGCGGCGCGGATCACCGCCCGACCGGAACTATACCCCCCTAGGGTTTGCGTGCAAGGGTTTGCCCGGTGGTGCGGGCGGCCGTGGTCCGGCCAGGTCGGCGCGCAGCCGGGCGGCGTCGTCCCGCAGCCGGTCGGCGTCCGCGCGCGCAGAGGCGAGCTGGTCCTGCAGGCCGACGATCGTCTCGGCCGAGGCGAGCGAGTGGCCGTCGTCGAGCAGGCTGCGGAGGCGGGCGGCCAGGCCGAGCTGACTGCGCGAGTAGCGCCGGTGACCGCCGGGGGACCGGAAGGGCTGGAGGGCGCCGGAGGAGTCGAGACTGCGCAGGAAGGCGGCCTGGACGCCGAGCAGCTCCGCGGCCTGGCTCATCGTCAGTGCCGGGAAGTCGGGGTCGTCGAGGCGGCGCAGCGGGTCGCCGGCGTCGGTCATCGCCGCCCTCCTCGGGGTGGGGTCGGTGGGTGGGGATGTGGCGTGGGGTCGGTGGGTGGGGATGTGGCGTGGGGTCGGTGGGTGGGGATGTGGCGTGGGGTCAGTCGCGGGAATGCGGAGGGGGCGGCCCCCCCCCGGCCCGCCCCCCCCCCCCCCCCCCACAACACCAAAATCACATAAACAAAAAACAAGAAGAAAAAACCAACAAATTT
>NZ_JBJHAO010000012.1:0-128111 GCF_054051075.1 Blastococcus sp. SYSU DS0617
GGCGGCCATAGGACGTCCTCCCCCACGCCCACCCGCGGGCGGGGCGCCGCCGCCCCGCCGGCGGAGCACTCGCCGGTGTGTCCGCCACCGGCCCCAGAGGGGCTGCGTGCCCCGGGGAGAGCGGCCGGAACCCACCCCGACGGGGCGGCTCGGAGCGGAGGCCGTCGGCATCGACGGCCAGGGAGGGCTAAAATGGCATGTCGTCCCCGGTGACGCGCCGATCTGGCCGCCATCGCAGGACATTCGCCCCCCACCCTCAGCGCGTGCCGGCTCCCCGTCGCGCACGTGCCGGCCTCTCCGCTAGGACTGCAGGTTCTCGCGACGCCGTCCGACACCGTCACGAGAGGCGACGATGACCGCGACCGACATCGCCCAGCCGGCCCCCAACGGGACGGACGACCCCAGCACTTCGCCCGCCACCACCGCCACGCCCAAGGCCCGGGCCAAGGCTGCGCCCAAGGCCAAGGCCGCACCCAAGTCCGCTCCGAAGGCCGCACCCAAGGCCGAGGCAGCGGCCAAGGGGAAGGCGGGCACCGCCGCCGCGACCGACGACGACGCGCCCGTCCTCGACGACGCGCTCGAGACGGCCGCCCCCAGCGAGGCCGTCACCATCGCCCCCGCCGAGGTGGAGGAGGACGACGACACCGACGCGCCCGAGGCCGACGGCGAGGCCGCTGCCGGCGCCGCCGGCACCGGCTTCGAGTGGGAGGACGAGGAGGAGTCGCTGGCCCTCCGGAAGGCCCGCAAGGACGCGGAGATGACCGCGTCCACGGACGCCGTCCGCGCCTACCTCAAGCTCATCGGCCGGGTGAAGCTCCTCACCGCCGAGGAGGAGGTCGACCTGGCCAAGCGGATCGAGGCCGGGCTCTACGCCAGCCACAAGCTCGCCGACGCCGCGGCCGCGGGGGAGACCCTGCCGATCGCGCGCCGGCGCGAGCTCACCTGGGTCACCCGGGACGGCGAGCGCGCCAAGGACCACCTGCTGGAGGCCAACCTCCGCCTCGTCGTGTCGCTGGCCAAGCGCTACACCGGCCGCGGCATGGCCTTCCTGGACCTGATCCAGGAGGGCAACATGGGCCTGATCCGCGCGGTCGAGAAGTTCGACTACACCAAGGGCTTCAAGTTCTCCACGTACGCGACGTGGTGGATCCGGCAGGCGATCACCCGCGCGATGGCCGACCAGGCGCGCACCATCCGCATCCCGGTGCACATGGTCGAGGTGATCAACAAGCTCGGCCGCATCCAGCGCGAGATGTCGCAGTCCCTCGGCCGCGAGCCCACCCCGGAGGAGCTGGCCAAGGAGCTCGACCTCACGCCCGAGAAGGTGCTGGAGATCCAGCAGTACGCCCGGGAGCCGATCAGCCTCGACCAGACCATCGGCGACGAGGGCGACAGCCAGCTCGGCGACTTCATCGAGGACTCCGAGGCGGTCGTGGCCGTCGACGCGGTCAGCTTCGGGCTGATGCAGGACCAGCTGCTGAGCGTGCTGCAGACGCTGTCGGAGCGCGAGGCCGGCGTCGTCCGGCTGCGGTTCGGCCTGACCGACGGCCAGCCGCGGACGCTGGACGAGATCGGCCGCGTCTACGGGGTGACCCGCGAGCGCATCCGGCAGATCGAGTCCAAGACCATGAGCAAGCTGCGCCACCCCAGCCGCTCCCAGGTGCTGCGCGACTATCTCGACTGAGCAACGCCGGACGAAGGGCCCCGACCAGCCGGTCGGGGCCTTCGTCGTCAACGGCCCCGTCGTGTGCGCGCTCGTGCGGACGGACGTCGTCTGCGGCGCCCGGGAGACCGCGCTGAGGCGCATGCGGGCGCCGGAGGCCAGTCAGTCGGTGGCGGCGGCCCACTCCGCGGCGGTCTGCTCGTCGTAGTAGCGGGTGAAACCGCAGCCCTGGCCGATGAGGCCCCGGCCCACGATGTCGCTCACGTCCCCGGAGACGAGCAGGCGGGTGCCGACGCCGTAGGTCTCGATGCTCCCGCCTTCCGGCGTCGACAGGTAGGGCAGCTCCTCCATGTGGAGGGTCACCCTCTCGCCGGTGCCGCCCCGGTACCAGGCGTGCACCCGGAAGGTGACCGAGTAGAAGGAGTCGGCCTCGGTCTCTCCCGGCAGCCGGGGGAAGCGCTGCTCCCCGATCCCGGTGACGGTGCCGTCCAGCGCGAAGTCGCGCTGACCCACGAGGGCGGGCGAGTACTCGGGGCAGCTCACGGCCCTGGTGGCCGGCAGCGCGCCGGCCGGCGTCTCACCGGCGGCCACGGCGGCCCACTCGGCGGCGGTCGCATCGTCGTAGTAGCGGGTGGAGCCGCAGGAGAAGCCGAAGTGAGCGACGTCCTCGGTCGTCGGCGCGTCCGGCACCTTCGCGGTCTCGACGACCTGACCCGACACGAGCAGCCGGGTATCGATTCCGTAGGACCTCACGTCCGAGGTCTGGGACGTGGCGTCCGGGCGGGCGAGCAGCACCTCCACCGTCTCGCCGGAGCCGCCGTGGTACCAGGTGTGCACCCGGAAGGTGACGCCCGCGTACCGGCTGGGCCGCCCGGGTCCGGCGTCGTCACCCAACTCGATCGCCGTGACGGTGCCGTCGAGGGCGAAGGCGCCCTCCTGGGTCAGGTCGGCGGCGAGCCGGGCCGGCGAGTACCCCGAGGAGCAGTCCTCGCCCGCGCCGCCGGGGAGCTCGCCGACGCCCGTGGGTGCGGCTGCGGGGGAGGAGCCGGCGCCCAGGGGACCCCAGACGACCGCGCTCCCTCCGGCGACCACCACGGCCGCGATCAGCCCCGTCGCCGCGGTCGCCCGGACGCGACGGCGCCGCCGCACCCTGTGCAGGGTGAGGGCGGCCAGGCCACCCGGGTCGGGTGCGCGAGCGGCGTCGGCGGCGAAGAGCTCGCGCAGCTGCCGCTCGGTCGGGCTGGTCATGGCGCCTCCTGGACGGACTCGACGACGGCGGTGGAGCGGAGACCGGCCAGGGCCCGCGAGGCGGTCGCCCGCACCGCGCTCTGGCTGACCCCCATGGCGTCGGCGATCGCGGCGTCGTCGAGGTCGGCGTAGTACCGCAGCACCAGCACGGTGCGCGCCCGTGGCGCCAGGCCGGCGAGCAATGTGCGCATCTGCTCCCGCGCCTCCAGGGCGTCCCCGGGTCCGGCGGCCCGATCGATCGAGGCGTCCACCAGTTCGGCCGGGTGCTCGGTGCTCGAGCGGCGGCGTCGCCAGCTCAGGTGCGCGTTGACCAGCATCCGGCGCACGTACGCGGCCGGGTCCTGGGCCGCCGTCACCCTCCGCCAGTGCCGGTAGGCGTCGGCCAGCGCCGTCTGCGTCAGGTCCTCGGCGAGGTGCCGGTCCCCGGTCAGCACGAACGCCAGCCGCAGCAGGGACGCCCCCTGTGCGGCCACGAACTGCTCGAACGTCACGCCCTGCTCCCGTCAGTGGTCTCCACCCGGTATGACGCATCGGGCACCGCCGGACGCTGCACGCCGTGGACGCGGATCCTGCCGGGTCGACCGATCGGCATCCGCTCATCGGGCGTCGTCGGTGCGTCGCGCCCGCCAGGGCCCCGAGGAGCACGAGGAACACCCGCACCGTGCGGCATCGGGGCACACGCGAACGAAGGCCCCGACCAATAGGTCGGGGCCTTCGTCGTCGTTCAGGAGGGACAGCGCCCCCCGCGGATCACTCGGCCTGGGCGTCCAGGGCCTCGGAGACGCGGCGGTGGGCTCCCCAGATCTCCTCGGGCATGTCGCGGAACAGCGAGAGGTGCTGCTCGCGGTGCGCCATCTCCTGCTGCCAGCGCGGGACGTCGATCGACAGGATCGTCTCCAGGTCGTCCTGGCGGAGGTCCTCCATGCCCTCGAGCTGCAGCTCCTCCTTGGTCGGGACGATGCCGACCGGGGTCTGCCGGCCGGTGACCTCGCCGTTGCGCAGCTGCATGAGCCACAGCAGCGGGCGGAGGTTGTCCCGGTACCCCGGCCACAGGAAGCGGCCGTCCTCGCCCCGCTGGAACCAGTTCACGTGGGCGAAGACCGGCTGGTCCTTGGCGGCACCGATGATCTTCATCCAGTGCGCGGCGTACGCGCCCTCGGAGTAGGCCATGAATGGGCGCATCGACATCGGGTCGTACCGCAGGACGCCCTCGGTGCCCTCGGCGGCGAAGGTCGCCTCCGCGCCCAGCGTCAGGCCGTCGTAGACGCCCTCGGCGAGGTCGGTGATCGCGCGGATCAGCGGCTCGCGGTCACGGGTGCGCCCGCCGAAGATGATCGCGTCGACCGGCACGCCCTTCGGGTTCTCGTAGTCGGGCGCGATGTTCGGGATGTTGGCCAGCGTGGTGGTGAACCGGCTGTTCGGGTGGGCCCAGGGCGCGTCCTTCTCCGCCTCGGAGCGCTCCGAGATCAGCTCGCCCTTCCAGTCGCGCCAGCCGGTGACGTCGGCGGGCGGGTTCTTGCTCTTGCCCTCCCACCAGACGTCCTGCGTCTGCTCGTTGTAGGCGACGTTGGTGAAGATCGTCCCGGTGCCCTCGGCGATCGCCTCGACCGCCGTGGGGTTGGTGACCTCGTTGGTGTCCTTGGCGACCCCGAAGGCACCGAACTCGGGGTTGATCGCGTAGACGCGGCCGTCCTCGGGGTCGACCCACAGCCAGGCGATGTCGTCGCCGTAGAAGTGCACCTGGTAACGGTCACCGAGGGCGTCGGGCGCCAGGATCATGGCCAGGTTCGTCTTGCCCGACGCGCTCGGCATGCCACCGCAGATGTGGTACGTGCGGCCGGTCTGCTTGTCGGTGATGCCGAGCAGCAGGAACTGCTCGGCGAGGAACTTGCCCGAGGCCCAGCCGTCGTAGGTCGCCTGGCGCAGGCCGTGGGCGATCTTGCCCAGCAGCGCGTTGCCGCCGTAGGACGAGCCGTAGTGCAGGATCGTGCGCTCGTCGGCGATGGTGACGAAGTAGCGCTGGTCGTCCGCGGTGCCCTGGCCCAGGTTGTCCAGGTCGCCGGTGACGTGCACGCCGCGGACGAAGTAGTCCGGGTCGGCGAGCTCGTTGACGTACTGCACGCCCACCCGCGCCATGCGGATCATGTGCAGCACGACCGTGCGGGTGTCCGTGAGCTCGACGCCGGTGGCGTAGGGCTGCAGCGGGGAGCCGGGCGGGGCCATCACGTAGGGGACGACGTACATCGTCTTGCCCGCGGACTTGCCGGCCATCCGCTCCTCGAGCATCGGCCGCATCTCCGACGCCGGGCGCCAGTTGTTGTACTCGCCCTTGTCGTCGGGGTCGTTCGTCGCGACGACCGTGCGCTCCTCGGAGCGCGCCGTGTCCTTCGGGTGGCTGCGGGAGTAGTAGCGACCCTTCCCGGCCGGCAGGAGCTCACCCGCGTCGAGCGACTCCTGGATCAGCCGCGCGTCGTCGGAGGCGTTGATGACCTCCACGCGCTCGGCGCCGGTGTGCTGTGCCCAGTGCTTCACGTAGGACCGGACGGCTTCGTTCGTCAGTCCGGCTTCGTCCAGTACCGCATCTATGGCAGTCACGAGGATCCTCTCCATCCGCTACGACCCACCTTCTCGTCCCGGGCACGATCCAGCCACCGCGCCACTCTGCGAGGGAGTGGTGTGGACCCCTGATCGGGAAATCGTTCGGTGATGGTGTCAGGCGTGTTACCGCTGATGTACGCCGGGAGGCCTCCGGACCGCCCACGGACATCCGGAAGGGGTACGTCCCACGCTCGCCGGTGTGACGGGCGTAACTCCGGGATCGGGCCGTCGTTGTCCCGTGCGGCCTGTCCACGCCCCCCTCCGGAGCTGCTCCGTGCGCCGTCTCGCCGCCGTCCTGTCGGCCCTGTTCGTATCCCTCGTGCTGGTCGCGCCACCGGTGCAGGCGCACGGCGGGAACGGCCCGGTCCGCTACGTCGCGCTGGGCGACTCCTACAGCGCGGCGTCCGGCGTCCTGCCGGCCGACCTCACCGCCCCGCCGCAGTGCCTGCGCTCGACGGCCAACTACCCGCACGTCATCGCCGCGGCCACCGGTGCCCGGCTCACCGACGTCACGTGCGGGGGCGCGGACACCGGTGACTACCTCGCCGCCCAGTACCCGGGGGTGGCGCCGCAGCTGGACGCGGTCACCCGCGACACGCAGGTGATCACGATGACCATCGGCGGCAACGACAGCGGCGTGTTCATCGACTCGATCACCCGCTGCGGCGCAGCGGGGCTCTCCACGCTGGGCCGGGGGAGCCCGTGCCGCGACCGGTACGGCTCCTCCTTCGAGGACACCATCCGCAGCACCACGTACCCGTCGCTGGTCCAGGTGCTCCGGGCGGTGCGGACCAAGGCCCCGCGCGCCGAGGTCGCGATCCTCGGCTACCCGTCGATCCTGCCGGCCACCGGCGGCTGCTTCCCGCAGATGCCCGTCGCGGAGGGCGACGTCCCGTACCTGCGGGGCGTGCAGGCCACGCTGAACGACGCCATCCGCCGGGCGGCCAAAGCCACGGGCGTGACCTACGTGGACATGAGCCGGGTGTCGGAGGGGCACGACGCCTGCCAGCCGCTCGGGGTCCGCTGGGTGGAGCCGGTCGTCGGAGGCACCAACCCGGTGGTCGTGCACCCCAACGCCCTGGGCGAGGCGCGGATGGCGTCCCAGGCGATGACGGTCCTGCGCCGCCTCTGAGCCCGGCCGGCGCACACCGGCGCTCGGAGCCGGCGGCCGGACCCCGGCGCTCCTATCCGGCCGCTGGTTCCCGTCGCGCTCCAGGGGCACCGGAGGGCGGGGAGAGCTGGTTCCGCCCCTCCCGGCCGGGTGCAGACGGGCCGCGACGGGCGCCCGGCTCGTCGATCGGGGCGACGACCTGGCCATTTGTCACGGATGCATAACGGTGCCTACCGTCATGGTGTCCGCCGGTCGCCACGTCCCCCTCCCGGGGAGTTCGGCGGACGCCGCTGAGTCGCCGTCGTCCCCGTGGGGCGCCGGTGAGCCGGGGACCCACCGCAGCACTGGGGTGAATCGCGCACCGGGCACGTGTCCGTTGCGCGTAGGGCACTTCTGAGCCCGAATCCGTCAGCTAACCCGGTAAGCGGATCGGAAGAACGGAGAGCCGCCGGATGGCGCGCCCCTGCACCGCCGCTGGACCTGCCCGCACCCACCACCGACGGCGGGTCCACCCGCACGGCTGAGCCGCGCCCACCGCTCCTACGCACGTCCGCCTGCAGGCGCGCGTGCCCGGAGTGCAGTCCCGCAGATCCCACTCGTGCAGCGCCGCGCCCCGTGCCGGGGTGTCGCTGCCCCACGTCTCGGAGCACCCGCACCCATGAACGTCCGCACCACGATCTCCGGCGCCCGCCGCCGGCACTCCTCCCCGCGCCGCCGTCGACCGGTCGGCGTGCGCACCGGCACCTACCTCGCGTCCGCCGCCGCGGGCCTCGTCCTGGCCACCGCGCTCATCGGCAGCGAGGTCGCCCCGCGGGCCGACGCGGTGGGCGCTGGTGCCGTGAGCGTCGAGCCGGCTCCCGCCCCCTCCGGGTCGGGAAGCGTCGCCGGGCAGCTCGGGATCGACGCCTCGACCGCCCCGGACGACGCGGCGGACCGGCTCGAGCCGCTCCAGGAGCTGGCCGCCAGCCGCAGCAGCCGGGACGACGCGGCGGCCGCTGCCGGTCTCGCCCAGGCCGCCGCGGACCAGGCCGCGCTGGACCAGCAGCGCGCCGAGGCGGAGGCCGCCGCCCGGCGCGCTGCCGAGGAGGCGGCCGGGATGAAGGCGGCGGCGGCGTTCGCCGCGGCCGAGGAGGCGGCCGGGATGAAGGCGGCGGCCGCGTTCGCCGCGGCCGAGGAGGCGGCCGGGATGAAGGCGGCGGCCGCGTTCGCCGCTGCGGAAGAGGCGGCCGGGATGAAGGCCGCCGCGGCGATCGCCGCTGCCGAGGAGGCGGCCGGGATGAAGGCCGCCGCCGCGTTCGCCGCTGCCGAGGAGGCGGCCGCCGCAGCGCCGCCGGCCGCACCTGTCGCTGCCCCGCCCGCTCCGCCCGCTCCGGTCGCGCCCCCCGCTCCTCGGGCTCCGGCACCGGCACCGCCGGCACCGCCCGCGGCCCGGGCGCCCGCACCGGCCGCTGCACCGGCACCGGCTGCCCTCCCGGCACCCGCCCCGGTCGCCGCACGCGCCGTCGCGCGGATCACCAACAACGCCGGAGCGATCCGGCCGCAGGTGCAGGCGGCGGCGAACGCCGTGGTCAGCAACGTGCCCGGCGCCGGCTCGATCACCCTCGGCGGTACGCGCGCCAGCGCGGCCGACCCCGGTGGCCACCCCTCCGGCCTCGCGCTCGACTACATGGTCCTGTCGAACCGCGCGCTCGGGAACGCCATCACCGCCTACCACATCGCCCACTGGGACGAGCTCGGCGTGGCCTACATCATCTGGGAGCAGCGCTACCTCAGCTCACCCGGTGGGGCCTGGAAGCAGATGGAGAACCGGGGCAGCGTGACGGCGAACCACTTCGACCACGTCCACGTCAACTACCGCTGACGCCGTACCGCCGTACCGCCGGCCGTCGCGCATCGCGACGGCCGGCGGTGCTCGGTCGCGCCGCCCCGAGCTGCCGGATGCCGGGAGCGTCCGGGTGCCCGGTGGTGAGGGGCGTGTCACGCCCGGACACGCCGTCGCCGATTGTCACGGATCCGTAACGGTGGTTACCGTGGCTGCGTCCGCCGGTCGACACGACCCCACCCCGGCACGCCCGGGCACCGGCTCTCCGGTGACCCCACCGGCGTCCCGGCTCACCGCGGAGCCGCAGCCCTCGCCGACCGCACACCCGTCGCAGCCCCACGTCGTCCCTGGTCGGACGCTGCTGCACGCACCTTCGGAGCACCCGCGCACATGCACTCCCGCACCACCGTCTCCCGCCGTTCGTCGACCTCTCATCGCCGTCCTCCGGCCGCCGTCCGCCGACCCGGCATCTACCTGGGAGTGGCCGCCGCCGGCGCGCTCCTGGTGAACCTGGCCGCCGGCACCGGCCCGGCAGCCCAGGCCGAGGCGGTGAGCACGGAGTCGGTCAGCGTGGCGCGTCAGCTCGGCATCGAGTCCACGCCCGCTCCGGAGGACGTGACGCGCGAGCTGGAGCCGCTGGCCGAGATCGCCGCCAGCCGCAGCGCCCGTGAGGACGCAGAGGTCGCAGCACTGCTCACCCAGGCCGAGGCCGATCAGGCGGTGCTCGACCAGCGGCGCGCCGAGGCGGACGCGGCAGCAGCCCAGGCGCAGGCCGAGGCCGAGGCCGAGGCCGCCGCGCGCCGGGCCGCCGAGGAGGCGGCCGCCGCCGAGCGCGCCGCCGATCAGCCGAGAGCTGCCGCGCGACCCGCGCCCTCGTCGCCGGCTGCCGCCGTGGCGCAGGCCGCCGGCTCGGTGGCCGCCACCGTCCGCGCCAGGATCAGCAACACCGCCGGCGCGATCAACCCCCGGGCGCAGGCGGCTGCCGACGCCGTCGTCAGCAACGTCCCGGGAGCCGGCTCGATCACGCTCGGAGGCACGCGCGCCAGCGCCGCCGATCCCGGCGGCCACCCCTCCGGCCTCGCGGTGGACTACATGGTGATGACGAACGCGGCGCTCGGCGACGCGATCGCGGCCTACCACGTGGCCCACTGGAACGAGCTCGGCGTGGACTACGTCATCTGGCAGCAGCGGATGCTCAGCTCGCCGGGCGGTTCCTGGAAGCAGATGGAGAACCGCGGCGGCGTGACGGCGAACCACTTCGACCACGTCCACGTGAACTACCGCTGACGCCTGCCGCGTCGGCGGGGGCCGACCCGCGCCGGGCGCGGCGCGGGCCGGCACTAGTGTCGACGACCCCGGGCGACCACCGCGTCACCGCTGTCGCCCTGATCCCGGAACCCGACCTGGAGGAACCAGCCGTGTCCACGACCGGTCGCGGACGGGGGAGCGGCGAGGGGGAATCGCCCCTGGCGCCACCCATCCCGTCCTTCGCCTCGCTGCGCGCGCCGCGCCGCAGCCATCCGGCCATGGACGTGCTGGCGCCGCCGCCGGCCGCACCGGAGCTCCCGCTCCCGCCGGTGCCGCCGCCGGTACGCGAGCGGCCCGTGGCGCCCGCGCCCCGGCCGGCCGAGTGGCCCGACCTGCTGCGGTTCGGGGTGCGGGCCGCGTCGGCCGCCCTGCGGCTGCCGGGCGTGCTGCTGTGCGAGCCTGCGCGGCGGCTGCGGCGACTCGTGGGGGAGTAGCGCCGCAGCCGGCTGCGGTGGGTCAGGCGGAGCGGTCAGCCGCGGACGCGGAGGAGGACCTTGCCCGCCGCGCGGCGCTCGTCGAGCTCGGTGACGGCCGCGACGACGTCCTCCAGCGGGTGCACGGTGCCCAGGACCGGGTCCAGCGCGCCGCTCTCGAGCAGGGGGTAGAGCTCCTGCCACTGCTCCTTCGGGAAGCCGGGGGCGCTGGTGGACCAGAAGGCACCCCAGCCCACGCCGACGACGGAGACGTTGTTGAGCAGGAGCCGGTTGACCTTGACCGTCGGGATCTCCCCGCCGGTGAAGCCGAGCACCAGGATCCGGCCCTCGCGACCGAGGCTGCGCAGTGAGTCGGTGAACCGGTCGCCACCGACCGGGTCGACCACGACGTCGACGCCGCGCCCGCCGGTCAGCTCCTTGACCGCGTCCCGGAAGCCGTCGGAGGGCACGATCTCGTCGGCGCCGGCGGCCCGGGCCACCTCGCCCTTGGCGTCGCTGGAGACGACGGCGAGCACGCGGGCTCCGTAGGCCTTCGCCAGCTGGACGGCGGCCGTCCCCAGACCACCGGCCGCGCCGTGGACCAGCACGGTCTCGCCCTCGCGGAGCTGGCCGCGGCGGCGCAGCGCGAAGTGCATCGTCAGGTAGTTCATCGGCAGGGCGGCGCCCTGCTCGAAGCTCGTGCCGTCCGGCAGCGCGAAGACCATGGACGGCGCCGCGGCGACCACCTCGGCGAAACCGCCCAGGGACGGGAACGCCGCCACCCGCTGCCCGGCGGTGACCCCGCTGCCCTCGGGGGCGGAGCGGACGACACCGGCCACCTCGCTGCCCGGGATGAACGGCAGCGGCGGCTTCATCTGGTACTCGCCGCGGCTCTGCAGGACCTCCGGGTACGTGACGCCGGCGGCGTGCACCTCGATGAGGACCTTGTCACCGGCCTCGGGCTCGGGGACGTCGACGACCTGGATGGCCCCGGGGCCGTCGAGGGTGGAGATCTGGGCGGCGCGCACGGGTCCTCCTGAGGTCGGTGGTCGGTCGACCCGAGCTTGTCAGACGGCCGGGCGCGGCCGGAGCCCCGGCCCGGGGCTCAGGCCCTGGCGGGCGCCTCCTCGGCCTCGATCGCGGCGTTCCACTCCTGCTTGGTGGTCTGCCAGCCGTCCTCGGTGTCCCCCCGCCGCCAGTAGCCGGAGATCGACGTCCACTCGGGAGCCAGGCCGTAGAGCCCGCGCAGGTGCCGGCGCAGCTCGCGGACGGCGTGGGCCTCGCCGTGCACGAACAGGTGCCCTCGGCCGGCCGGGAGCTCGGCGGCACGGACCGCGGCCACCAGGGCCTCGCCGGGGGCGGCGTCCCCGCGGTGCAGCCAGTGCAGTACGGCCCCCGCGGGCGGAGCCAGGTCGGTCAGCTCCTCCTCGGGCCCGGCCACCTCGACGAAGGCGAGGGCGCGCGCTCCGGCGGGGAGCCCCTCCAGGGCTGCCGCGATGGCGGGCAGGGCGGACTCGTCGCCGGCGAGCAGGTGCCAGTCGGCGTCCGGGTGCGGGCGGTAGGCGCCGCCGGGGCCGAGGAACTGGATCCGGTCGCCGGGTCGCGCGGCCGCGGCCCAGGGCCCGGCCACGCCCGCGTCGCCGTGGTGCACGAAGTCGATGGTGAGCTCACCGGAGGCGGCGTCCCACGCCCGCACGGTGTAGGTGCGGGTGACCGGCCACTGCTCCGGCGGCAGCTGCGCCCGCAGCTCGTCGACGTCGTAGGGCGCCTGGTACGTGGCGCCGGCCGGCGGCAGCTGCAGCTTCACGTAGTGGTCGGTGAACTCGCCGGCCGGGAAGCCGGCCAGCCCCTCGCCGCCGAGCACGACGCGGACCAGGTGCGGGGTGATGCGCGAGGTCCGCAGCACCTCGGCGACCCGTGCCGTCCGCCTGCGGGGCGGGCGGCCGTCGGGGCCACCCCGTCGTGCTTCGGTCATACCTGCTCCTCCGGAACGGTTCCAGGGGGCGGGACGGCCGTGCTCGGCGCGAGGTCGGGTGCCCCCTCGGGCGAACCCTAGCCCGAGGAGAAGGGGCGTGGTTAGGGTGCCCTCACCTGGGGACGGTGGCCTGCAGGACCGCCTCGGTCAGCGCCTGGGTGCGGAAGTGGGTGAACTGCTGGTACTCCGGGTCGGCCACCATCTTGCTGAACGCCTTGCGCGAGGGATAGCGGACCAGCAGCACCGCGTCCCACTCCTGCCCGGGCTCGGCGACCAGCGCGGTCGACCCGTCCCCGGCGTAGATCACCTCGGCGCCGTAGCGGGCGAGGAAGGTGGTCCGCAGCGCCGAGGAGTACTTCTCGTAGGTCTCCCGGCCGCCCTCGGCGTAGCGCAGCAGGTTGAGCATCACGACAGGTCCGCCCGGGTCCTCCTGCAGGTAACGCTTGAGGTCCGAGCCACGGGGATCGACAGCCATACCGCACGCTAACGGCCCGGCTGCTCCGCGGCGCACCACGGGGCAGCCGCTCAGGCGCGCTGCAACTGCCGGAGCGTCTGCACGACGTAGACGGCGGAGAGCACGAAGAACGCGCCGCCCAGGACCGCCCGCACCTGGTCGTCGCTGAACCCGGACGTCCGCGCGACCGGGCTCGCCACGGCGTCGGCGACCTTCGACCGCCAGCCCTGCAGGCCGGCCTTTCCCATCGAGATGGCATCCATGGTGCGGGCGTACCCCGGCCGCGCCGTCGTCAGGCCTCGATCGGGAGATCGGCCGACGTCCGCAGGCCGTCGGACCCGTCGACGACACTGCCGGGGTGAACCGGATCGTCCTCGTGCGCCGCGGCGAGGACGTCGAGGTCCAGGAGGGCGCGGGTCCCGTCCGGCTGCCGGCGCACGAGGTGCCGGGCCACGAGCTCCCGGCCTTCGTGGCCGACCGGGAGACGGCCGGACCGGTGCGCTGGGTCTGGGACGACACCACCCGCTGGTACCCGGCCCTGCTGGCGCACGGCGTCCGGGTCGCCCGGTGCACGGACCTGCGGTTGTGCCACGCGGTGCTGCGGCGGTCCCCGTTCGTCGACCAGGGGCTGCTCGCGGCCGACTCGACCCCGGGCTGGGACGCGCTGCAGCCGGTCACCGCGGTCGACCCCGCGCTCTTCCCCTTGGCCGACCCGGCCGACCTGCTCGACCCGGTCGCCGAGCACGACCGGCAGCAGGCGGCGCTGGCCGCCTCGCCGGAGCGGGGCCGGCTCGGCCTCCTGCTCGCGGCCGAGTCCTCGGGAGCGCTCGTCGCGGCCGAGATGACCCACGCGGGTCTGCCGTGGCGGGCCGACGTCCACGACCGGCTGCTCACCGAGCTGCTCGGCCCGCGGCCGGCCGGCGGCCGGCGGCCGGTCGTGCTGGAGCGGCTGGCCGGCGAGGTGCGGACGGCGCTGGGCGCGCCGGGGCTCAACCCCGACTCGCCGGGCGATCTGCTGCGGGCCCTCAGGGCGGCCGGCCTGCCGGTGACCGACACCCGCTCGTGGACGCTGGAGCAGCTCGAGCACCCCGCGATGCCGGCGCTGCTGGAGTACCGCAAGCTCGCCCGGCTGATGACGGCCAACGGCTGGGCGTGGCTGGACACCTGGGTGCACGAGGGCAGGTTCCGCTCGCACTTCGTGCCCGGCGGCGTGGTCACCGGCCGGTGGTCGTCCAACGGTGGGGGAGCGCTGTCGATGCCCACGCAGGTGCGGCCGGCCGCGATCGCCGACGAGGGATGGCGCTTCGTCGTCGCCGACGTCGCCCAGCTCGAGCCCCGGGTGCTGGCCGGGATGAGCCACGACTCGGCGATGGCCGACGCCGCCCGGGGCACCGACCTGTACCAGGGCATCGTCGCGGCCGGAGTGGTCGCGACGCGCGCCGAGGCCAAGGTCGGGATGCTCGGCGCGCTCTACGGCGCCACCCGCGGCGAGAGCGGGCGCATGATGCCGCGGCTCACCCAGCGGTACCCGCGGGCCATCGGCCTGGTCGAGGACGCCGCGCGGGCGGGGGAGCGCGGTGAGGTGGTGCGCACGCTGCTCGGCCGGGGCTCGCCGCTCCCGACCGCAGGCTGGGTCGAGCGCTCCGCCGATCTGGGGGAGGCACCCGACGAGGGCGGGCCGCGGGAGGACCGGAACCGGCAGAGCCGCGCCTGGGGCCGGTTCACCCGCAATTTCGTCGTCCAGGGCACGGCGGCGGAGTGGGCGCTGTGCTGGCTGGCCGACCTGCGCAACCGGCTGTGGGCGCTGGGGGAGGGCCCGCTGCACGAGCGGCCGCACCTGGTCTTCTTCCTGCACGACGAGGTCGTCGTGCACACCCCCGCGCACCTGGCCGACGGCGTCGGCGAGGCGGTGCGGCAGGCCGCGGCGCAGTCGGGCCGGCTGCTGTTCGGCGAGTTCCCGATCGACTTCCCGCTGGACGTCGACGTCGTCCGCTCGTGGGCCGACGCCTCCTGACCGGGGTCAGGCCCCGGTGATCCGGAGCAGCGTCTCCTCGTCGCGGGCGATCCAGGCGCGCCCGTCGTCGGCCAGCAGGATCGGCCGCTGGATCAGCTGCGGGTGCTCGACCAGCAGGCGGATCCAGACGCCGGGCTCGCGCGGCAGGTCGCGTACGCCGAGCTCGCGGGCCAGCGGGTCGCCCGTGCGGGTGATGTCCCAGGGCTCGAGCCCCAGCGCGGCGAGGGTTGCCCGGAGTTCGGCCCCGGTCGGCGGATCGTCGAGGTAGCGGCGCACCGTGTACCGGATCCCGGCCCGGTCGAGCCGGTCGCGGGCGGCTCGGGACTTCGAGCACGAGGGGTTGGACCAGACCTCCACACGCCCACCCTAGGGCGGTGCGCGGGGCACCCCGGCCGTCGTGGTGGAGTGGTCGCCGCCTGCGCACCCACCGGGACGGGACGGCAGCCGGGAGGAGAGGCATGAGCGAGCTGCTCGCGGTGGACGTGCTGCCGGACGGACTGAGCGTCGCGACCCTCGTGTTCGTGCTGCTGGCCGGGCTCACCGCCGGCTTCATCGACGCCGTCGTCGGGGGTGGCGGGCTCGTGCAGCTGCCCGCGCTGCTGCTGGTGCCGGGCATCAGCCCGGTGCAGGCGCTGGCGACCAACAAGCTGGGCTCGATCTTCGGCACCACGACCAGCGCGATCACCTACTACCGCCGCGTCCACCCCGACCTGCGCACCGCGCTGCCCATGGCGGCGATCGCGCTGGTCGGCAGCTTCTGCGGCGCCTCGATCGCCGCGCTGCTGCCGGCCAGCGTCTTCAAGCCGATCATCGTCGTCGCGCTGATCGGCATCGGGGCGTTCACGCTGCTGCGACCCTCGCTGGGCGACGTCACCGCGCTCCGGCACTCCGGCCGGCGACACCACGGGACGGCGGCCGTCATCGGCGCGGTCATCGGCTTCTACGACGGCATCCTCGGGCCCGGCACGGGGTCGTTCCTCGTCTTCGCCATGGTGTCGCTGCTGGGCTACGCGTTCCTCCAGGCCAGCGCCAAGGCCAAGATCGTCAACTTTGCCACCAACCTGGGCGCGCTACTCTTCTTCGTGCCGCACGGTGCCGTCTACTGGGGCCTCGGGCTGGCGCTCGGGGCGGCCAACATGGCCGGTGGCTACCTCGGGGCGCGCACCGCGGCCGCCCGGGGCAGCGGCTTCATCCGCGTCGCGTTCCTCGTCGTCGTCAGCGTGCTGGTCGTGCGCGTCGGCTGGGACGTCTGGACGGAGAACATCCGGCCTCGGCTGGAGTGATCGGCCCCGCGGCGTGCCCGGCCGGGGCTACCGCGAGCCGCCCACGACGACGTTCCACTCCCGGATCGTCCAGCCGGTGACGAGGCCCTGGACGACGTACGGGTCCTGCTCGACGAACCGCTCCACGGCCTCCCGCGGCGCGGTCCAGACCAGCAGCGCCCGGTCGAAGGGATCGGGCAGGGCGCCGGCGAGCAGCAGCTCGCCCCGCTCGTGCGCCGCGCGGGCCAGGTCGAGGTGCTCCTCGCGCAGGGCGCCGCGGCGCTCGAGGTAGTCCGGGGCGAGGGCGTACTCCAGGAGCAGGTGCATCGCGCCATCGTCCCGCACCGCCGGGCGGCCCGGCGGGTCAGCCCCGGCGGGAGCGCCCGCGAGGTCCGCCCTGGCGGCCACCGAGCGCGCGGCCGGCGGCCCGGCCGGCCGCCCGCTGCCCCCCGGCGGGACGGCGGCTGCGGTCCCCGCCGGACCGGCCGGCCGGGGCGCTGCAGGGCCGGCAGGTGGTGAACCAGGGTGCGATCGCCGAGCCGCAGCCGGTGCACTTGCCCGACCGGCCCAGGGCGATCGCGTCGGGGAGCAGTTCGGTGATCATCTCCGCGCACTCCTCCTCGACCCAGGCGGCGTCGTCGCTGTCCAGCCCGCCCACACCGGGGAACTGGCGCAGCAGGGTCTGGGCGTCGCGGGCCGCGGCGGCCGCCTGCTCGTACTCCTCGACCGTGCCGCCGCGGGGGACGTCGGGAAGCACGGTCTCCGGCTGCACGGGCAGGCCGACGGCGTGCTCGAGGGCCGCGCGGGCGAGCACCAGCCAGCGGGTGCGCCGCGGCGGGTTGTAGTCGATGGCCAGGTTGACCAGCCGCCAGACCGTCTCCAGGTCGCCGGCCGCGCCGAGCGGGCCGCGCAGCAGCGGGAGCAGGGCGTGCACCCGCAGCACGAGGCTGGTGACGTCGTCGGCGGTCATCGCCTGGTCGCGGGTGGCGGCGCGGGCCCACGCCATCCAGCGCACCAGCGCCTCCGGCAGGTCGACGGCCTCGATCGCGCCGAGGTCCTCGAGCTCCGGCCGCAGTCGCGGCGCGCGCTTGGGCAGGTCGCTCATCTCGTCACCGCGGGCCACCGCGGCGCCGTTCGCGACGAGCGCCCCGACGGGCTTGAGCCCGCTGACGCCGATCAGGATGCCGACGGCGCCGTGGCCGGTGAGCCCGTAGCGGCCGGCCCGCCCGGCGATCTGCGCGGCCTCCCAGGTGCGCAGCGGGCGCACCTCCTGGCCGTCGAACTTGGAGGTCTCGGCGAACAGCACGGTGGTGGCGGGAACGTTGATGCCGTGGCCGATCACGTCGGTGGTGACCAGCACGTCGAGCTCGCCGTCGGTGAACCGCTGGATCACCTCGCGCCGGGTGGCCGGGGGCAGGGCGCCGTAGAGCACGCCGACCTTGCCGGGGCGGTGCTGGTCCAGCTCGGCCGCCGCCGCGTACACGGCCTTGCGGGAGAAGGCGACGACGAGGGTCTGCGGGCGGACGGCGTCGGCCCGGACCGGCGCGCGGAGCACGTCGAGCCGCGACAGCCGCTTGTGGTTGACGACCTCGACGTGCTCGGCGTCGGAGACCAGGGGCTTGAGCACCAGATAGGCCTCCGCGGCCGCGATCAGGTGCATCGTCCGGTACTCACCGGTGAGCAGCAGCCGCGCCCAGTGGTGGCCGCGGTCGGGGTCGGTCACCCAGTGGGCCTCGTCGAGGACCAGCATCTCGCCGCGCGGCGGCGCCTTCTCGACGGTGCAGCAGACGATGGGCGCGAAGGGGTCGATCTCCTCCTCGCCCGTCGACAGGCCGACCGTGCCCTCGGGCAGGAGCGCGGAGAGCTTCTCGTAGGCCTCGTGCGCGAGCTGGCGCAGCGGTGCGGCGTAGACCCCGGAGCCGGCGGCGGCCAGCGCCTGCAGCGACTCGTAGGTCTTGCCGGAGTTGGTGGGGCCGAGGTGGAAGACGACGTCCTCGGGCCGGGTGGTGCGGACCGGCAGCGCGGGCTCGGCGCCCTCGACCCAGCTCTGCTGGGCCAGCTTCTCGGCGCGGGCGGCCACGCGGTCGGCGTCGCGGGCCGCGGTCTGGCGGCCGGCGGAGCGCTCGCGGCGGCGGGCTGTCTGCGGCGGGGGAGTGGATCGGATCTCGGGCAAGCAGTGTCCTTCGAAAGGCTTCGTCTGGAGGCGGGGTCGACGCCGTCGCAGGCGGACCGTCGCACCGGACAACAGCGGAACAGGCGCGTTCATGCCCGGGGCCGGAGGTCCCCGGCCCTCACGGACGGCGTCCATTGTCCACTGCCGGGTGCTTCGAGCTGCGCAGCACCCGTTCCTCGGCGGGGCCGCACCGCGCTCAGAGGGGCTCCACGACCTCGGACTCACCGGGGACCCCGCGTGCCACCTCGACCGGCCGCCCGCCGGAGCGGGGCCGGACGCGGTAGGAACGGAACTCCAGCGGGAGGCCGGACGCGCGCGACGCGTCGGCGGCATCCATGACCTGCAGGTGTACGTGCGGCTGCGTGGAGTTGCCCGAGTTGCCGCACGCCCCGAGCTGCTCGCCCTCCGCCACCCGCCGGCCCGGGGCCACGGCCACCGAGCCGCGCCGGAGGTGGGCGAGCAGCGCGAACCCGGCGCCGTCGGCAAGCTCGAGGACGACGTGGTTGCCGGCGATGGCGGGCGGCCCGCCGCGGATCCGGCCGGCCTGGGTGAGCGCGTACGGCACCAGCGCGAGCTGCGACCGCCGCGCCTCGTGGTCGGGCTCCCCGTCCAGGACCGCCACCACGGTCCCCGCGGCCGGCGCGAGGACCGGCTGCCCGAACCCGACGAACCGCTCGGGCGGCTCGGTGGCCAGCAGCGCCCGCCAGTCGCGGACGTGCGCCGTCCGCCGTCCCTCGACGGCGACGAAGTCGATCGCGTACGTGGTGGCGAACAGCCGGGTGCCGTGGCTCGGGACGCGGCGCGCCGGGCTGTTCCGGGCCAGCCAGGTCCCGCGGAACGGCAGGGCGAGCGACACCGCCCCGGGTGGGGACATCCCGGCCTCCTGCCGTGTCCGCGGGTCCTCAGGGCTGGACGAGGATCCGGATGGGGTTGCCGTCGCGCTCGTGCAGCCGTCGGATGCCCTCGCCGACGTCCTCCAGGGAGACCACGCCGCTGATCGAGCGGGAGAGGTCCAGGCGACCGGCGGCCACGAGATCGGCCAGGATGCCGATGTCTGTGCCCTGGTAGCCCAGGTGCCCGAGCGCCTGCTTCCGCGAGAGGCCGAACCCGAGCGTGCTCCCGACGCTCGCCTCCTCGCCGCTCAGCCCGACGACGACGACCCGGCCGCCGTTGGCCAGCATCGCCAGCCCCTGCTCGAAGGTGGACGTCACGCCGACGGCGTCGAAGGCGACGTCGAGCATCCGGCCCTTCGTCGCGTCGGCGATCTTCGCCGCGAGGTCCGGGTCGCGGGAGTCGAAGGCGAAGTCCGCGCCGATCTCCAGCGCCCGCTCGCGCACGGCCTCCTCGAGGTCGAGGGCGATGATCGGGTTGGCCCCGACCAGCCGGGCGAGCTGCACGATGTGGGTGCCGACCCCGCCCACGCCCCAGACGCCGACGGCCTCGCCGATCCGGACCTGCCCGGTGTGCACGACCGCGCCGAAGGGGGTGGACACCGCGTCGGCCAGGATGGCGGCCTGGTCCATCGGTACCCCGTCGGGCACCTGGGTGAGGCCGAAGGCCCCGGCGAGCGTGTACTCCGCCCAGGCGCCGTCGTAGGCGAAGGCCATCAGCTGGATGTTCAGGCACTGGCCGATCGGACCGCGGAGGCAGTTCGCGCACTGGCCGCACGGGCGGCCCGCGGCCGGGATCACCCGGTCGCCGACCGACCAGCCGGTCACGCCCGGCCCGAGGGCGGCGATGGTGCCCGAGGCCTCGTGCCCCTGGGTGATGACGTCGGGGGTGCCCATGCCGCCGAACACCCCGTCGATCAGGCTGAGGTCGGAGTGGCAGATGCCGCAGTAGGCGACCTTGATCAGCACCTGGCCGGGGCCCGGCTCGGGGATGGGCACGTCCTCGATCGCCCACTCACCCGTCGCCTTGTAGAACCGCTGGGCCCGCATCGAACCTGTCATGGAGCACTGCCTCCTGTCGGCGGAACCCGCCGGATCGTCCAGTTCCGTCCCCGAGCCGGTGACGTCGGTCGCACTGCGGCGACCGTATCGTCGCGGCGGCGATCCGACACCGACCGAGGAGAACGCAGTGCAGAGCGAGCCCGGGGCCGACCCAGCAGAGTCCGAGCCGACGGTGCTCGACGTCCTCGACCTCGAGGAGATCGACCGGGACCTCTACCGGAGCACGCTGGTCTTCGCCGACCCGTTCCCGCTCTACGGCGGTCAGGTCGCCGCCCAGGCGCTGCTCGCCGCCGGGCTGACCGTCGGGGAGGGGCGCCTGCCGCACTCGCTGCACGGCTACTTCCTGCGCAGCGGCGACGCCGCCCGGCCGACGATCTTCCGGGTCGAGCGGGACCGCGACGGCGGCTCGTTCTCCGCCCGGCGGGTGGTCGCGGTGCAGGGGGGCGAGGTCATCTTCAGCATGGCGGCCTCCTTCCACGCCGGCGGCGTCGGGCCGGACATCCCCGTCCAGGAGATGCCCGACGTCGACGGGCCCGACGGGCTGAAGAGCTACGGCATGCCGCGGCTGTTCACCATGGAGAGCCGCCGGCCGGGCCAGGCGGACCCGGGCTGGCGGCTGCCGACCCGCTTTTGGGCGCGGACGACGGTGCCGCTGCCCGACGACCACCTCGTGCACGCCTGCGTGCTCACCTACCTGTCCGACATCGGCACCGGCCTGGCCAACATGCCGCAGGACGAGGCGAGCCCGGGGCCGACCCTCGACCACGCCGTCTGGTTCCACCGGCACGCGCCGCTGGACGAGTGGGTGCTCATGGACATGGAGCCGGGCACGGTCTCGGGTGGACGCGGCTGGTACACCGGTGCGATCTTCACCGCGGGCGGCACCCTGGCCGCCAGCTTCACGCAGGAGACGCTCTTCCGGGCGGGCAAGAACCCCTTCCGCCCGGGCAGCTGACCGTCCCGCCCCTGGAGGCACCGTGCCCGACATCGTGATCCCCGGCGGCGCGAGCGCACCGGAGCTGCGGGCGTACCTCGGGGTGCCGCCGGCGGGGGAGGGCCCCTGGCCGGCCGTCGTCGTGGTGCACGAGGCGCTGGGGCTCAACGACGACACCCGGCAGCAGGCCGACCGGCTGGCCGCCGCGGGCTACCTCGCGGTGGCGCCGGACCTCTTCACCGCCGGTGGGGTGCTCCGGTGCCTGCGCTCGACCTTCCGCGCCATGCTGCAGGGGCACGGGGCTGCCTTCGGTGATCTGGAGGCGACCCGCCGGTGGCTGGTCGGACGGTCCGACAGCACCGGGCGGGTCGGCGTCCTCGGCTTCTGCATGGGCGGCGGCTTCGCGCTGCTGGCGGCGACCCGCGGCTTCGACGCGGCGGCGCCGAACTACGGCGCCGTGCCGAAGAACGCCGAGCGGGTGCTCGAGGGCGCCTGCCCGGTGGTGGCCAGCTACGGAAAGCGGGACCGGATGTTGCGGGGCGCCGCCGAGGAGCTGGAGGGCCTGCTCACCCGGCTCGGGGTGCCGCACGACGTCGAGGAGTACCCGGACGCCGGCCACTCCTTCCTGAACCGGCACAACCTCGGTCCGTTCAGCGTGCTGGAGAAGGTGTCCGGCTTCGACTACCACCAGCCCTCCGCCGAGGACGCGTGGGCGCGCATCCTGCGCTTCTTCGGCGAGCACCTGCGGGCCGGGCAGCCGGCCTCCCCGGCCTAGCCGGTTGCGACGTCGCGGGAGGGCGGCACGCTGTCGGCGACGACGGCGCCGCGCTGACCAGCCGGGCGATCGGGGCCCACGGTGGAGTCCTGGGCGGTCTGGCGCTCGCTCTCGGCGTTCACCGTGGCGCCGACGATGACGAGGAAGACGCTGAGCCACAGCCAGAACATGCTGATGGCGACCCCGCCGAGGGAGCCGTAGGTGGTCTCGTAGGAGCCGAGGCCCTGCACGTAGGCGAACAGGGCGACCGACGTGGCCAGCCACAACCCGGTGGCGACGGCGGCGCCGACGCTGATCCAGCGCCAGCGCGCCTGGGTGCGGTCGGGAGCGACGCGGTAGAGAACGGCCAGCAGCAGCGCCAGCAGCAGCGCCAGGGTCAGCCACATCAGCGCCGGCGCGAGCGGGCGCACCGGATCGGGCAGGCGGCCGAGCTGCCGGGACAGGACACCGCCACCCGCGATGAGCGCACCGAGGACCAGCGCGCCGCCCAGCACGAACGTGACGGCCAGCCTGGTGCGGCGGAGGAAGCCCCGCGTCTCGGTCTCGGAGTAGGCGAGGGTCAGCGCGTCGATGAGGTAGGTCGCGGCGGTGGTGGCGGTGACGAGCGCGGCCAGCAGGCCGGTGACCCCGCGCCAGGTGAGCACCTGCGCCGACGCCGTCGTGATGGTGGTCAGCTGCTCGGCGACGAGCGGTTCGAGCTCGGGCGGCAGCACCTCGGCGACCGACGAGAGCTGGTCGAGCGCCTGCTCGGGGGAGTTGAGCGCCCCGTAGACCGACAGCGCCGTCACCATCAGCGGGGCGATGGACAGGATCGCGAAGAAGGAGACGGCGGCGGCCAGGGCCATGAGGCGGTCGTCGAGGACGTGGCGCGCGGCCCGGTGCAGCACCTGCAGCCAGCCCCGCGCCGGGATCCGGTGCGGAGCACGCGCGTCGTGCCCGTGACCGCATGCGGCACCTCCCGCGCCGGTCCGTGCCGGCAATGCTCCCGCCATGCCTCCTTACTGCCCGCCCCGCCGCGCTGCCACGCCGGCCGGCCGACCCGGCTCACGGGCGGCCGGCGTCGGCGGTCCCTGCTTGACTGGACCCCGTTCCCGCGCCGGGCCTGCCGCACGGGAGAGCCTTCGGAGGGACGGTCCATGCACCTCGGCGTCGACAGCTTCGTCTCGGCGGTGACCGATCCGGCCTCCGGCCGCCTGATCGGGGCCGAGGAGCGGATGGAGCACCTGCTCGAGGAGATCGAGCTGGCCGACCGGGTGGGGCTGTACTCGTTCGGCATCGGCGAGCACCACCGCAGCGAGTACTACGACTCGGCGCCGCCGGTGATCCTGGCCGCGGCCGCCGCGCGCACCTCCCGCATCCGCCTGGGCAGTGCGGTGGCCGTGCTGAGCGCCGCCGACCCGGTGCGCGTCTTCCAGCAGTTCGCCACCCTGGACCTGATCTCCAAGGGCCGCATCGACCTCGTCGTGGGCCGCGGGTCCTTCACGGAGGCGTTCCCGCTGTTCGGGCTGAGCCTGGCCGACTACGACGAGCTGTTCGCCGAGAAGCTCGACCTGCTGCTGCGGATCCGCGAGTCCGAGCACGTCACCTGGTCGGGCCGGCACCGCCCGCCGCTGACGGGACAGGGCGTCTACCCGCGGCCGCTGCAGGACCCGCTGCCGATCTGGGTGGGCGTCGGTGGCACGCCGGAGTCCTTCGTGCGGGCCGGACTGCTCGGCCTGCCGCTGATGGTGGCGATCATCGGTGGGGAGCCCCGCCAGTTCGCGCCGCTCATCGACCTCTACCGCCGCGCCGGTGCTCAGGCGGGGCACGCGCCGGAGACGCTGCAGGTCGGGCTGCACGTGTTCGGCTTCGTCGCGGAGAGCACGCAGGCCGCGGCCGACACCATCTACCCGGGCTGGCACGAGATGTTCGAGAAGGTCTCGCGGGAGCGCGGGTTCTCCCCGCCGAGCCGCGCGCAGTTCGACGCGACGAGTGGACCGGACGGAGCGTTCTTCATGGGTGATCCCGACACGGTGGCGGAGAAGCTGGTCCGGATCTCCGGGCAGCTCGGCGGCGTGGCCCGCATCTCGCTGCAGATGACCAACCCGCGGCTGGCGCACGCAGATCTGTTGCGGGGCATCGAGCTGCTGGGCACCGAGGTCGCGCCGCGCGTGGCGGCGTCGGCATGACCGCGGCACGGGAGTGGGCGCTCGACGGGCACGCGGGCCGGCTGGCCGGGCGTACGTGGGAAGGCGCCTCACCCACCCACGTCGTCCTGCTGGCGCACGGGTACGGCGAGCACACCGGGCGGTACGAGCACGTCGCCGCGGCCCTGGTCGACGCCGGCGCCGTCGTGACCGCCGTCGACCACGTCGGACACGGGAAGAGCGAGGGCGACCGGGTGGTCGTCGCCGACTTCGAGCGGGTCGTCGACGACCTGCACGCCGTCGACGAGGAGATCCGGGCGCAGCACCCCGGCCTGCCGGTGGTGCTCCTCGGCCACTCCATGGGCGGGCTGATCGCCGCGCGCTACGCCCAGCGGTACGGCGGCTCGCTGGCCGCGGTGGTGCTGTCCGGGCCGCTGGTGGGGGAGTGGGGCGGCGCCCGGCTGCTGGAGCTGGACGAGATGCCCGACACCCCGCTGGACACCTCGACGCTCTCCCGCGACCCCGAGGTCGCCCGCGCCTACGAGGCCGACCCGCTCATCTGGCACGGGCCGTTCCAGCGGCCCACCGTCGAAGGCATCGCCCGGGCGCTGGCCGCCGTGCAGGACGGGCCGTCGCTGGGGTCGCTGCCGCTGATGTGGGCGCACGGCGAGGACGACCGGCTGGTGCCGGCCGACGGCGCCCGGTCCGGCGTGCAGCACCTGCGCGGCGAGACCTACGTCGAGCGGATCTACCCCGGAGCCCGGCACGAGATCTTCAACGAGACCAACCGCGACGAGGTCCTCGCCGACGTCGTCGCGTTCGTCCGGGACGCGCTGCGCCGGTAGCAGGCGCACACGATTCCGAAGGGTGTCCTGTGTCTGAACGCAGCGTGCTCGCCGTCTTCGCGCACCCGGACGACGAGTCCCTCTCCGCCGGCGGTCTGCTGGCCCGGCATTCCGGTGCCGGGGCGCGGACCGCGGTGGTCACGGCCACCTGGGCCGAGGACTCGGTGCGCGCGCCGGAACTGGCCGAGGCGCTGCGGATCCTCGGGGCCGGCGAGCCGCGCATGCTCGGCTACGCCGACGCGCTGGTCCCCGAGTCGGCGCCGGGGAGCCCGCGCCTGCTCGACGCACCCCTGGACGACGTCGTCCGACGGCTGGTGGTGCACATCCGGGAGTTCCGGCCCGACATCGTGGTGACCCACGATGCCTACGGCGGGATGACCGGCCACCCGGACCACCTGCTCACGTACCGGGCCTCCGTGCTCGCCGCGCAGGCGGCCGGGCTCGACAGGATGTACCCGGACGCCGGTGCGCCGTGGGAACCGAGCGACCTGTACCTGGCCACCCACCCGGACTCCGTCGTGCCGGCGTTGCGGGAGTTCGTCGGCGCGCGGCGGGCCGTCTACAGCGTCCCGGACGAGCAGATCACCGAACGCCTCGACGTCACCCCCTGGCTGGAGGAGAAGATCGCGGCGATCCTGGCGCACCGGAGCGAGGTGGCCAGAGGTGCGGTGCCCGGGCTGGTCGCCGCACTGCCTCCGGACGCCCGCGGCTCGATGCTCTCCACCGAGTGGTTCATCCGGTGCAGTCCGGGCCCGGCGCCGATGGCGGAGGACTCTCGGTAGAGCGCGGGGTCAGGGCGCACGCAGCGTCCGCACCGCGTCGACGGTGTCGGCCTCGGCGGGGGTCTTGTCCGGCCGGTAGCGCAGCACGCGGGCGAACCGCAGGGCGACGCCGCCGGGGTAGCGGGTGCTGCGCTGCGCGCCGTCGACGGCGATCTCGACGACGAGCTCGGGCCGCAGCAGGACGCCCCAGTCCGGGCGCTCGCGGGCCAGGTCGGGGAAGGTCGCCGTCTGCCACGCCAGCAGCTCGTCGGTCATGCCCTTGAACGTCTTGCCCACCATGACCGGCTCGCCGCCGTCGGGATCCCGGGCGCCGAGGTGGATGTTGGACAGCGACCCGGTGCGGCGGCCGTAGCCCCACTCGGCGCCGAGGACGACCAGGTCGAGCGTGTGCACCGGCTTGACCTTCTGCCACGCCTTGCCCCGCCGGCCCGCCGGCCCGCCGCGTAGGGCGCGTCCAGCGCCTTGACCACGACGCCCTCGTGGCCACCGGCCAGCGCGCCGTCCAGCACCTGCGCGGCCTGCGCGGTGTCGGGCCGACGTACGCCGGGCATGCGCAGGGGTGCGTGCGACTCGTCGGCGAGCAGCTCCGCCAGGGCATCGAGGCGCACCCGCAGCGGCTCGTCGAGCAGGTCGCGCCCGTCCACGTGCAGGAGGTCGAAGAAGAACGGGCTGAGCAGCACCCCCGCGTCCGCCGCGTCGCTGCCGAAGCGGCTCAGCGTGTCCTGGAAGGCGCGGGGCCGGCCGTCGTCGTCGAGCGCCAGCGTCTCGCCGTCCAGGACGGCGCTGCGGCAGGGGAGCGACCGCACCAGCGCCACCAGCTCGGGGACGCCGTCGGTGATCTCGCGCAGGGTCCGGGTCCAGACGCGGACGTCGTCGCCGTCCCGGTGCACCTGGATGCGGGCGCCGTCGAGCTTGAACTCCACCGTGACGTCGCTGCCGAGGTCGGCCAGTGCGCCGTCCAGCGAGGAGCCGGGGCTGGCCAGCATGGGCCGCACCGGCCGCCCCACCCGCAGCCGCACCGCCTCCAGCGCCGCGGTGCCACCGGACAGGGCCGTGGCGGCGGTCTCGGGCAGCCGGCCCGAGAGCATGAAGGCCCGGCGCACGGTCGCGGGCTGGACGCCGGCCGCGGTGGCCACCGCATCGAGGACGACGCCCTCCAGGGCTCCTTGGCGCAGCTCGCCGGTGAGCAGGCTGCCGAGAAAGCGCTGCTCCTCGACCGTGGCGGCCGAGAGCAGGCCGGTGAGGCAGGCCTCGCGCCGGGCGGCCGACCCCGCGCCGGACGTCGTCGCCAGCTCGGTGAGCGCGGCCACCACGGCGGACACGGTCAGCGAGGGTTGCTCGGCGACGGGCCCCGTCCGCTGCGCGAGGGTGCGCCAGCCGACACCGAGGCGGCCCTGGCCGGTGTCGCCCGACAGCCAGGCGGTGACCGGCTGGACCTCGGCCACGTCGGCCCGGCGCAGCAGCTCGGCGATCACGGCGGCCTTCGCCGTGCGGGACCGCGTGGCGGCGGCCCGGGCGGAGGCGGCGACGACCTCGGCGAGCAGCACGGGCCCATCGTGGCAGCCGGCACCGACGGCCCGGCGCCGCCCGGGGTGCGTGCGGGGCAGAGGGCCCGGTAAGCATGCGTGCATGACCGACAGCGCACGCGACTCCGACCTCGTCGTCTTCGGGGCGACCGGCTTCGTCGGGAAGCTGCTCGCCGCCTATCTGGCCGAGCACGCCCCTGCAGGCCTGCGCATCGCCCTCGCCGGGCGGTCGCGTGCGCGGCTGGAGGAGGCCCGGGCGGCCCTCCCGGCGGCGGCTGCCGCGTGGCCGCTGATCGAGGCCGACGCGTCCGACCCGGCGTCGATGGCGGCGCTGGCCCGCGGCACCCGCGTCGTCGTCACCACCGTCGGCCCCTACGCCCGCTACGGCATGCCGCTGGTCGAGGCCTGCGCCGCAGCCGGCACCCACTACGCCGACCTCACCGGTGAGGTGCTGTTCGTGCGGGACGCGATCGACCGGGTGGACGAGGTCGCGCGCGGCACCGGCGCCCGGATCGTGCACGCCTGCGGCTACGACTCGATCCCGTCGGACCTGAGTGCGTTCCTCCTCGCCGAGCGAGCCCGCGCGGACGGTGCCGGAGGGCTCCGCGACGTGCAGCTGGTGGCGACCCTCCGCGGCGGCTTCAGCGGCGGCACGATCGACTCGATGCGCGCGCAGGTCGAGGCGCTGAAGGAGGACCCGTCGCGGCGCCGCGTCGTCAGCGACCCGTACGCCCTGAGCCCGGACCGGGCCGCCGAGCCGAAGACCCGGCAGCCCCGGGACGCCGGCATGCCCGAGCGCTCCTCGGACGGGCGGTGGACCGCGGCGTTCGTGATGGCCTCGTTCAACACCCGCATCGTCCGGCGCAGCAACGCGCTGCAGGACTGGGCCTACGGCCGGGAGTTCAGCTACGGCGAGGCCATGGGCGCGGGCAGCGGACCGCGCGGGGCGGTGACGGCGGCGATCGTCACCGCGGGCCTGGTCGGCGCGGTGTCCGCGATGAGCTTCGGGCCCACGCGTGGCCTGCTCGACCGGGTGCTGCCCGCGCCCGGGACCGGGCCGAGCGAGGAGGTGCGGCAGAAGGGCTGGTTCCGCATGGACGTCGAGGCGACGACGGAGTCCGGTCGCCGCTACACCGCCGTCGCCGCCGGGAAGGGCGACCCGGGCTACGCCGCGACCGCGGTGATGCTGGGGGAGTCCGCGCTCGCCCTGGCCCTCGACGAGGACCGGTTGCCCGACCGCGCCGGGTCGCTGACGCCCGCGACCGCCTTCGGCGACGTCCTCGTCGAGCGGCTGCGCGCAGCCGGGCACACCTACGAGGTCACGCCCGGCTGAGCGACCTCCGGCAGCGCATCGCCGCCGCCGTGCAGAACCGCCGGCTGACCCGGGAGCAGGACGACGAGCGGCTCGCCGACCTGGAGGAGCGCCGGCGGCTGCGGCGGAGCACTAGGGCTGGACGGGCGGTTCGAGCAGGAGCACGGGGATCCGGCGACCGGTCCGCCGCTGGTACTCGACGTAGGACGGGAACGTGGTGCAGGCCAGCGACCACCACCGCCCGCGTTCGGCGCCGGTCACCTCGCGGGCCAGCAGGGAGAGCACCCGGTCGCCGTCACGCAGTTCCACCTGCGGGTGGGCCAGGGCGTTGGCGTACCAGTGCGGGTGTGCGTCGCCGCCCCGGGTCGAGGCCACCGCGGCGTAGACGCCGCCATGGGTCACGCGCATCAGTGGCGTCTTCCGCAGCTTGCCGCTGCGCGCACCCACGGTGGTGAGCAGCACGACGGCGCGCCCCCGCAGTCCCTGGCCGGTCCGCTCGAGGTGCTCGACCTCCTCGCGCACCCACGGCACCGTGCTGGGCTCGTACTCCCCGAGCAGTGCCACCCCTGGAGTCTCCCAGACCGACGCCGGGCCGCGGGCGTGTCGGCGCGGCCTCGCTCGGGCGTTCATCGGCACCGCCCGCGGCCCGGGCGGGTACCGGCGGGTCGGGGGGCCGGCCGGTACCGGCGAGGCGGCCCCCGCCTGTCAGGCACGGCGCAGGGAAGGCAGAGGAGGGCGCCGGCGAGGAGGCGTGCCTACCGGTCAGGCGGAGACGAGGAACGGTTCGGAGATGACGATCTCGGTGCCGTCGGGGCGCCAGGTCTGCCATCGGCCGTCGGGTTGTCGTTCGACCCGGAAGCCGTGGTGAACCTTGGTGTGGTGCCGTTCGCAGAGCAGGGCTGAGTTGTCGAGGTCGGTGTCACCGTCGTCGATCCAGTGCACGAGATGGTGGACGTCGCACCAGTAGGACGGGGCATCGCAGCCGGCGAACACGCAGTGCCGGTCCCGTACCTCGACCGCGCGGCGCAGGTGCGGTGGGAACAGGCGGGTGTTGCGGCCCAGGTCGAGCGGCTGGCTGTCGGGGCCGATGACGACGCGGGTGACGTTGCCACCACAGGCCAGCCAGCGGGCCTTCGCGGCGGAGATGATGCCGCCGAACCCGGTGCGTCCCGCCCCGGCGCCGGTCGAGTGCGGGTCGACCAGGTCCGCCAGGTCGAGGGTCACCACCACGTGCGGGTGGTGCCCGCGCAACGTCGGCAGGTTCCCGGACGCGAGTGCGTTGTCGGCGAGCTGCACGAGTGCATCCCCGGCCTGCTGGGCGCGGGTGCGGGTGTCCCCGGCGGGCCGGTTGGCCTGCTGGATCGACTCGATCGAGGCCTGGAACTTCTCCCCGCCCACGGCGTCGAGGGTTCCGTGGAAGGACACCGACCCGTCGGTGTGCCGGGCAATCGTGAGCGACCGCTGCTCGGTGGGGTCCGGTTCGGGGCCGTCGGGGTCGAGGCGGGCCAGGTAGTGCCCGACGGCCTGGCGCAGGTCGGCGTGCGGCGCGGTCATCGCCGCCCGGGTCAGGGCCGCGTCGATCTCCCCGACGTCCACGCCCTGCGCGTCGGCGGCGGCGAGCGCGTCCGGTGCGGCGACCGGCGCGATCGCGTTCACCGCCTCCGCGGTCACCGCCCCGGCCGACGCCGCCGCGGCCAGCACCGGGAGCTGCTCCAGGGCCCGTCCAGTGCGCACCAGCCGACCGGCCTCGCTCTTGGACAGCCGGTGGTGCCCGCGCAGCCAGGACGCCATCGAGGCCTTGCCGTCGTGCTCGGCCGCCTGGGTCAGCTCACCCTCGCGCACCGTCCGGGCGAGCTCGGCGTCCAGCCGGTTCCGCGCCCGCAGCAGCGTGTTGGTCCGTTCGAGCACGGCGGGCCCGAACGACGACTTCAGGTCCTGATCGGCCAGTGCCTCCAGCGCACCGGCGAGGCACGCAGTCGGAGTCGCACAGACGGTCGAACACATGTACGAAGCTTACCGCCTGGTGGGGTGCTGTACCAGTCGAATGCGCAGCTCAGAGGCCTGTCCGCAGATCGCAGAGAGGTCTTGACGGGAGCGTCCCGACACCGACAGCGACACCGGCACCTGCACCTGCACCTGCAACGACCCGACATGGCCAGGCGCCAGGAGCGCTCCGGTGCGCTACCGTCCGACGATGCGGCTTCCCGACGGTCTCGTGGCCGTGGTGAAGCGCGACTGCCCGACCTGCGTCCTCGTCGAGCCGGTGCTCCGCGACCTGGGTGCCGCGGTGTGGTGCCAGGACGACGCAGGGTGGTTCGACGGCGACGACACCGAGCTCGAGCTCTCCTACCGCCTCGGCATCGAGACCGTCCCGACGCTGATGCGCATCGAGGACGGCGCCGAGACGGCCCGCGTCGTGGGCTGGAGCCGGGAGCAGTGGGAGGGCCTCACCGGCACTCCCGGCCTGGGACCCGACCTGCCCGAACACCGCCCCGGCTGCGGTTCCCTGTCGGTCGACCCGTTCCGGATCGACGCCCTCGAGGCGCGCTACGGCGGCAGCGGCCTCGGCAGCCGCCGGGTGGAGCTGGCCGATCTCGAGGACGAGCACGAGGCGATGTTCGACCGCGGCTGGACCGACGGGCTGCCCGTCGTCCCGCCCACCCCGGAGCGGGTCCTGCGCATGCTGCGCGGCACCACCCGCGACCCTGGTGACGTGGTCGCCGTCGTGCCGCCCGACCTCGTCGAGTGCACGGTCGAGAAGGTGGCCGTCAACGCGGTGATGGCAGGCTGTCTCCCCGAGCACCTGCCCGTGGTGCTGGCCGCGCTGGAGGCCGCCTGCACCGAGGAGTTCGCGCTGCACGGCCTCCTGGCGACGACGTACTTCTCCGGCCCGACGATCGTGGTGAACGGCCCGGTCGCGGCCCGGATCGGCATGAACAGCGGCGTCAACGCCCTCGGGCAGGGCAACCGCGCCAACGCCACCATCGGCCGGGCCCTGCAGCTCGTCGTCCGCAACGTGGGCGGCGGCCGCCCCGGCGAGATCGACCGCGCCACCCTGGGCAACCCCGGCAAGTTCACCTCCTGCTTCGCCGAACGGGAGGGGGGCAGCCCGTTCGCGCCGCTGGCGGCCGACCGCGGCGTCCCCGGCGACGCGGTCACCCTCTTCGCCGGCTCGGGTGTGCAGCCCGTCGTCGACCAGCTGAGCCGGACGCCCGAGTCCCTGGCCCGGACGTTCGCGTCCTGCCTGCGGGTCAACGGGCATCCCAAGCTGCCCATGGCCTTCGACGCGATGCTCGTCGTCTCGCCGGAGCACGGACGGGTCTTCCGGGAGGCCGGCTGGGACCGCGCCCGGCTGCTCGCCGAGCTCGGGGAGCTGCTCACCCTGTCCGCCGACGAGCTGCTCCGCGGGGCCGCCGGCATCGCGGAGGGCGTGCCCGAGGGGCTGGCCGGGACCCAGCTGCCCAAGTTCCGGCCGGGCGGCCTGCTGGTGGTGCACGCCGGCGGCGATGCCGGCCTGTTCAGTGCGATCGTCGGCGGGTGGGTGTCCGGTGCCACGGGCAGCGCCCCCGTGACCAGAGAGGTGCGCACATGAGAACCGTCCTGGACCCCACGGGGGAGCGCCGGCCGTCGGCGCGGGAACTGCTGCCGCGCCCGGCGTCGCTGCGCGCCCGCAGCGTCGGCCTGCTCGACATCAGCAAGGCCCGCGGCGACGTCGTGCTCGACCGCCTCGAGGAGCTGCTCACCGCCGACGGGGCGGTGGTCCGCCGCTACCGCAAGCCCACCTTCGCCCGGACTGCGCCGGTCGACCTCCGGCACGAGATCGCCGAGCAGTGCGAGGTGGTCATCGAGGCACTGGCCGATTAGGGCTCGTGCACGTCGTGCAGTGTGCACGACATCGCCGACCTCGAGCGCCGTGGCGTGGTGGGGGTCTTCCTCGCCAGCGAGGTGTTCGCCGACGCCGCCCGGCTGCAGGGCGCCGCGCTCGGCTTCCCCGCACCGTTCGTGCTGCTGCCGCACCCGGTGCAGGACCGGACCGACGAGGAGCTGCGCGCGGCGGCCGACGGCGCCTATCCCGCCGTCGTCGCCGCACTCACCTCCGGAGGAGCGGCACCGCGTTCCTGAGCTGGGCCGACCGTTGCGACCACCCGAGCCGCCCGAGCAGTGAGCGGCTCCGGCTGCCGCCGGCCGGCCCGGGGACGGCGGCGGCGAGCTGCTCCACCTCCGTGCGCAGGGTGGCGCGTCGCTCCTCGAGGACGGCGACGTCCGCGAGGAGCGCAGCGGTGCGCGCGGCGGCGTCCCGGTCCAGTCGCTCGCGTGCCGCGGTGGCCTCGGCGTCGGCCCGGCGTCGCTCCTCGCGGCCGACGGCGAGCATCCGCACCACGTCGTCGCGTGCCTGGAGGCGAGCCGTGGCGGCCTCGTGGGCGGCCCGCTCGCGGACCCGCTCCGCGTCCCCGGCGGCCCGCTCCTCCAGCCGGCGCACCTCGGCGACGCGGGCCTCGACTTCGGCCCGCACCCGGTCCCGGGTCTCCTCGGCGACGGCGAGGGTGCGACGGGCGTGCTCGACCTTCTCCGCCGCGGCCGATCGTGCCTGGGCCAGCACCCGTTCCGCGGCGTCGGCGGCGTCGGCCGCCACGCGACGGGCCTCGGCGCCGACCTCCTGCGCGAACGCGGTGGCGTCCTGCCGGACGGCGTCGGCCTCCGCGCGGATGGCCTCGGCCTCGTCCGCGGCGGCGGCGAGCATGGACCCCATGTGCCGGGAGAGCTGGAGGAACTCACCGCCACCTGCGGAGTGCCCGAGCAGTTCACGGGCCTCGTCGAGGGCGGCACCGGTCTCGAGCTGGCGGGCGAGCAGGTGCTCGCGCTCGCGCTCGGCCGTGGCCAGCTCGGTCTCGGCCCACTGGACGTAGGACTCGACCTCGAAGCGGTCGTAGCCGGCCAGCGCACGGCGGAACATCGGTGCGGCTTCGAGCACCCTGTCCAGGCCGGCCGGCACGTCCGGACGCGCGCGGTCGGTCGTGCCCGCACGGGGGAGGAGGCCGGTGTCGCCGTCCACCCCGCTGTCGGCATGCAGCTCGATGCTCATCCCACCTGCTTCCCCAGGAGTACCGGTATCGGGAACGACGCTAGGTGGGGCGGAACGTGCGCGCTCGACCACGGACAGTCGCATCACCCGGACGGGGAGGGTTCACCCGGTCGGACGTCGGAGCGTCTCGCCCGCGGGGGTGAGGCGCCCCCCGCAGCGGCTGCCGACCCTCGCTGCGGCAGGCACCCTCGTGGCATGGGACCCGATCCGAACGCACCGCCGCCCGGCAGCCTGACGGTGCCGCCGCTGCACGGCTGGGTCGTCCTGCTCGTCCTGCTGGGGCTCGTGATCGTCATCGCGGTGTGCTTCCTGCTGATCGGCGCGAGCACCCCGTCGGACAGCCGGTCCGCGGAGTGGCGGTCGTGGCTGGAGGCGCGCTCCCGCGCGGGGAGCATCGCCGACGGCGACCCCGCCTCCACCTCCTCCGTCCCGTCCCGGAACCGTTCCACCCACGGGGTCGGCGGGCGCTCCGGGAGGCCGATCCGGCGCTGAGACCGGGTCCGCCCCGGCGGTCTGCCGGGTCCGCGCGCGCCGTCCTTGGGCGTGGTGCACAGGGTCGGCAGCGGCCCTCACGCCCGCGCTGAGGCCTGCGTTACAGTCCGAAAACACGGGCCGATGTGGGCCCGCTCACGGTGGGCGCGGCCCGGACGATCCGGGGTCGTGCCCGCTCTGACCGTCGGAGGCGAGCCGCGCGACCGGGGCAGTGCGCCCGCGTCGAACGCTCCGGCACCGGACCCGCGCGCACCGTGGAGGCACCCGATGACCGAGACCGCGCAGAGCGTCGGGGACGTCGAGGACCCGCCACCGCCGGTGCCCATCGGCGTCCGCGTCGCGGAGCTGGCCGACCGGTACGGCGACGCGCCCGCGGTCGTCTGCGAGGACGTCTCGCGCAGCTGGACCGAGCTGGACCGCCGCACCAACCGGCTCGCCCGGGCCCTGCTCGCACGGGGGGTGGTCCTCGGTGACCTGCTCACCATCGGCCTGCCGAACAGCGTGGAGTTCGTCGAGGCGTGCGTCGCCTGCTGGAAGGCCGGCGCGGTCCCGCAGCCGGTGTCCGCGGCGCTGCCGCCGCTCGAGCTGCAGGGCATCGTCGAGCTCGCCGGGCCGCCGCTGGTCATCGCCCGGGCGGGCATGGAGCTGGACCGCCCGATCGTCGACGTCGACGAGCTGCTGAGCGAGGTCGAGGACGACAGCCCGCTGCCCACGGTGGTCTCACCGGCCTACAAGGCGCCGACGTCGGGCGGCAGCACCGGCCGGCCCAAGCTCATCGTGTCCGCGCAGGCCGGCGTCGTCGAACCCTTCGGCGTCGCGGTGTGGAAGCACCGTCCCGGCGGCACCATGCTCATGCCCGGCCCGCTGTACCACAACGGGCCCTTCACCAGCGCCATGGCCGGGCTGCTCAACGGCTCGACGCTGGTGCTCATGCCACGGTTCGACGCCGAGGGGACCCTCCGCCTGGTCGAGCGCCACCGTGCCACCTGGCTCTACCTCGTGCCGGCGATGATGAGCCGCATCTGGCGGCTGCCGGCCGACGTCCGCGACGGCTACGACCTCTCCTCCCTCGAGGTCGTCTGGCACCTGGCCGCCCCGTGCCCGCCCTGGCTCAAGCAGGTGTGGATCGACTGGGTCGGGCCCGAGGTGCTCATGGAGCTCTACGCCGGCACCGAGGCGCAGGCCGGCACGATCATCAGCGGGACCGAGTGGCTGGAGCACCGTGGCTCGGTCGGCAAGGTGGCCTACGGCGAGATGACCATCCTCGGTCCCGACGGCGAGCAGCTGCCTCCGGGGACGGTCGGGGAGGTCTACCTGCGGCGCGCCCCCGGCATGGGGCCCTCCTACCGCTACATCGGCGCGGAGGCGCGCACCCGTGGGGACTGGGAGTCCCTCGGCGACGTCGGCTGGCTGGACGAGGACGGCTACCTGTACCTGGCCGACCGGCGCACCGACATGATCCTCGTCGGCGGCTCGAACGTGTACCCGGCCGAGGTCGAGGCCGCGCTGGAGGAGCACCCGCAGATCGCCTCCAGCGCCGTCATCGGCCTGCCCGACGACGACCTGGGCCAAGTGGTGCACGCGATCGTGCAGCCGGCGCCCGGGCTCGACGCCGTCGACCTCGACGACCTCCGCCGTCACCTGGCGGAGCGGCTGGTGCGCTACAAGCAGCCGCGCACGTTCGAGCTGGTCGACGAGCCGCTGCGGGACGAAGCCGGCAAGGTCCGGCGGTCCCAGCTGCTGGCCGACCGGGTGCCCGCCCAGCAGTGACGGCGCCCGCCCCCCGACCCCTCCGACCGCCCCGATCCGACTGGAGCACACCATGACGACGACCGACGCCCGAACCGTGGGGGAGGACCTGCGCCAGCGGGTCGCCGACTTCCTCGCGGAGCACGACCACACGACCATGGACCGGCTGGACTTCCTCCGTGCCCGGTACGACGCCGGGCTCGCCTGGGTCAACTTCCCGCCCGGGCACGGCGGGCTCGGCCTGCCCCGCTCCTACCAGGGCCAGGTGGACGCCCAGTTCGCCGCCGCCGGCGCGCCCGACAACAACCCGCGGGGCAACGGCATCGGCCTGGGCATGGCCGCGCCGACCATCCTCGCCTTCGGCACCGAGGAGCAGAAGAAGAAGTTCCTCCGCCCGCTGTGGACCGGCGAGCAGGTCTGGTGCCAGCTGTTCAGCGAGCCCGGCGCCGGCTCCGACCTCGCGGCCGTCAGCACCCGCGCCGTCCGGGAGGGCGGCGACTGGGTGGTGAACGGCCAGAAGGTGTGGACGTCGAGCGCGCACAAGGCGCAGATGGCGATCCTGGTCGCCCGCACCAACCCCGAGGTGGCCAAGCACGCCGGGCTGAGCTACTTCCTGTGCAACATGGACGCCCCCGGCGTCGACGTGCGGCCGCTGCGGCAGATCACCGGTGAGGCCGAGTTCAACGAGGTCTTCCTCACCGACGTGCACATCCCGGACAGCCAGCGGCTCGGGGACGAGGGGCAGGGCTGGAAGGTCGCCACCGCCACTCTCAACAACGAGCGCGTGGCCATCGGCGGCGGTGGCGGAGGCCGGGAGAGCGGCATGGTCGGCGTGCTGGCGAAGACCTGGCGCGAGCACCCCGAGCGGCGGGGCGCCGGCCAGCACGACAAGCTCATGCGGCTCTGGGTGGACAACGAGGTGGCCCGCATGACCGGCCAGCGGCTGCGGCAGAAGCTGGCCGCCGGCGAGCCCGGCCCCGAGGGCTCGGCCATGAAGCTGACCTTCGCCCGGATCGCCCAGGAGGCCAGCGGCATGGAGCTGGAGCTGCTCGGCGACGAGGGCCTGCGGGCCTCCGACTGGACCATGAAGCGTCCGCAGCACGTGGACTTCACCGGCCGCGACGCGGCCTACCGCTACCTGCGCGCCAAGGGCAACTCCATCGAGGGCGGCACCTCGGAGATCCTGCGCAACGTCATCTCCGAGCGCGTGCTCGGACTCCCCTCCGAGCCGCGCGTCGACACCGGCATCGCCTGGAAGGACCTGCCCCGATGAGCGATCTCAACCTGCTCTACACCGACGTCGAGGACGACCTGCGCAGCAGCGTCCGTGACCTGGTCGCCGCCCGCAGCGAGGCCGCGTCCGTGGCGGCGGTCTACGACGGCGACCGGTCAGTCGTGGACCCGCTCTGGCGCGCGGTCGCCGGCGACCTCGGGCTCGCCGGCCTGCTGATCCCCGAGGAGCGCGGCGGTGCGGGGGCCTCGGTCCGCGAGGCCGCCGTGGTGCTCGAGGAGCTGGGCCGGTCCGTCGCGCCGGTGCCGTTCCTGACCAGCAGCGTCGTCGCCACGACCGTGCTGCTGGCCGCCCAGCCGGGTGGCGCGGCCGACGAGCTGCTGGCCGGCCTGGCGGCCGGCGAGCGCACCGCGGCGCTGGTCCTCCCGCTGTCGGCCGGGCCGGGCGAGGAGGCCCCGGCCTTCTCCGCCGAGGGCGGCCGGATCAGCGGGAGCGCCCGCAGCGTCGCGGGCGCCCTCGAGGCCGACGTCCTCCTGGTGCCGGTCGCCACGGCCGGCGGCACCGCCGTGTACGCGGTGCCGGCCGCGGACGCGCGCATCGAGCCCGTCGTCTCGCTCGACATGAGCCGCCAGCTCGCCGACGTGACCCTCGAGGGCGCGGCGGGGCAGGAGCTGCTGGGTGCCGGCGAGGGCGGGGACGCCGTGCGCCGCGGTCTCGAGGTCGGTGCCGCGCTGCTCACCTCCGAGCAGTACGGCGTCGCGCAGTGGTGCCTGACCACGACGATCGCCTACCTCAAGGACCGCCGGCAGTTCGGCCGCGTGGTCGGTGGCTACCAGGCCCTCAAGCACCGGCTGGCCGACCTGTACGCGGCCGTCGAGTCGGCGGGCGCCGCGGCGCGGTACGCGGCGGCGGCGACGGCCGAGGAGGCCTCCGACACCGCCGTGGCCACCGCGGTGGCCCAGTCGTTCTGCTCCGACGTCGCGGTCAAGGCGGCCGAGGAGGCCGTCCAGCTGCACGGCGGGATCGGCATGACGTGGGAGCACCCCGCCCACCTCTACCTCAAGCGGGCCAAGGCCGACCAGATCGCCTTCGGCACCCCGGCCGCCCACCGTGCCCGGCTGGCCGAGCTGGTGGATCTGCCCGCGCCGGCCCCGGTGGGCTGACGACGGCACGCCCGGACGACGACGGGCCCGGCTCCGGGGAGTTCCCCCGGGGACGGGCCCGTCGTCGATCAGGTGGTGCGGGTCAGGCGGAGTTCGACCCGGTCGCGACCGGCGTCGTGGTCCGGGCGGCCGCGCGGCGGGCGAGGAGCAGTGCCGCCACCAGCGCCAGGAGGCCCAGCACCAGCAGCACGATCGGCAGGATCGTGCCGACCAGCTTCAGCAGCTGCGAGTCGTCGGCCACCTGGTCCCCGCGCGTCTCGATCGACTCGTCGGTGGAGTAGATGTCGATGGTCGCGAAGGGGACGTCCACCGTCGTGACACCCAGGTCCAGCGAGCCGGTGACCTCCTGGGTGCTCCCTCCGGCGATGGTCGCGCCCAGCTCCTGGTCGGCGTCGACGAGGGTCGTGGTCCTCGAGGTCCACTCGATCGGGATCGAGGTGGGCAGCGAGGGCAGCACCGCCGGCAGCGCGGCCAGCAGCTCGGGGGCCACCAGGCCCTCGAGCCCGGGCGCGAGCGCGGCCAGCTGCGCCTTGGGCAGGAAGCTCGGCAGGCCCAGCGACGGCGGGTCGGCGAGCTCGCCCTCGGCGACCGACCGGTAGCGGTAGACGTCGCGACCGCCGAGCGTGTCCTCACCCTCGAAGGTGAGCGGGGTGGCCTGCATCGTGTACTGGTCCCAGTACTCGTAGACGCCGTCCTCGGGGGCGGGGTCGACGGGGAGGGTGAAGACCAGGCCCTCGGCGTCGGTCACGTCCTCGGCGCCCTCGGGTGCCGGACCCGCCTCGGCGGTCTCGCGGTCGACGTTGAAGCGGACCACGGTCTTGGCGGGGTCACCGTCGCCGATGCTGCGCTCGTCCGTGCGGCGGACGATCTCGTGGTCGCCGTCCACGGACTCGGCCAGGACGTTGCGCGTCGCCTCGATGGGCACGTCCTCCGCCAGCACCTCGGTCGACGAGCCCGTGAGCACGCCCGGGTTGATGCCGTCGTACGTGCCCTCGAACTCGAGGGTGACGTCGAGGTCGGTCGGGAGCTTGGTGACCGAGGGGACGACGACGAAGCGGACGACCGCGGCGGCGACGATCAGCAGCACGCCGATGACGGCGAGGACTACGGAGGAACGGGTCAATCTCACGTGTGGGACTCCGGAGGCGAGGAGGGTGCAAACCCGACGAGTCTGCGTCGCTCTCGACTGTGACCTGCGCCGGGGTGCTCGTGCCCGCCGGTCGACCCGATCGGGTCGGTGACGTCGGCCACCATGCTTCTGCGCAACTATCCGGGCTCGCGCCGCCGCGCACCGGGCGGGAAGGGCGCGTCGACGCCGAAGCGGACGCCGAGCATGCGGATCGCGAAGCACACCGCGGCGGCCGCGACGGCGGCGATCGGGCCGCGGGCGTCGAGCAGGTCGGCGACCACGACCACGGTGGCGCCGACCAGCGCGGGCACGGCGTAGAGGCCGCTGCTGAGCACCGACGGCACCTGGCGGATCAGCACGTCGCGCAGCGTGCCGCCGCCCACCCCGGTGATCGCACCGACGATGACCGCCTGGGCGGGGCCGAAGCCGAGATCGACCGCCTTGAGTGCGCCGGTGACGGCGAACAGGCTCAGCCCGGCGGCGTCGAGGACGGTGATCGTGCCGTTGATCCGGTCCAGGTGGTGGCCGGTGAGGAAGGCGATCAGCCCGCCGGCGGCGGCCACGGCCAGGTAGCGCCAGTCGAGGAAGGTGGCCGGCGGCAGCGCGTCGAGGAAGACGTCCCGGATGGTGCCACCGCCGAGGGCGGTGATCATGCCGAGGGTGATCACGCCGACGATGTCCAGCCGGGTGGCGCGCAGGGCGGTCAGCGCACCGTTGAGCGCGAAGGCGAAGGTGCCGACGAGGTCGAGCACCAGCAGCGCCGTCGTTGCCATGGCGGGAACGTAACCTGCGCGTCGGCGGCGCCCGGCGCACGAGTCGTCGGCCCCTGATGTCTCATGCTTGACCGGGACAGGCCACCGAGCGGGGACGAGGAACCACGGCGATGAGTTCGACCTTGCGCACCGTCGTCCGGCAGATCGGGCCGTCGGTGATGCTGCCGATGCTGGTCTACGAGATCGGCCACGGCGCGGTCATGCCGGTCATCGCCCTCACCGCCCTCGACGCCGGTGCCTCCACGACGGTGGCCGGGCTGATGCTCGCCGCCATCGGGATCGGCACCATCCTGGGCGACGTCCCCGCCGCCTGGCTGGCCGACCGGGTGGGCGAGAAGGGCGCGATGCTCGCGGCGATGCTCGCCTCCGCGGCGGCGATGCTCTCGGTGCTGCTGACCGACTCCGTCGCCGCGCTGGCGGTGGCCCTGCTCGTGCTGGGCGCCTGTGGCGCGACGATGCACCTCGCCCGGCAGTCCTACGTGGCCGACGTCGTCGCCGTCCACCACCGCGCCCGGGCGATGTCCACCCTCGGGGGCGTGTTCCGCATCGGCCTGTTCATCGGCCCGTTCGTCGGGGCGGCCGTCATCTCGGTGTGGGGGACACGGTCGGCGTTCGCCGTCGCCGTCGTGGCCTCGCTCGTCGCCGCGGCGATCCTGGCGCGCGCGCCGGTCGCGAGCGGCCAGGGCCCGCTCGCGGCTGGGGCGCACGCGGGGCCGGTCGGCGTGCGGGAGATGTTCCGCCGGCACCGGCGGCTCTTCCTCACCCTCGGGGTCGCGGTCGCGTCGATCAGCGCCATCCGGGCGGCCCGGGTGGCGGTGATCCCGCTGTGGGCGGAGTCCATCGGCTTGGACGCGACGACGACCAGCCTGATCTTCGGCATCGCCAACGCCGTGGACATGGCGCTGTTCTACCCGTCCGGTCACGTGATGGACCGGCTCGGGCGGCTGTGGATCGCCGTCCCCTGCATGGTCGTCCTGGGGCTGGGCACGCTGGCCCTGCCGCTGACGGACAGCGCCGCGACCCTGACGGCGGTCGCCATGGTGATGGCCTTCGGCAACGGGATCGGCTCGGGCATCATCATGACCCTCGGCGCGGACACCTCGCCGCCGGTCGACCGGCGCTCGTTCCTGGCGATCTTCCGCCTGATGAGCGACGTGGGGCAGTCGCTCGGACCGGTCGTCCCGGCCGCCGTGGCGACCGTGGCCACCCTCGGGACGGGCATCGCCGTCATGGGCGGCGTCGGGCTGCTGGGTGCCGTCGGTCTGGCGCGCTGGGTGCCGCGGTACTCGAGCTACGCCACCCGCGCCATGGTGCGCGACCACCACCGCCGGCTCGCCGAGGATCGGGACGCCGTCACGCCGGGCTGACTGCCGGCACCGGCTGGATCACGGGAGACACCCCGAGCAGCCCGGCCAGCGCCGCGTCCGAGGCGGCCAGCGCCCCCCGGTCGAAGGTGCTGCTGCTGGCGACCAGTTCGGCCGCGCCGGTGTGCTCCAGCAGCTCGGCCAGCCGGCTCTCCACCTGAGCGGCGGTGCCGGCGATCGCCGCGGCGGCCGTCTGATCGAGGTAGCGCTGCTGACGGGGCGTCCGCGGCGCGGCCCGCACGGCCGCCACCGGCTCCAGCGGCGGGAACGTCCCCGTGGTCCGGGACAGCGCCATCGCCCACGCCTCGGGCAGCAGCAGATCCGCGGCCTCGGCGGCCGTGTCGGCGACCAGCACGTCCAGGCTGATCGACACCCGGGGCCCGGCCAGCTGCTCCGAGGGCCGGAAGTCCCGCCGGTACCCGGCGAGCGCCGCGAGCCCGGGCTCGGCGTCCCCGGCCACGCCCAGGATCGGACCGCCGACGATCACCGGCAGCCCGAGCGCGGCGGCCACCTGCAGCCCCTGTCCGGTGGCCAGCACGTGCATCGGCACGTCGCCCTCCGGCCGGGGGTGCACGGTGATCGTGCCGGACCCGGTCAGGAAGGCGCGCAGCTCGGCGAGGTCGGCGGCGAAGTCGCGCTCGGTCTCCCGCAGGGCGCGGCGCACCGGCGGGGTGAAGCCGGGGGAGCGCCCCAGGCCCAGGTCGATCCGGCCGGGCGCGAGGGCGGTCAGCGTGGCGAACTGCTCGGCGACGACGAGCGGCTGGTGGTGGGGGAGCATCACGCCGGCCGAACCCAGCCGGATGGTGGACGCCGCGCCGGCGACCGCGGCCAGCAGGACGGCGGGCGCGGCGCCGGCGATGCCGGGGACCCCGTGGTGCTCGGCCACCCAGAACCGGCCGAACCCGAGCCGCTCGGCCGACGCCGCGCGCGCGACCGTCGCCCGCAGCGCCGCCGCATCGGGCTCGCCGGCGCGGGTGCGGGCCCGGTCGAGCAGGGACAGCCGGGGCTCGGGAGCGGTCACGGCCGGTGCAGCGTCCGCCGCCCGTGGCCTGTTCCGGTCAGCCGCCCGCGGTGCCGGCCGGCACCGGCTCGCCCGCCTTCGGCAGCGAGAGCGTGGCCACCAGGGCGGCGGCCAGGACCAGCGCGCTGACCGCGAACGCCCACTGGAACGAGGCGACGTCGGTGAGCCAGCCGGCGATCAGCGGCCCGGTGATCGCGCCGAGGTCGGCCGACATCTGGAAGACCGCGACCACGCGTCCGCCGCGCGCCGGGCTGACGTCGGCGACCAGCGCGGCGGGCGCGCTGGCGAGCAGCGCGGCGGCGAGGCCGAACACCGCCATGGACAGCAGGAACAGCCCCAGCTGCGGCGGGGCGACGAGCACCAGCATCGAGGTGGTGGCCAGCGTGGAACCCAGCAGCAGGGAGGGCCGCCGGCCCCACTCGTCGACCAGCCGGCCCGACCGCAGCAGGGCGATCGCCTGGGCCAGCGACCCGGCCAGCAGGCCCGCCCCCGCCCAGGCGACGGTGCGGTCGAGCTCCTCGGTCACGTACAGCGGCACCAGGGAGTTGCGGACGCCGAACAGCACCCAGCCCACCCCGAGGTTGGCGACCAGCGCCGCGAGGTAGGCCCGCGACCGCAGGGCGGTGCGGAGCCCCACCGGGCCCGGGTCGAGGTCCACGCCGGCCGGCGGGGCCGCCGTCGTCCCCTCGGGCGCGGTCCGCAGCAGCACCATGCCGACGCCGCCGGCGACCAGGAGGAAGCCGGCGTACAGGAAGAAGGGCAGCCGCGGGGAGAGCTCGGCGAGCAGACCGCCGGCCGCCGGGCCCGCGATGCCGCCGAGGATGAAGCCGCCCTGCCAGGTCGCGGCCGCGCGTCCGCGGTGCGTGGGTGGTGCCACCCGGAACAGCAGCGAGAGGGCGGCGACGGTGAACATCGCGCTGCCCACGCCGCCGGCCGCGCGGAGGGCGAGGAACACGGGGAAGGAGCCGGCCAGCCCGGCGGCCCCGGTGGTGACGGCGACGATCAGCAGCCCGGCGGTCAGGACCAGACGTTCGCCGAACCGCTCGACCAGCGAGCCGCCGCCGAACGCCGACACGAAGCGGAAGAACGCGAAGGCGCTGACGGCCAGGCCCACGGCCGTCCGCCCGACGCCGAAGTCGCGGGCGAACAGGGGGATGGCCGGCGCCACGATGCCGAAGCCCAGGGCCACGACGAAGGCGATGACCGCGAGGACGCCCACCTCGCGAGGCAGGTCCCCGCGCCCGACGAGTCGCACGACGGTCGATCCTGGCACGCCGTGGCGGGGCGTCCCGCGGGCGGGTGGAACCGGCGGAGCGGAGGTGCGGACGACGGAGGAGGCGGAGGACGGCCTCGGCTCAGGCGGGCTCGGGGACGCCGCCCGGGTCGCCACCGGGATCGTCCGGGGACGGCTCGATGGGCGGGGGAGGCAGCGCCTCGGGGGCGTCGGGGAGGAGCTCGCCCGGATCGTCCGGGATCGGCTGGTCGGGATCGATCTCGCGACCCGGCTCCGGCAGTGGGGACACCATGCGAGCAGTCAACCAGCGCGTCCGCCCCGTCGCAGGGGCCGGCCCGCCCCGCGCGACGTCGTCGCCCCGATCCGGCGCGGCCGGCCCCACCGCCCTCTGGCCACGATCGGGCGGAGTCGTGTCCCGTCGTACCACCCGGTGGCCGGCTCGGGGATGATCGCGCGGTGACCGGGGCCAGCGAGGACGCGCCGCGTCCCGTGCCCCCCCGGGTCCGCCGTCCCACCGACGTCGTGCAGCTGCTCACCGCCATGGCCGGGCTGGCCCTGGTCGTCATGGCCACGGTGATGACGCCGGACGCGGTCGACGCGCTCGACGGCGCCGTCCCCACGGTCGACGGCGGCTTTCCGCGGACGCTCGTCTCCGTCGCGTCGGTGGTCGCGTCGCTGGCGATCCTGGCCGTGCTGGTCACCGTCGCGGTGGACGCGGCCCGCCACCGGCGCGCGGCGCTGGTGCAGGGCCTGGCCGCGGGGCTGCTCGGTCTGGTGCTGGGTGCCGTGGGGGAGCGGGTCGGCGACGCGGCCGGTGGCGTCGTGGCCGACGTCCTGACCGGGCCGCGCGACGACGCGGCGCTGGTGCCCGTGGTGGCCTCGGTCGCCTTCCTCGTCGGCGCCGACCTCCAGCGGCGCCGGCGCTGGCGGCAGCCGAGCCGCTGGTCGGTCCTGGCCGCCCTGGCTTTCGGGGTGGCGCTGGGCAACCTCGCGGTGCTCGGCGCGGTGGCGGCGGTGCTGCTGGGCGCCGTCGCCGGCCTCGGCGTGCGCCTCGCGGCCGGGGTCGCCCCGGCACGCCCGGGCGACGACGTCATCCGGACCGAGCTGGCCCGCGCCGGTGTGGTGGTGGGCGAGCTGCACACCACCGAGCAGGCGGCCGGGTTCCTCCGGCTCACCGGCGAGGACGAGAGCGGTCCCGTCTGCATCACCGTCGTCGACCCGGACGGCCGGGGCCTGCCGCTGGTCCGCCGGGCGGGGCGGATGCTGCGGTTCCGCGCCGCGGTGGTGGGGCGGCCGGCGATCAGCCAGCGCAGCGACCTGGAGCGGCAGGCCGCGAGCGCCGCGCTGGCCGGCGCGGCCGGGGTGCCGGTCCCCGCGGTGCTGGCGCTGCTCGCCGTGGGGCCCGCGCTCGTGCTGGCCGAGCGGCCGACGGACGGGACGCCGCTGCCCGACGCCGGGGACGGCGCGGCCGCCGGCCTGGCCGCCGCGTTCGCGGCGCTGCGCCGGCTGCACCGGGTCGGTCTGGCGCACGGCGCCCTCACGCCCGACGGCGTGGTGCTCGGGCCGGGGGGAGCGGCCGGGTTCCGCGACCTGAGAGCGGCCCAGCCGGCGGCCGGTGAGCTGCAGCGCGACCTGGACACGGTGGCCCTCCTGGTCGGTGGGGCCACCGTGGTCGGAGCGGCCGCGGCGGCGGCCGCGCTGCAGGCCGACCGGGCCCCGGCCGCGACGCCGCCCCGGCTGGCGGCGCTGCTGCAGCCGGTCGCGCTGCCGGCGGCGGTGCGGCGGTCGGTCCGCGGCACCGAGGTCCTCGACGACCTGCGCCGCGCACTGGCCGCCCCGGACGGGACCGTGGCCGCCGCGCCCCGCCTGGAGCGCTTCTCGCTGCGCGCCGTCCTCACCGTGGTGGCGACGACCGTCGCGGCTTTCCTGCTGGCCTCGCAGCTGTCGCAGGTCAGCATCGTCGACCAGATCCGGAGGGCCGAACCCCTGTGGCTGCTGGTCGCCCTGGGTGGCTCGGCGCTGACCTACCTCGGCGCGGCCCTCGCCCTGGTCGCGTTCGTCCCGACGGCGCTGTCACTGGCGCGCACCACGCTGGTGCAGGTCTCGACGGCGTGGCTGACCCTCGTGACCCCGCCGACGGTCGGCCACGTCGGGCTCAACATCCGCTACCTCCAGCGCTCGGGGCTCGGCCTGGGGGCGGCCGCGGCCAGCGTCGCGGTCAGCCAGGTGGCGACCGTCGCGGCGACCGTCGTCCTGCTGCTGGTCGTCGGCTGGGGCAGTGGTGTGTCCACGTCGCGGCTCTCGCTGGTGCCCAGCACCGACGTGCTCCTCGTGCTGCTCGGCGCCGTCGCCGTGGTGGGCGTCCTGCTCGCCATCGCGCCGGTGCGGCACCTGCTGTACCGCCGTCTCGAGCCGCTGGTCCGGCAGTCGCTCCCGCAGCTGCTCGCCGCGGCCACCGAGCCGCGGCGGCTGATCACGGCGCTGGGCGGCATCGTCCTGCAGAACGCCGGGTACGCGCTGGCGCTCGACGCCTCCCTGCGGGCCTTCGGCGCCTCGCTCGCCCTGCCGACGGTGATCGGCGTCTACCTGGTGTCCTCCGCGGTGGGCTCCGTGGCGCCGACCCCGGGCGGGCTGGGTGCGGTGGAGGCGGCACTGATCGGCGGACTCACCGCCACCGGCGTGCCGGTGGCGGCGGCGCTGGCCGCGGTGCTGGCGTTCCGCACCGTCACGTTCTGGCTGCCCGCGCCGGTGGGCTGGGTCGCCTTCGTGCACCTGCAGCGGCGCGAGCACATCTGAGGCGCCGGGCGGCTCACCCGGCGGCGGCGAACCCGGCGGTGTCCCAGTTCCCGGTCCAGGGCTGCCGGCTGTACTCCAGGCGCAACCGGCCGGGCCGGGCGTCGATCGTCTCGGCGAACACCGTGCCGTAGACGACGCCGTCCCGCTCGCGGCGGATGACCAGGGCCTCGGGCTCGGGGGCCGGCTGCTGCTCCTGCACCAGGTCGCGCCAGGGGCCGGGGAAGGGCGCCGCGGCGAAGGTCTCGCGCCACAGCTCGGCCTTGCGGTCCTCCCGGCCGCCGGAGGTGAACACCTGCGTGCCGTCGGCGTGCTCGGTCGCCCTGAGCCGCTCGCCGTCGAACTCCCAGCTGGTCAGCCGGTCCGGCGCGACCAGGACGAGCAGGAAGCCGGCCATGCCCTCGAGGCGGACGGAGTCCACCCACGCCGGGCCGTGGACGGCGCCGAGCAGCGGCAGGACGCCACGGCTGGGAGCCCCGGGAGCGGCCGGTCGCTCGTGGTACCGGTTGAGCACCAGCGCGGTGACGCCGGTGCCCACGTCGGTGGCGCACCACGTCCCGCCGGCGACGCGGTCGCGACCACCCACGATGTCGGGCAGCTCCGGCCACCACCGGTCGGGGGCGTCGAACTCCCGCGTGGTCACCTCGTCGCGGACGGCGAGGATCTCCGCCGGTCCGGCACCGGACCGTCGCACCACCACCGTGCACATGCCCCGCATCCTCCCGGACCGCGCCGGCCCGCCTTCCGCGCGGGTGGGCAGGCCGGGCTCGTGCGCCCGGCCCGCCCGGTCAGGCCCGGGCGATGGCGTCCAGGATCCGGAGCCGGGCGGCCCGCCGCGCCGGCCCGACGGCGGCCAGCACGCCGATGACCGCCGCGACGAGCAGGAAGACCGCCATCCGCGGATAGGGCACCACCACCTCGGTGATCCCCTGGTCCTCGAGCGCCCGGCTGAGGGCGACGCCGAACAGCGTGCCGAGGACCAGCCCCAGCACCGCGCCGTAGACGGAGATGAGGACGGCCTCCAGCCGGACCATGCGGCGCAGCTGGGTGCGGCCGAGCCCCACGGCGCGCAGCAGCCCGATCTCCCGGGTCCGCTCGATCACCGTCATGGCGAGGGTGTTGACGATGCCGAGCGCGGCGATGAGCACCGACAGCACGAGCATGGCGTTGATGAGCAGCAGCAGCTGGTCGACCTGCCCCTTCTGCTCCTCGGAGAACTCGCCCTGGTCCTTGAGGTCGACGATCGGGAAGGCGCCGAGCGCCTCCTCCAGCTGCGGCCGGACGTCGGCGGGCGCCGCGCCGTCGGCGAGGTCCACGAACAGGAACCGGTCCTGGGCCACGCCTCCGGCCCCGCTGAGGGTCTCCAGGGACACGATCGAGGAGCCCACCACCTGGTTGGACTCGTAGACCCCGCTGACCACGACCTCCTGCTGCCGGCCGTCGACGGTGAGCACGTCGACCGGATCGCCCACGCTCCATCCCCGGGCGTCCGCCGTCGCCTCGTCCACGATGAGCCCGTCGTCCGCGAGCCCGTCCGCGGAGCCGCTGACCCAGGTCAGCTCGACGCTGCGGTCGAGCCCCGAGGGGTCCACCGCGGTCAGGAAGGTGATCTCGCCGTCGAGCTGGGCCTGTCCCCACCGCAGCGGCATGACGGTGTCGACGTCGTCGACCTCGGAGATCCGCGTCGCGACGTCCGTGCTGAACGGCTGCCCCACCGCGCTGGAGACCACGAACTCGGCGCGGACCGATCCCGCGATGAGCTTGTCGATGCTGGCGTTGGTCGAGGCGCCGATGACGCTGAAGGCGCTCACCAGCGCCAGGCCGATCATCAGCGCGGACGCCGTCGCGGCCGTGCGCCGCGGATTGCGGACGGCGTTCTCCTGGGCCAGGCGCCCGGTGGTGCCCCAGATCGCCGGCAGCACCCCGCCCACACCCCGGAGGAACGGGCGGGCCAGCACCGGGCTCAGCGCCGTGGCGCCCAGGATCAGCCCCAGTGCGCCGAGGCCGACGAGCGAGGCCGCGTTGCCGCCGTCCTCGGTCAGCGTCCCGGCGACCAGCGCCGCGGCCCCGGCGGCGGTCAGCAGGACGCCGACCACGGTGCGCCGGCGCAGACCGCGCTGCGCGGTGACCACGTCGTCGCGCATGGCCGCGACCGGCGGCATAGCGGCCGCCCGCCGGGCCGGGAGGTAGGCGGCGACCAGCGTCACCAGGACGCCGACGGCGTAGGCCCACAGCACGGTGTCGACGGCGAAGACGAGGTTGCCGTCCAGGGTGAGGCCGAACGACCCGAAGAGGGCGCGCAGCCCGGCGGCGATCCCGTAGCCGGCCGCCAGCCCGATGGTCGATCCGACGACGCCCACCACGAGGGCCTCACCCAGGACCGAGCGCGTGATCTGCCCCTTGCTGGCGCCGAGGGCCCGCAGCAGCGCCAGCTCCTGGGTCCGCTGCGCGACCAGCATCGAGAAGGTGTTGAGGATGATGAACGTGCCGACGAACAGCGCGATCCCGGCGAAGACGAGCAGGAAGATGTTGAAGAACTGCAGCGCCTCGGAGAAGTCGGAGGCGAGGCTGTCGGCCTGCTCGGCCGCCGTCCTGACGTCGTAGTCCGGGCCCACCGTCGCGGCCACCCGGTCGGCCAGCTCGCCGGGGTCGACGCCGTCCTCGGCGGCGACGCTGATCCCGGTGAACTGTCCCGGCGCGGTCAGCAGCTCCTGCGCCGTCGCCGTGTCGAACGCGGTCAGGGACGCCCCGGCCAGCCCGCCGTCCTCGCCGAACCGGAAGGTGCCGACGAGCTCGGCCTCGACGCGCGGGCCGGGCGTGAGCAGCGAGATGGTGTCACCGACGTCGTAGCCGGTCTCCTCGGCGGCGCCCGTGTCGATCATGACCTCGCCGGGGCCGGTCGCCGCCCGCCCCTCGACGAGGGTGGTCACGGACACGGCCTCCTCGGTGGTCCAGTTGATGCCGATGCCCGGGGCCCCGCCCGTGTCCAGCACCTCGCCGTCGGGGTCGAGGACGTACACCCCCTCCGCGGTGATGTCGCCGGCGACCGCCGCCACGCCGTCCACCTCGGCGACCTCGTCGACCAGGTCGTCCGGCACGAAGGTGGCGGTGCCGCCCGCGCCGGTGCCCGCCAGGCCCTGGTCGAACGCTGCGGCACGGGTGACGGTGACGTCGGCAGCGGTGCTGCGGAACAGGTCGTTGAAGGTCTTGCTCAGGGTGTCGGTGAAGATCAGCGTCCCCACGACGAAGGCGACGCCGAGCACGATCGCCAGCCCCGACATGGCCAGCCGCAGCTTGTGCGCCAGCAGGTTGCGCCAGGTGGTCCGCCACACGTCAGCGCACCGCTGCTCTCGTGTCGTCTCCGGTGGTCGCGGGCCGCTCGCCGCCGTCGTGATCGAACGCCTTCAGCCGCTCCAGCACCCGGTCCGCGGTGGGCTCCAGCATCTCGTCGACGATCCGCCCGTCGGCGAGGAACAGGACGCGGTCGGCGTAGCTGGCGGCCGTCGGGTCGTGGGTGACCATCACGATCGTCTGCCCCATGTCGCGCACCGAGCGGCGCAGGAAGTCCAGCACGTCGGCGCCGCTGCGCGAGTCCAGGTTCCCGGTCGGCTCGTCGGCGAAGACGATGTCCGGCCGGCCGGCGAGCGCCCGCGCGCAGGCCACGCGCTGCTGCTGGCCACCGGAGAGCTCGCTGGGCCGGTGCGCCAGCCGCGGCCGGAGACCGACCGTGTCGATCACCGTGTCCAGCCAGGCGCGGTCGGGCTGGCGACCTGCGATGTCCATCGGCAGCGTGATGTTCTCCATCGCGGTGAGCGTGGGCAGCAGGTTGAAGGCCTGGAAGACGAACCCGACCCGGTCGCGCCGCAGCACGGTGAGCGCCTTGTCGTCGAGCGTGCTCAGGTCGACGTCGCCGATGAACGCCTGTCCGCTGGTGACCGAGTCCAGGCCCGCCATGCAGTGCATGAGGGTGGACTTGCCGGAGCCGGAGGGACCCATGATGGCGGTGAAGTGCCCGCGGGCGAAGTCCACGTCGACGCCGTCCAGGGCCACCACCCGGGTGTCGCCCTCACCGAAGACCTTGGTGAGGGAGCGGCCCCGCGCCGCCGGCGTCGGGACGGACTGCGCGTCGGTGGGCGGGAGGGGGGTCACGGGAGCTCCTCGAGGTGGGGGACGGGTCACCGCCTGCAGCCCCGCACGGTAGGGGAGGGCCGTCCGCGCCCGGTAGGGCTTTTCGGCACACTGCGAGTGAACGATCCCGGAGCGCAACCGGCGCGCTCGCGGCGCGGCGACCGGGCCAGGTGCGGGGCGCCGTCGCCCGGCACTCCGGACGCCGGCTCCCGGCTCAGAAGCTCGCGTCCATCCGCGCCAGCAGCGTCGGTCCGTCCCACGTCGGGGGCGGCATGATCCGGCGGATCGTCAGCATCGGGTACGTCGGGTCCTGGGGCTCGGAGAGCTGGAAGGCCGCCCGGTAGCCGGCGGCCTCGACCCGGGGGAGGGCCTCGGCCGACCAGACGCCGTGCGGGTAGGCCAGCGTGTCGACCGGGTGGCCCAGGATCTCCGCCAGCTCCGCCCGGGGGCGGTCGAGCTGGACCGCGAACTCGTCTCCGGCGAGCCGGTCCACCCGCTGGTGGTCCCAGCTGTGCGCCCCGATGGTCATCCCGGCCCGGTCCAGGTCGCGCAGCTGGTCGGGGCCGAGCCAGTCCGGCTTCCCGAGCACGACGGTCATGGGGAAGAACGCCGCCGGGAAACCGAACTCGGTCAGGATCGGCAGGGCCACCGAGTGGTGCGTCGCCGAGCCGTCGTCGAAAGTCAGCAGCACCGGACGGTCGGGGAGGGGGCCGCCGAACTGCAGGTGGTCCAGCAGGGCTCCGGTGCCGATCGGGGTCCGGCCCCCGTCCCGCAGCGCCTGCAGCTGTGCCCGGAAGACGGACGGGGGCGTGATCAGCGTGCGGGCGTAGGCGCTGTCATCCGGGCGGAACTCGCGCAGCTGGTGGAAGCACAGCACCGGGACGGTGGAGCGGGCCAGCACCTCCTGGGCCGTCGCGGGCGTCGGAGGCGGTTCGGGGGACGGCGACGGCCTCGGGGTGGTGGCCGGCGGGGACGGTCGGGTCGTCGGCGCCGCCGTCGGAGCCGTCGGCGCGCCGGGGCCCGAGCACGCGGTCAGCACGACCGCACCCGCGGCAGCGAGGAACCCGCGTCTCTCCACCGCCCCACCTTCCCGGTCCGGGAACGGGCGGGCAAGACCGCGGTGCCGTCGCGGGAGGGAACCGGAGTCGCGGACGAGGAGGCCCGGCGCGACGCCTTCCCCGGACCGGCGGTGCCGGCACGCCTCGGGTCAGAGGCCGAGGTCGCTGAGTCCCGGGTGGTCGTCGGGGCGCCGCCCCTGCGGCCAGTGGAAGAGCCGGTCGTCGCCGGCCAGCGGCACGTCGTTGATGCTCGCGTGCCGCCGGCGCATCAGGCCGTCGCCGTCGAACTCCCAGTTCTCGTTGCCGTAGGAGCGGAACCAGCTGCCGGACCCGTCGTGCCACTCGTAGGCGAAGCGGACGGCCAGGTGATCGCCGTCGGCGGCCCACAGCTCCTTGATCAGCCGGTAGTCCAGCTCGCGCTGCCACTTGCGCGTCAGGAAGGCGACGATCTCGTCCCGTCCCGTGATGAACTCCGAGCGGTTCCGCCACCGCGAGTCGGCCGTGTAGGCGCCGGCCACGTTCTCCGGGTCCCGGGTGTTCCAGGCGTCCTCGGCGAGGCGCACCTTCTGCACCGCCGTCTCCCGGGTGAACGGGGGCAGGGGTGGTCGGCTCATCGGTGCTCCCTTCTCCTTCCTGCACCGTGCCACGGACGACCGTCACCGGCCCCCGGAGCCGCCCGGCACCGGCAGGTCGGACGCCGTCCTCTCCGGCATCCCCGCCGTGCGCGCTCCGCGAAATCGCTTGCCCCGGTGGCCCCCGGAGGTCGCATGCTCTCGCCATGACTCCGCGGAGGACCGCCGCTGCAGAACTGTCGGTACCGGGGACGAGGGTTCCGGCATGGACGTGACGCCTGCCGTCGAAGCCGTCGACCTGGTCAAGCACTTCGGCGAGACCCGAGCCGTCGACGGCGTGAGCTTCGTCGTCCCGGAGGGGTCCGTCCTCGGCCTGCTCGGGCCCAACGGAGCGGGGAAGACCTCCCTGGTGCGGATGCTCACCACGCTGAGCGTCCCGACCAGCGGCACGGGTCGGGTGGCCGGCTACGACGTCCGGACGCAGCCGAACGAGGTGCGTCGCAGCCTGGGCCTCACCGGTCAGGCCGCCACCGTCGACGAGATCCTGACCGGCCGCGAGAACCTCCGGTTGATCGGCAGTCTCTACGGGCTGCCCAGGAAGTACATCCGGGACGCGACCGAGCGTCTGTTCGACCGCTTCGACCTCACCGACGCGGCCGACCGGATGGCCAGGACCTACTCCGGCGGCATGCGACGCCGGCTCGATCTGGCGGTGAGCCTCCTGGCCACGCCACCGATCCTCTTCCTCGACGAGCCCACGACCGGCCTGGACCCGCACAGCCGGTCCGGGCTGTGGGAAGTGCTGCGCGAGCTGGTCACGGAGGGCACCACGCTGGTGCTGACGACCCAGTACCTGGAGGAGGCCGACCACCTGACCGACGAGATCGTCGTCGTGGACAAGGGCACGGTCATCGCGGCGGGCACCCCCACCCAGCTCAAGGACCGGGCCGGCAAGGCGAGCGTCGTGGTCACCCTGACCCACGCCGCCGACCTCGCCCCGGCGGCCGACCTGATGCGTGCGCACTCGCCGGAGGTGCACGTCGAACCCGGCAGCCGGCGCCTCACCGCGCAGGCCGGCGGGCTGGGGGACATGACGCGCATCGCGGCGGTGTTCGAGACCAGCGGCATCGAACTGGACGACCTCGGGCTGGCCCGGCCGAGCCTGGACGACGTCTTCCTGCATCTCACCGGCCGCCGTGCCGAGGCCGGACCCGACGCCCAGGCCGGCCCGACCTCCGAAGGAGTCTCGACGTGACCGCTGTGCAGACCGCCCCCGTGAAGCCGGTTCCGCGGCCGCCCATCCATCCGCCCTCGCTCGTCCGGGCATCGATGACGATCGTCTGGCGGAACCTCATCCACATCCGGCGGATGCCGGAGATGCTGCTGGACGTCACGGTCCAGTCGGTGATGTTCGTGCTGCTGTTCGCCTACGTCTTCGGCGGCGCGATCGCGGTCGAGGAGTCCAACTACCGGGAGTTCCTGCTGCCCGGGATCATGGTGCAGACGATGGTGTTCTCGTCGGCGATCGTGGCCATGGGGCTGACCAACGACCTGCAGAAGGGGTTCGTCGACCGGTTCAAGTCCCTGCCCGTGCCACGTCCCGCGGTGCTCGTCGGACGCAGCCTCTCCAGCCTCATCCACTCCAGCATCGGCGTCGCGGTGATGGGCGGAACGGGCCTGCTCATCGGCTGGCGGGTGCGCAACGGCGTCGTGGACGGCGTGCTCGGGTTCCTGCTCCTGCTGCTCTTCGGCTTCGCCCTCATCTGGCTCGGCATCTGGGTGGGGTCGCTCATGCGCACCGTCGAATCCGTGCAGGGCTTCATGTTCACGGTGATGTTCCCGCTGACCTTCGTGGCCAACACGTTCGTCCCGACGGAGAGCATGCCGTCGTGGCTGCGCACCATCGCCGAGTGGAACCCGGTCTCGGCCATCGCCCAGGCCTGCCGGGAGCTGTGGGGCAACGGCCCGGCTGCGGGCCCCGACGCCGCGTGGCAGTTGCAGCACCCGGTCGCGATGTCGATCGTCTGGTCGCTCGTCCTCACGGCGATCTTCGCCCCGCTCGCCGTCTCGGCGTTCCGGCGTCGCTCCCGCGACTGACCGCGAAGCTCACGAAGACGACGCGCCGCGCGGCGACCGGCGCTGGAAGTCCCGGGCGATCTGGTCGAAGGTGGCCCACCGGACGCCGTCGTGACCGTTGATGTGCTCGATGAGGCGTTCGAGCATCAGCAGCACCTGCGGGCGTCCGGAGACGTCCGGGTGGATGGTCATGGTGAAGGCCGCGTAGTCCATCTCGCGATGCACCCAGTCGAACTGGTCGCGCCACATCTGCTCGATGTCACGGGGGTTGACGAAGCCGTGGCTGTTCGGGCTGGACTTGATGAACATCATCGGCGGCAGGTCGTCCAGGTACCAGTTCGCCGGGATCTCGACCAGGTCGGTCTCCTCCCCGCGCACCAGCGGCTCCATCCAGGTCTCCGCCGCCGCGGCGTAGTCGATCTTCGTCCAGGAGTCGCCCACCCGGACGTAGTAGGGCTCGAAGTCCCGGTGCATCAGCGAGTGGTCGTACGTGATGCCGCGCTCGAGCAGCAGCTCGTTGGTGACGCCGCTGAACTCCCACCACGGGGCGACGTAGCCGGTGGGACGTCGCCCGGTCCGGGCCTCGATCAGCTCGATGCAGCGGTCGAGGACGGCCTGCTCCTGCTCGCGGCTCATCGCGATCGGGTTCTCGTGGCTGTAGCCGTGGACGCCGATCTCGTGGCCGGCCGCGACGCAGGCGTCGAACTCGTCGGGGAACGTCTCGATCGAGTGGCCCGGCCAGAAGAAGGTCTGCGTCAGGCCGAAGCGCCGGAAGAGCTCGAGCAGGCGCGGGACGCCGACCTCGCCGGCGAAGACGCCCCGGGAGATGTCGTCGGGGGAGTCCTCCCCGCCGTACGAGCCCAGCCAGCCGCCGACGGCGTCGATGTCGACGCCGAAGGCCACGAAGATCTCCTTGGTCATCGGTCGGGTTCCTTCCGGTGGGTCGCCCGCATCCGGACGAGGTGGGTTCAGGCGAGGTGCGAGGTGAGCACCCGCTGCGGATCGTCGGGCGCGAGCGCGAGCGACGCGGCCAGCAGCAATCGGCCCTGCCACGGGCTCAGGTCGCCGGCGAACACCGCGCCGCCCCGCGCCAGCCGGGCCCCGCCCGCGGCGTAGAGGGGGAGGACCGGCCCGGACTGCACCCGGGAGCAGATCAGCACGGGGACGCCGCGGGAGACGAGGTGCTCCGCGGCCTCGGCCATCGGCGGCGGGACGTTCCCGGCGCCGAACGCCTCGAGCACGATGCCCGCGGCACCGGCGTCGACGGCCGCGTGCACCATCGCGGCATCCGCGCCGAGGTAGCAGGCCACGACGTCGACCCGCGGCAGCTCCGCCGCCAGGTCGAGCGGGAGCGGGTCGCGGCGTGCGGGCCGGCCCAGGCGGAGCACCGACCCACCGGCCACGCGGAGCACCGGCCCGCGCCCGGGAGCGCCGAAGGCGGCGCTGCGCAGGGTGTCCACCTTGCGCACCCCGCGGGCCGCGAAGACCTCGCCGTCGAAGCAGAGCAGCGCGCCCAGGTCCCGGGCGGCGGGGGAGGAGGCGACGCGCAACGCATCGGCGAGGTTGGCCGGGCCGTCCGGTGCGGAGCTGTCGAAGGGCCGCTGGGATCCGGTGAAGACGATCGGGCGCGGGTCGTCGTGGACCAGGTCGGCGAGGTAGGCCGACTCCTCCATGGTGTCGGTGCCGTGGGTGACCACCACGCCGTCGACACCGTCCGCCAGGCACCGGCGTGCCTCGCCGACCAGCCGGCGCAGGTCCGGCGTCGTGAGCGCGAAGCTGCCGGCGGCGCCGAGGTCGCTGGTGGTGACGGTGAGCCCGGCGAGCGGTCCGGCGGCGGCCAGCAGCTCGGCGGCGGGCGTGCGGGCCGCCAGCCCGTCCGGGCCGTGCAGGCTGGCGATGGTGCCGCCGGTGGCGAGCAGATGGACCCGGCCCACGCAGTCTCCTCCCGACCCGCCCCGTATCGATCGCGGGCGCCGACGTGCCTCACGTTCCTCCACCGGCCGCCGGTCGGCGACCGGAGCCGGCAGAACCGCGCCGGGTCAGGCGTCGTACTGGTCGTGTGCCCGGAGGAAGGCCAGCCGCTCCTCCTCGGTGAGCTCGAGGCCGGCTGCGGCCCGTGCCACGGTGGCCCCGAAGTAGGACTCCCGCGGCGCTCCGGGCGCGAAGAGCAGCAGCATCTCGGCGCGCTGGCCGGACGCGTTGCGGAACGCGTGCACCCCGCCCACGGGGACGTGCAGGAAGTCCCCGGCCGTGGCGTCGTACCAGTCGCCGCCGTCGTAGAGCTGGACGGTGCCGGACAGGACGAAGAAGGACTCGGAGATGGTGCGGTGGAAGTGCGGGCCCGGTCCGGTCGGCGGTCCGGTCATCGTGTAGCGGTACAGGCCGAACTCGCCGTCGGTCTGCACGGCGGTGGCCAGGTAGCCGATCTCCGTCGCGGGGCCGACCAGCTCGGGCGGGGTGCCGGCCGGGCGGAGCCGGGCGCTGCGCTCGCCCGTCTCCCCGCGGTACCGGACCGGTGGGTAGGCAGGCGCGTCCGCCGGGGGGAAGCTCACCGGCGCAGCCTGCCAGAGCGACGCCCCGCCGGGCCGGTTCCCCGTCGCGGTCAGGGCCGGAGCGCGATGACCACGATCCGGCCGAGCTCGACACGTTCGAACTCCGGACCCGTCAGCACCTCGTCGGGGAAGTCGATGTCGGTGCGCACCGTCTTGTTCGGGAAGTCGTCGACCATCAGCGGGAGCAGCCACACCTCGCCGGCCCGCTGCAGCACCAGGCCGTCGACCTCGTCGAACTCGTTGGCGCGCAGCAGGTCCGCGGCGCACGCCGAGGTCGGGCAGTCCCCGACCTCCTCCAGCAGCGCCACCCGGTCCTCGAACCGGCCGTTGGGGTGGGAGTAGATGCTCTTGAAGGACAGGAAGCCGTGCACCGGCGTGGTCGCGAGCAGGTCGACCTGCGAGGTGACCAGGACGGCGTCCGAGAGCGGCAGGTCCGGACGCAGCGACCGCCACGCCGCGCGGATCTCCGCCACCGAGGGGTCGTCGGGTTCGACGAACAGCGTGCCGATGTAGGGCCCCTCGTCCGGGTCCCCGTTCGGGACCGACCCGTCCGGATACCGGGTGGTCTGGGCGGTCAGCGCGTGGTGCCCGGTGACCCAGTAGTCGGCGAGGTGGTGGGCGGCGGTCGCCGCCGCACCGGCCGCGAGGACGACGGCGGCGAGACGGGGCAGCGCGGACGCGCCGGCCGCGCCACGCCTCCGCCGCCGATCGGACCAGCGCCGCAACCAGTCGGCGGTGCCCAGCACCCCGGCGGCCAGCAGCACCGTCATCGCGGCGTCCTGGGTCTTGAAGGCGAGGAACCCGATGTCGGCCCGCTCGGCCAGCGCACCCAGGCGCAGCGTCACCAGGCAACCCAGCAGGGCCAGCGCCAGGCCTCCGGCGAGCTCTGCGGTGCCGTGGCCGATGTCGCGCCCGCGCAGCCGCGTCCAGGCCACCCAGCCGAGCCAGGCCAGCCCCACCAGCCCGGCGAACTCGGCCACCTCCAGCGGTGACGGGAGCACCAGGTCGTGACCGCCGAGGACGGAGTAGCGCATCTGCAGGCTGTCCGAGGGCAACCGCAGCCGCGCCACGACCACGGGCACCCAGGACACGGCCGACACGGCCAGGCCGACCGCGCCGATGACCAGCGCCCGTCGCAGGGGGAGCCGCGGCTCGGGGCGTGGCCCCCGCCGTCCCGCGATGCGGCGTCGGACGGCGTCGTAGATCAGCGCCAGGACCGTCGCCACGCCGAACGGCAGGAACCAGTAGGTGTGCACGAGCAGCAGCAGCCCGAGCACGACGCCGAGCCGCCAGGCCGGCCACCGCCGCACCCCGGGCGCCCGGACGTCGCGCACGGCCAGCAGCCACCACGGCAGCAGGCAGCAGAGCACCAGCCACTCGTCGGGCTTGTGCGGGTGCACGGTCCAGATCGTCACGAGGGCGGCCACCGCCGACGCCGGCAGGGCGCCGACCACCGGGCGCCACAGCAGGTAGGCAGCCAGTGGGATGAGCACGCCCACGAGCAGCTGCACCGGCTTCACCGCCTCCCAGCCGGCCAGGTCGGTGACGGCCGCGAGCCGCCCCTGGATCCAGCCCAGGGCGGGCGGGTAGTAGGCGGGGAGGTCGCGGTAGCCGTAGTCGACCAGCGCCGGCGTCTCGGCGTACCGGGTGGCGATCTGGGTGCGGAAGGAGGAGTCGGCGTAGAGGCCGCCCCATCCCCAGCGGGTGCCGTGCAGTGCCGCCGTCGTCGCCGCGCCGATCAGCACGCCCGCGGCGACGATGCCGGCGTCCGCCGCCGGCCGGGGCCGGCTGCGGGCCAGGACGGCGACCGCCCCGCCGGCCACCGCCGCGGTCCCGGTCAGGACCAGCACGAGGCGGTCCTGCCAGAACCGGTCGACGACGGTCACGTCCCACACGTCGATCAGCCAGGCCGTTCCCGCCCACCCGCCGAGCGTCAGCACGAGCAGCAGGACGGAGCGCAGACCGACGGCGGTCCGGGATCCCCCGGGGTGCGGAGGAGTGGCAGGCGGGCTCGGGGGGCCGGCGTCCGTGGCCTCGCGGGCGGTCGTGCTCACGTGCAGCTCGCTCCCGACGCCGGGACCGCGACCGCTCTCGGGGAGGCCGGCGTGGAGTTCATGCGGCGATTCTCCCGCGGGTGCGCCGAACGGTGTCCTCGTGGCCGGATCGGAGCCCGCGCCGGCCGACCGATCGGCCCCGCGAGCCGGTCACTCGCGCATCCTCGGGTCGTGCGTGGGGTCGGCGTACATCTGCGGGCAACCCCGCTCGGCCGCCTCGGGGCGCAGCTCGTAGTGCCAGGGCTCGTTGCGGTAGGTCTGGCACAGCCCGTATCCCGCGCCGTGGCGGGACAGCCAGGCCGTGGCGGCGGCGGGTCCGATGTCGACCGCCTCCCCGGACACGTGGGCCGACGTCCGCGGGGTGGCGACCCAGCGGGCTGCCTCCTCCGCCGAGCCGTACTCGGCGACCGCGTCCCGGAGCAGCTGCTCCTGGTACGCCGGGGAGCGCCAGCCGCTGTTCACCCAGAAGTCGACGCCGTCGTCCGCCGCGGCCGTCGCGGCCCGGCGCAGGGCGCTCAGCAGGTCGGGATCGAGACGGGCCACGGCGGGGACCCCTCCGTCGAAGACCGTCACCCCGCCGGGGACGACGCCGTCGTCCACCGTGACGCCGAGCGGGACGGCATGGTCGGGGGCTGCATGGTCGGGGGCGGTGTGGTCGGGGGCGGTGTGGTCGGGGACTGCATGGTCGGGTTCGGCGTGGTCGGGGGCGGCACGGTCGGGTTCGGCATCGAGCGGCGTGGTGACCGCGGAGCCGGTCGACGGCGGGGACGGGTCCGTCCCCGCCTGGCAGCCCAGGAGGACGGCGGCCACCGTGGCGACCACCAGGACCGGGACTCCGGGCCGTGCACGACGGGTGGGGGTAGGCCGGGCTCGCTCGTCGGAAGGCATGCACCCACCCAAGGCGCGGGCGTGTCGCGAGCCCGTATGCCGTTTCCCATACGCCGCCGATACGTCCCGGCTCTCTAGCCTTCCCGCATGCGCGTGCTGATCGTCGAGGACGAACCACTGCTGGGGGAGGCCATCCGCGACGGGCTGCGCCTGGAGGCGATCGCGGCCGACCTCGCCGGCGACGGGGACACCGCGCTGGAGCTGCTGGACGTCAACGCCTACGACATCGCGGTGCTCGACCGCGACGTCCCGGGGGTCTCCGGTGACGAGATCGCCCGGCGCGTCGTCGCCTCGGGCAGCGGCATGCCGATCCTGATGCTGACCGCCGCCGACCGCCTCGACGACAAGGCCTCGGGCTTCGAGCTGGGGGCCGACGACTACCTCACCAAGCCCTTCGAGCTGCGGGAGCTCGTGCTCCGGCTGCGGGCGCTGGACCGCAGGCGCGCGCACCACCGGCCGCCGGTGCGGGAGCTGGCCGGGCTGCGCGTGGACCCCTTCCGGCGCGAGGTCTACCGGGACGGCCGCTACGTGGCGCTCACCCGGAAGCAGTTCGCCGTGCTGGAGGTGCTCGTCGCCGCCGAGGGCGGCGTCGTCAGCGCCGAGGAGCTGCTGGAACGCGCGTGGGACGAGAACGCAGACCCGTTCACCAACGCCGTGCGCATCACCGTGTCGGCGCTGCGCAGACGCCTCGGCGAGCCGTGGGTGATCGCCACCGTGCCCGGCGTCGGGTACCGGATCGAGACCGAGCCCGCGCCCGGGCCCGGGGGAGCGGCCGGTGCCTAGGCCGCCCGGGCCGAGCGTGCGGCTCAAGCTGACGCTCAGCTACGCCGGTTTCCTCCTGCTCGCCGGTGTGCTGCTGCTCGCGGTCGTCTGGGTCTTCCTGCTCCGGTACGTGCCCGACGGGGTGATCGTCACCTCCGGCCGACGCGGCGCGGCTCCGGGGCTGTTCGTGCCCAACCGGTCGGACCTGCAGCGCGCCTTCGCGCCGAGAGCGGCGGTGGCCCTGCTGGTCCTGCTGGTGCTCGGCCTCGTCGGCGGCTGGTTCCTGGCCGGCCGGATGCTCTCCCCGCTGACCCGCATCACCGCCGCCACGCGCATGGCCGCGACCGGTTCGCTGTCCCACCGGATCCGGCTGCCGGGCCGCGGGGACGAGTTCCGCGAGCTCGCCGACGCCTTCGACGGCATGCTGGCCCGGCTCGAGGAGCACGTCGCCGAGCAGCAGCGCTTCGCGGCCAACGCCTCCCACGAGCTGCGGACGCCGCTGGCGATCACCCAGACGCTGCTGGAGGTGGCCCGCAAGGACCCGCACCACGACCCGGCCGAGCTCGTCGACCGGCTGCACGCGGTCAACACCCGCGCCATCGACCTCACCGAGGCGCTGCTGCTGCTCAGCCGCGCCGACCAGCGCTCGTTCGCGCGGGAGACGGTCGACCTGTCCCTGCTCGCCGAGGAGGCGGCCGAGACCCTGCTGCCCCTGGCCGAGGAGCACGGCGTCGACGTCCAGGTCGCCGGCGGGATCACGCCCGCCCTCGGGTCGCGGGCGCTGCTGCTGCAGCTGACCACGAACCTGCTGCACAACGCGGTCGTCCACAACGCCCCCGGGGGCGGCACCGTGTGGATCACGACGGACGCGTCGGCGGGGACGGCGGTGCTCACCGTCGAGAACACCGGTGACGTGCTCGCGCCCGAGCTGGTCGCCACGCTGGCCGAGCCGTTCCAGCGCGGCACCGAACGGGTCCGTGGCGGCGCGGCGGGCGTCGGCCTCGGGCTGGCGATCGTCGAGCGGATCGTGCAGGCCCATGGGGGCACCCTGGCCCTGGCCGCCCGCCCGGGCGGCGGGCTGCGCGTCGTCGTCCGGCTGCCCGCGGAGGAAGCCGGAGGGACCGAGCCCGTCGGCTGACCGTGTGGCGGACGTCATCGCGCGTTCACAACCATTTCGCTTGGGCAAAGGTTGCACCAGCGTTAGCATTTCCCGGTGCCTGCCCAGCCCGATGACCTCCACGGCGTGCTCGTGGAGTTCGTGCAGCGCCTGATGAGCGCCGGCGAGTCCGACGGTCTGGACGCGCTGGCCGAGAGCGACCTGTCGTTCTCGCAGGCCCGCACGCTGTTCCTGCTGACCAGGACGGCGGAGCCGATGCCCATCAACTCCATCGCCGATGCCCTGGGCCTGTCGATGGCCGCCGCCGGCCGCAACGTGGACCAGCTCGTGGGGCTGTCGATGGTCCAGCGCCGCGAGAGCCCGAGCGACCGGCGGGTCAAGCTCGTGTCGCTCACCCCGCTGGGGGAGGAGCTCGCGGCCCAGCACATCGCGGCCAAGCAGGAATCGCTCAAGGCGTTCACGCACGCCCTGTCCCCGGAGCAGCGCGACCGGCTGCACGGGGTCCTCACCGACATCCTCGCGGGCGGCGCCCTCCGCCCGGCACCAGACCAGGAGAACTGCCTGTGACCGAGTCCGCTCCGCCGCTGCCGCCGGTGTACCCCGAGAAGATCGACGGCCCGGTGCTCAAGATCGCCGGCGTCGTCGTCCTCGGCGCCATCATGTCGATCCTCGACATCACCGTGGTCAGCGTCGCGCTGCCCACCTTCCAAGAGGTCTTCGACGCCACCTACGCGACCGTCGCCTGGACCATGACGGCGTACACGCTGGCGCTGGCCACCGTCATCCCGCTCACCGGCTGGGCCGCCGACCGCTTCGGCACCAAGCGCCTCTACCTGGCCGCCCTGTTCCTCTTCACCGCCGGCTCCGTGCTGTGCGCGATGGCCACCTCGATCGAGATGCTGGTCGCCTTCCGCGTCCTGCAGGGCCTCGGCGGCGGCATGCTGATGCCGCTGGGCATGACGATCCTGACCCGTGCGGCCGGCCCCGACCGCATCGGCCGGCTCATGGCCGTCCTGGGCATCCCGATGCTGCTCGGCCCCATCTCGGGACCGATCCTCGGTGGCTGGCTCATCGACGTCGCGTCGTGGCACTGGATCTTCCTGATCAACCTGCCGATCGGCATCGCCGCGCTCGCCTACGCGCTGCGCGTGCTGCCCAAGGACGAGCCCAGCACGACCGAGCCGTTCGACTTCATGGGCATGCTGCTGCTCTCGCCGGGGCTCGCCCTGTTCCTCTTCGGCGTCTCCTCGATCGCCGAGGGCGGCGAGGGCGCGTCCTTCGGCCCCCGGGTGTGGGTGTCGGCGACCATCGGTGTCCTGCTGGTCGTCGCCTTCGTCGCCCACGCGCTGCGGGCCGAGAAGCCGCTGATCGACCTGCGCCTGTTCAAGAACCGGCGCCTGACGATCGCCACGGTGTCGATGTTCGTCTTCGTCATCGCCTTCATGGGCGCCGGCCTGCTGTTCCCGTCGTACTTCCTGCAGGTGCGGGGTGAGACCACCTTGATGGCCGGTCTGCTGATCGCCCCCCAGGGCCTGGGTGCGATGGTGACGATGCCCATCGCCGGCGTCCTCGCCGACCGGGTGCCGATCGGCCGCACGGTGCCCTTCGCCCTGCTGGTGATGGCGAGCGGCTTCTTCGTCTTCACGCAGGTCGACGCCGACACGTCCTACCTGGTGCTGTGCAGCGCGCTGTTCGTGATGGGGCTGGGCATGGGCGGCACGATGATGCCGATCATGACCTCGGCGCTGAAGTCGCTGACCAACTCCGAGGTCGCCCGCGGCTCGACGCTGGTGAACATCGTCCAGCAGATCGGCGGCTCGATCGGTACCGCCGTGCTGTCGGTCGTGCTGACCAACCAGCTCCAGTCGCGGCTCCCGGGTTCGCCCGACCCGCTCGGGTCGATGGCCGACGCCTTCGGCGCGACGTTCACCGTCGCGTTCGTCCTCATCCTCCTGGCGCTCGTCCCGGTGGCCTTCCTGCCGCGCAAGAAGGAGGAGTCGCACCTCCTCGACGACCAGGACGGCGCCGTCCCGCCGCCGGTGCTCGTGCACTGACCTCACCACCCGCCCGCGCGACAGTGCGACGGCCCTCCCGGCGTACCGGGAGGGCCGTCGCTGCGTCCGGGGTGCCGGTCCCGGGTGGCCGGGTGGCTGGGCGGAGCCGGGTGGTCGGGGCAGGGGCGGGTGCCGCCCCTCCGTACCCTCGGCCGGGTGTCCGACCTCTTCACGCCCCTGACGCTGGCCCACGGCCCGGCCGCACCGAACCGGGTGTGGCTCGCCCCCCTCACCAACACGCAGAGCCACCCCGACGGGCGGCTCTCCGACGAGGAGCTGCACTGGCTGGCGATGCGGGCCCGGGGCGGGCACGGGCTGACCATGAGCTGCGCCGCGCACGTCCAGGCCGGTGGCCAGGGCTTCCCCGGGCAGCTCGGCGTCTTCTCCGACGACCACCTGCCGGGCCTGACCCGGCTGGCCGCGGCCCTCACCGACGCCGGGTCGCTGTCCTCCCTGCAGCTGCACCACGCCGGCATCCGGTCGCCCCGTGACCTGGTCGGGCAGCCGGTCGGGCCGTCCGACGACGAGGAGACCGGCGCGCGGGCGATGACCGCCGACGAGGTCGGTCAGCTGGTCGAGGACTTCGCCGTCGCCGCGCTGCGGGCGCAGGAGGCCGGGTTCGACGGCATCGAGGTGCACGGTGCGCACGGGTACGTGATCGCCCAGTTCCTCTCCCCGGAGATCAACCGGCGCACCGACGGCTACGGGGGCTCGCTGGAGAACCGCGCCCGGCTGCTCTCGGAGATCGTGACCGCCGTGCGCCGGCGGTGCCGGCCCGACTTCCAGGTCGGCGTCCGGCTCTCGCCCGAGCGCTTCGGCCTGCGGCTGGGCGAGATCCGGGACGTCGCCGCGGAGCTGATGGGCCGGGGCGACGTCGACTACCTGGACATGTCGTTGTGGGACGTGGCCAAGCTGCCGCAGGAGGAGGCGTACCAGGACCGCCCGCTCATGGACTGGTTCACCGACCTCGACCGGGGCACCACGCGCCTGGGCGTGGCCGGCAAGGTGCGCAGCGGCCGGGGCGCCGCCGAGACGCTCGACCGGGGTGCGGACTTCGTGATGGTCGGCCGCGCGGCGATCCTGCACCACGACTTCCCCGACCAGGTGCGCCGCGACGGTGCCTTCGTGCCGGTGCCGACCCCGGTGAGCCCGGAGCACCTGGCCGGCGAGGGTCTGTCGCCGGTGTTCGTCGAGTACATGCGCAACTGGCGGAACTTCGTCGCAGCCGCCTCGTGACCGCGGCCGAGTGGCCCGACACCGTCATCTGGTGGCACGTCTACCCCCTCGGCTTCACCGGCGCCCCGGTCCGGCCCGCGTCCGGCGGTCGCGGCGAGGGCACGGTGCACCGGCTCGACCGGGTGGCGGCCTGGCTGGACCACGTCGTTGAACTCGGGCTCAACGGGCTCGCGCTGGGACCGGTCTTCGCCTCGCAGACCCACGGGTACGACACGGTCGACCACTTCCGCGTGGATCCGCGGCTCGGGGACGAGGACGGTTTCCGGCGGCTCGTGGAGGCCTGCCACGAGCGCGGCATCCGGGTCTGCCTGGACGGCGTCTTCAACCACGTCGGCCGCGGGCACCCGGCCTTCGCCGCGGTGGAGGCCGAGGGCCCGGCGGCGCCGACGGCGGGTCTGTTCCGCGTCGACTGGACCGGGTGGCAGCCCGGCGACCCGGTCCGGGCCGACGTGTTCGAGGGCCACGACCAGCTCGTGGCCCTGGACCACTCCTCGCCCGAGGTGGCCGACCTGGTGGTGCGGGTGATGCGGCACTGGCTCGACCGGGGCGCCGACGGCTGGCGTCTGGACGCCGCCTACGCGGTGCCCCCGGAGTTCTGGGCACGGGTGCTGCCGGAGGTGCGCCGCACCCACCCCGACGCGTGGTTCACCGGCGAGGTGATCCACGGCGACGCGGCAGCGATCGTCCGCGCCTCCGCGATGGACTCCCTCACGCAGTACGAGCTGTGGCAGGCGATCTGGCACGGCATCGCCGAGCGGAACTTCTTCGAGCTGGCGCACGCGCTGGAGCGGCACAACGGCCTGCTGGGCACGTTCCTGCCGTCCACCTTCGTCGGCAACCACGACGTCACCCGCATCGCCTCCGCGGTGGGGGCCGACCTGGTGCCGCACGCGCTGGCGGTGCTGTTCACCGTCGCCGGGGTGCCCAGCGTCTACGCCGGCGACGAGTACGGCTGGACCGGCGTCAAGGAGCAGCGGGCCGGCGGTGACGACGCCGTCCGCCCCGAGTTCCCGCCCCGGCCCCCGGACCCCGCGGAGCTGGACGCGACGGCCCGCGGGACGCTGGACGCCCACCGGGCGCTCGTCGCCCTGCGCCGCCGCCGTCCCTGGCTCACGCGGGCGCACGTCGACGTCGTGCAGCTCGCCAACGAGCAGGTGGTCCTCCGCTCCGGCACCGCGGGGGAGGCGGTCGTGGTCGCCCTCAACCTCGGCCCGGAGCCCGTCGACCTCCCCGCCGCGGACGCCGCCACCGTCGAGTGCGGGAACGGACGGCTGGCCGGCGGCCGCGTGACGCTGCCCGCGCGTGGCTGGGCGGTGCTGTCGGCCTGACGGCGGATGACGCCCGCGGAACCCGCCGGACGGACGGCCGGGCGGTCGTGCGAGTCTCCGACGTGTGCACCAGGGCATGAGGACGGCGCCGTGAGCGACCGGACCCTGGTGGCCGCCGGGTGAGCGAGCAGCCCCACGTCCCGCGCCCCGAGCGGCGGCGCTGGATCCTCCTGGCGTGCCTCGCCGGCATGTTCGCGACGACGTTCCCGGCGACGATCCTCACCATCGCCGTCCAGCCGATCGCGCTCGATCTGGACTCGACGCCCTCCACGGTCCTGTGGGTGACGACGGCCCCCCTCCTGGCGGCGGCGGTCAGCACGCCGCTGCTGGGCCGCCTGGGCGACCTCCGCGGCCACCGGCTGCTGTTCCTCACCGGCATGCTCGTGGCCGGGCTGTTCGCGGTGGCGACGGCCCTGGCGTGGAACTCCGGGAGCCTGATCGCCGCACGCACCATCTCCCAGCTCGGCGCCGCCGCCACGGTGCCGAGCTCCTTCGCGATGCTCTTCCGCGCGCACCCGCCCGAACAGCGCGTGCGGGTCTCCTCGCTCGCCTCGGCCACGCTGGCCGGCGCGGCGGTGGTGGGGGTAGTCGTCGGTGGCCCGCTCGTGGACCTCGTCGGCTGGCGGATCATCTTCGTCGTCCAGGCGGCCGTGTGCGCGGCCGCGCTGGTGGCGGCCCTCCTCGTCCTCCCGGCGGATCCACGGGACCGGGAACGCGTGCCGCTCGACCTCCCCGGCGCCCTGGCGCTGGCGGTGCTCACCCTGGCGCTGACGTTCGGCGTCAACCGGCTGGGGGTCTGGGGGTGGTCGCCGCTGCCGGTCGCCTGCCTGGCCGTCGTGCCGGTCGCCCTCGTCGCACTGATCCGCATCGAGCGCCGGGCGTCCGCCCCGCTCCTGCCGCTGCGGGTGCTGTCCTCGCGCAACACCCGGGTGGTGACCGCCGCGAGCTTCCTGCTCGGGGCCGGGTGGATGGGCAACTTCGTGCTCACCCCGCTGCTCATGCAGTCGGTGATGGGGCTGTCGGCCGGCCTGACCTCGCTGCTCAGCGTCCCGCGCGCGATCTGCATCGTGGGCGCGGCCCCGACGGCCTCGCGGTGGGGTCAGCGGTTCGGGGAGCGCCGGATGGTGGTGGTCGCCGCGATCGCACTGACGCTCGTGATGGCGTCGATGGCGATCGGCGCGGCGGCCACCTCGGTGGTCGCCATCGCCATCGCCCTCCCGATCTCGGGGTGGGCCTTCGGCCACGCGCAGCCGGGGCTGGTGTCCGCGATCGCGCACGCCGTGGACGAGCGCGACTTCGGCCTGGCGACGTCCCTCCAGCAGACCTCGACCCAGATCGGCGCGGTGGTCGGGATCGGCCTGTTCACCTCCCTCGCCGGGGACGCCACGACGGCCGGACCGTTCGTGGTCGTCTACCTGCTGACCGCGCTCTGCGTCATGGTCTGCGTCCCGTTCGCCATGTTGATGCGCGACGGGCATTCCCGCCGCTGACCGGACCGGCCACGCGCGAGACGGTCACTCGCGCCCGGCCCCGATGCGCCCGACGTCGGTCGTGTGATCGTCCCGGAGCCGGGTAGCGCAACCCGGGATGGCTGCCAACGTCTTCGTACTCGGAATGGACGACCTCAACGCAGAGATCATGCGGGACCTGCCGGAAGACCGGTACCGGTTCCACGCGCTGCTGACCAAGGACGAGCTGATCGGCGTCGAGCACATCGACCTGCCCGGGCTGCTCGACCGCGCCCAGGCGGAGCTCGAGGCCTTCGACGGCCCCGTCGACGCGGTCATCGGCTACTGGGACTTCCCGGTCAGCTCCATGGTGCCGATCCTCTGCCGCCGGTTCGGCGTGCCGGGCCCCTCGCTCGAGGCGGTCACCAAGTGCGAGCACAAGTACTGGAGCCGGCTCGAGCAGCGGAGGGCGATCGAGGAGGTGCCCGACTTCGCCCTCGTCGACGTCGACGCGCCGGCTGCGCTGCCGGCCGGGCTGCACTACCCGGTGTGGCTCAAGCCGGTGAAATCGGTGTCCTCCGAGATGGCCTTCCGGGTGGCCGACGACGACGAGTTCGCGAGCGCCCTGGACGAGATCCGGGCAGGCATCGGGAAGTACGCCGAACCCTTCGAGTTCGTGCTGGCCCAGCTGGACGAGCTGCCCGCCGACATCGCCGACGCCGGCGCCCGGGTGGCCCTGGCCGAGGAGGCAGCGGTGGGCCGGCAGGTGACCGTGGAGGGGTACCGGACGGGGTGCCGAACGCACGTCTACGGCGTCGTCGACTCGCTGCACTATCCGGGCACGTCCAGCTTCCTGCGCTACCAGTACCCGTCCCAGCTGCCGGAGGAGGTGCGGCGCCGGCTCGCGACGCTGTCGGAGCGGGTGATCGACCGGATCGGGCTGGACCAGATGACGTTCAACATCGAGTTCTTCTGGGACCCGGAGACCGACAGCATCCGGCTGCTCGAGGTCAATCCCCGGCACTCCCAGTCCCACGCGCTGCTGTTCGAGCGCGTCGACGGCGTCTCCAACCACGAGCTGCTCGTCGAGCTCGCGCTCGGTCAGGAGCCCGTCGAGCCGCGGGGGCAGGGCGCCTACGGCATCGCGGCCAAGTGTTTCCTGCGCGCCTTCGACGACGCCCTCGTGACGCGTGTCCCGTCACCGGAGGACGTCGCGCGCGTGGAGCGGGAGGTGGACGGCGTCACGGTCGAGGTGGTGGCCGAGCAGGGGCACCGGCTGTCGGAGCTGTCGCAGCAGGACAGCTACAGCTACGAGCTGGCGCTGCTGTTCATCGGCGCGGAGGACGAGGCGGAGCTGGAGGCCAAGTACGAGCGGTCCGTGCGGATGCTGCCCTTCGAGTTCGAGGAGGTCTCGCATGGCTGAGTCCGGGCTGCGCGTCGTGCGGGAGTTCCCGCGTGAGGTCGTCGAGGACGAGCACGTGTGGATCCCGATGTCGGACGGAACCCGGTTGGCCGCCCGGATCTGGCGGCCGACGGACGCCGAGGACCGGCCCGTGCCGGCGGTCCTGGAGCTGATCCCGTACCGCAAGCGGGACCTCACGGCCCACCGCGACTCCATCCACCACCCCTACATGGCCGGCCACGGCTACGCGTGCGTACGGGTGGACCTGCGGGGGAGCGGCGACTCCGAGGGCGTGTTGACCGACGAGTACCTCGAGCAGGAGCTCCGGGACGCCGAGGAGATCCTCGCGTGGCTGGCCGGGCAGCCGTGGTGCGACGGCTCGACCGGGATGATGGGCATCTCCTGGGGCGGCTTCAACGCCCTGCAGGTGGCGGCCCGCCGTCCACCGGGACTGGGTGCGATCGTGACGGTCTGCTCGACCGACGACCGGTACGCCGACGACGTCCACTACATGGGTGGGTGCCTGCTCAGCGACAACCTCTCCTGGGCCTCGACGATGTTCGCCTACAACTCGTGCCCGCCCGACCCCGCCGTGGTGGGGGAACGGTGGCGGGAGATGTGGATGGACCGGCTGGAGGGCAGCGGCCTGTGGCTCGAGGAGTGGCTGCGCCATCAGACCCGGGACGACTACTGGCGGCACGGCTCCATCTGCGAGGACTACTCGGACGTCCAGTGCGCCGTCCTGGCGGTCAGTGGCTGGGCCGACGGGTACTCCAACGCCGTCTTCCGCATGATCGAGAGCCTCGAGGGGCCGCGTCAGGGGCTGATCGGCCCCTGGTCGCACAAGTACCCGCACCTCGGCCAGCCCGGCCCGGCCATCGGCTTCCTCCAGGAGGTCGTGCGCTGGTGGGACCGCTGGCTCAAGGGCGTCGACAACGGCGTCACGGAGCAGCCGGCACTGCGGGTGTGGATGCAGGACAGCGTGCCGCCGCTGACCGCGTACGAGGAGCGCCCCGGCCGGTGGGTGGGGGAGCCGAGCTGGCCCTCACCGCACATCCGCCAGGTCGCCCACCCGCTGGCCCGCAACCGGATCGCCGTCGACGGGGAGGCGCTGCCCGAGGAGTCGCTGGGCATCGAGTCGCCGCTCTCGGTCGGGCACTTCGCCGGCAAGTGGTGCTCGTACAACGCGCCGCCGGACCTGCCGTACGACCAGCGCGAGGAGGACGGGGGCTCGCTGGTGTTCGACAGCGACGTCCTGGGGGAGCCGTACGAGATCCTCGGCGCGCCGGCGGTGGAGCTGGAGGTGTCCAGCAGCCACCCGAACGCGATGGTGGCGGTACGGCTCTCCGACGTCGCGCCGGACGGGCGGGCCACGCGGGTCACCTACGGACTCCTGAACCTCACGCACCGGGACGGGCACAGCGACCCGCGCCCGCTGGTCCCCGGGGAGCGCTACCGCGTCCAGGTCCAGATGAACGGTGTCGCCCACGCCTTCGCGGCGGGCCACCGCATCCGGCTGTCGCTCTCGACCTCGTACTGGCCGCTGGCCTGGCCATCGCCGGAGTCGCCACGCCTCGAGGTGCGGACCGGGTCCAGCCGGCTCCTCCTGCCGAACCGGCCACTGGCCGAGTCCGACGAGGTCTCCCTGCAGCCCTTCGAGGAGCCGGTCGGCGCGCAGCCGATCGCGGTCACGAACGTGCAGCCGGGCGAGCACCGCTGGCAGGTCACCCGTGACCTGATCGGCTACGAATCGGCGCTGGAGGTCGTCAACGACCTGGGCGTCGTGCGGTTCGACGACATCGACCTGGAGGTGACCCGGCGGGCCGAGGAGCGGTACAGCTCCGTCGCGAACGACGTCGGCACGGTCTGCGGGGAGACGACGTGGCACATCGCCTTCGCCCGGGGGGACTGGAACGTCCGCACGGTCACGCGGACCGTGCTGACGTCCACCGCGACGGACTTCTGCCTGCACGCGGAACTCGACGCCTTCGAGGGCGAGCGCCGCATCGTGTCGCTGAACTGGGACCGGACCGTGCCGCGGCAGTTCGTCTAGTCCGCCACGGCCCGCCGGCACCGGAGGTGCTACCGCTTCCGGCGGTTGAGCACCTGCATGTCCGTGAAGCTCTTGTAGCCCCACGGTCCGTTCTCCACGCCGAGGCCGCTCCACTTGAGCCCGCCGAAGGGCAGGTTCGGCGCCAGCGCCGCGTGCGTGTTCACCCAGGCGGAGCCGGCGTCCAGCCGGCGCGCGACGTCCTCGCCCCGCTCGGTGTCGGTGGCCCACACCGATGCACCGAGGCCGTACGTGGTGGCGTTGGCGCGCTCGACGGCGTCGTCCAGGTCGCGGTAGGCGATGACCGGCAGCGCCGGCCCGAACTGCTCCTCGTCGACGATCTCGGTGCCGTCCGGGGCCTCGGTGAGGATGGTGGGCGCGAAGAAGTACCCCGGCCGGTCCAGCGGCGCGCCCCCGGCCGCGGCCCGGGCCCCGGAGGAGAGCGCGCCCGCGACCAGGTCGGAGACCCGGTCGAACTGCGGCCGGTTCTGGATCGGCCCGAGCTGCGTGCCGTCGGCCATGCCGTCGCCGACGACGGCGCTGCTCGCCTCCGCCACCAGGGCGTCGACGACCGCGTCGTGCAGGTGCTCGGGGACGTACACGCGCTTGACCGCGATGCACGTCTGGCCGTTGTTCTGGAACGCCGCGGAGAACAGCGCCTTGCCGACGACGGCGGGATCGGCGTCGTCCAGCACGATGGCGGGGTCGTTCCCGCCGAGCTCCAGGGTGACCCGCTTGAGGTCCGCCGCGGAGGCGATCGCGACCTTCTTGCCCGCGCTGACCGACCCGGTGAAGCTCACCTTGCGCGGCGTGGGGTGCGCGGTCATCGCCGCGCCCAGGGCGTCCCCGCCGGTGACGACGTTCAGCACGCCCGGCGGCAGCACCCGGTCGAGCACCTCCACCATCGCCAGCGACGACAGCGGCGTGTACGGGGAGGGCTTGAGCACCACGGTGTTGCCGGCGCGCAGGGCCGGGGCGATCTTCCAGGACGACAGCAGCAGCGGAAAGTTCCACGGGGCGATGGCGGCCACCACGCCGATCGGCCGGCGCACCACCTCGACGAAGGCGGCGTCGTCGTCCTGCAGGATCTCCCGCTCGACCTCGAGGTCGGCGTAGTACTGCAGCCACATGCCGACGCCCATGACCTCGAACATGGCCTCGTTCAGCGGCTTGCCCTGCTCCTGGGTCAGCAGCGCGGCGATCTGCGGGGTGGCCTCGTTGATCGCGGCGGCGGCCTGCCGGAGTGACTCCCGGCGGGCGTCGTCGTCGAGCTTCCAGGAGCGGAACGCCCGCTCGGCGCCGGCCATGGCGTCGTCCAGGTCGGCGGCGGTGGCCTCCGGTGCGGTGGCGAAGGGCTCACCCGTCGCTGGGTTGACCACGTCGAAGTGGCCGGTCGAGTCCCGGGACTCGCCGTCGATGGTCATGCGGTGCTGGGTCATGTCGGGTTCCTCGGAGTCGGGTCGGGAGCGGGGGAGTCAGCGAGCGGGGGGAGTCAGGCCAGGACGTCGGCGGCGTCGAGGTCGAGGGCGTGCCGGGCGTGCCGGTCGGCCATGGCGAGGAACATCGCGTCGCCGCGGTCGGTGCGCTTGACGCTCATCGAGGCCAGCACCGCCATGGAGAGGCCGGCCCAGGTGCCGCGGCGGTAGTCCAGCCAGCAGTCCGCCCAGTCGTAGCCGGTGACGCCGGCCGCGACCAGGCCGTCGTGGTAGCTCCGGACCAGCCCGTCCTCGGCCTCCCGGCGGACGTCCGGCGCCAGGCCGGCGCCGAGGAAGTAGGCGACGTCGCTGGGGCCGACCCCGGTCCCGCAGGTCTGCCAGTCGAGCACGGTGACCTCGCCGTCCGGAGCGATGAGCAGGTTGTCCAGGCGGTAGTCGGTGTGGGTGATCGTGGCGGTGCGGTCGGCCGCTCTCCCGCTGGACAGGCGGCCGGAGGCCATGGCACCGAAGTACAGGTCGCCGGCCTGCTTGACGTGTGGCAGCAGGGAGGACGCGTACCGCTCCTGGAAGCCGGCCCAGAGCATCGGCAGCACCTCGCCGAGCAGCGCGCCCCGGCCCTCGGGATCGCCGTGCAGCCAGTCGAGCTGCGTCAGCGCCGGATCGCCCCACAGCGGCGCGTGCAGCTTGACCAGCTCCGTCACCGCGGCCGCGGCGACGTCGGTGCCGCAGCCCCGCAACTGGTCGCCCGGCTCGGCGGGCGCGAGGTCCTCCAGCAGCAGCACGAAGGACGCCGTCGCGACGTCGAGGTCGGCGTAGTGCACCCGCGGGGTGTGGACGGGCAGCCGTCCGGCCAGCTCCTGGTAGAAGCGGACCTCCTTCTCGTAGGAGCGGAACGCGACCGCCGTGGCCCGGCTGCCCTCGTCCGCCGCGGGCAGCTTGGCCACGAGCGACGACGGTCCGGCGTCCGGGGCGTCGTAGCGCAGGTGGATCCGCACGCTGTCGCACATCTGGCCGGTGCCGAGCGGGCGGACCTCGGCGGCGACGACGCGCGCCCCGGAGAGCGTGCCGGACGCCGACAGGGCCGCGGTCAGCCACTCCGGCGTCAGCGCCTCCGGGGTGTCGGCGATGCTCAGCACGGCAGGACACCGTCCACGTCGGTCCCGGGGAAGAAGCGGTGGTGGCGGGCGCCGGTCACCTCGTACACGGCGGTGCCGGTGCGGCCGTCGCCGGTGCGTACGCGGACGACGTTCAGCCCGCCGCGGTGGAAGGGCTCGTAGGGCCGGACGAAGTCGCCTTCGGCCTCGACGTCGATCGTCCGCCCGTCGGCGAGGGTGAAGCGGCAGCTGCCCGCGAGGCCGGCGACCTGCTCGCCGTTCGTCCCGTAGGCCACGACCGCGCCGTCGCGGTCGCGCCAGTCGACGTCGTAGGTGAAGCCGACCAGCGGCACCGGGTCGCTGCCGTCGGCGGCGGCCCAGCAGCCGTCGGTGTAGATGGTCGCGCCGTTGGCCAGCTCCCAGTGCCAGACGCCGAGCATCCCGTCCTCGAGCTGGATCTGGAACCAGATCCACAGCGGGCAGCGACCGTGGTCGCGGATGCCCCACGAGTGGTCGCGCTGGCCGACCCACCCGTCGACCGAGTGCTCGGTGCCACCGACCGTGTAGGTGCCCGACCAGGTGCCGGACTGCAGGATGTGGCTCTGGTCCCAGACGATGCCGTCGGTGGCCCGCATGGTGCCGCGGCGCAGGCCGTAGGGCTGGGTGCGGGCGGTGAACACCAGGTCGACGCCGATGGGGCTGACGTCGGGGTCGGCCCAGAGCCGCACCTCCTGCCACGGCTTCACGATCTCCACGCGGGCGCCGGGGACCTCGGGGGTCTGCGGGTCGTCGCCCAGCGGCCGCGCGCTGCCGTGCAGGATCTGCTCGCCGCCGACCCGGCCCATCTGCAGGCTGTCCATCGTGTCCCGCGCCGGCCGCACCGCCATCGTGAAGAACACGGCGTCCCCGCTGCCGGAGGGGTCGTGCACGTCGAAGAAGTGGCTCTCGCGCCAGTGCGGGTGCGGCGTCGCCACCGCGGGGAGCAGCTCCGGCAGCTGGTGGACGAGCTGCTCGTCGGCAGGGGTGGGACGGGCCACGGTGGTGCCTCCTCGGGGTGTGACCCGGAACACTAGCGAGCAACGCTCGCATCCGTCAGCCCCTCTCGAGGCCGTCCAGGAACGTGCGCAGCCCGAAGGCGAAGACGTCGTCGCTGCCGGGCCTGCCGGCGGGCGGCGCCTGGGCGTCGGCCGACGGCTCGGCCGCGGCGTCGAAGGCCACCGAGCCCAGCACGTAGTCCAGGAGCGCGAAGTAGGCGGTGCGTGCCCGGTCGGGCGGGTGCCCGGCCGCGAGCAGGTTGTCCAGGCCGCAGGCCGACGCCCGCAGCGCGTTGGGGCCGAGGATCGGCGATCCGCTCAGCGCCGGGACGACGTGCGGGTGGCTGCGGAGGACCCTCCGCAGCTCACCGGACAGCTGCTCCACACGCACCCGGCCGGGCAGCCCCGGGTCGGGCAGGTGAACCTCGCCGAAGACGGCGTCGACCAGGAGCACGAGGAGCTCGTCCCGGCTGGCGACGTGGCGGTACAGGGTCGAGCTGCCGGTGCCCAGGCGCGCAGCGAGCGCGCGCACGGTGAGCGCGTCCATGCCCTCGGCGTCGACCAGGGCGAGCGCCTCGGCCAGCACGAGCTCGAGCGTCAGGCCGTCGGTGTGCGGACGCCGGCGGCGCAGCCGTTCTCCGTGCTCGCGCCACCAGCGGGCGCTTCCGGGGGGAGCGGGGGCCGCGCACACGCGGGCCAGGCTACGGCGGGTGTCGCGTCCCGGCGGCCGCTCCCACGGGGCAGCGCGTGCAACGCCGTCCTCCCGTGACCGCCGTCCCCTCCTGGCCCCTCCCCGCGGGAGACGGTGGGACACCGCTCCGGGCCGGCCGGACCCGGGGCGGCGCGGACGAGGTCGATGTCGCTTCCGTGACGGAGCTCGCGCGCGTCGTTTTCCTCCGGCCGGCCCGGGCAGCGGGATACCTCCGGACTCGGCGCCCACGGACCGGAGGAGGACGGCCGATGTCGACCAGGAGCGCCCGGCCGGCGACCCTGGCCGGCGTGATCGCGTTCGTCGTGACGGCCTGCGGTGACGAGGCCCCCGACGTCGACGACCGCGGCGTGCTCGACCCGGGCGCGGCCGTCAGCGAGAACCTGGAAATCCTCCAGGCGCAGCTGGCGTACCCACCCGACGGTGTCTACGACGTCGGAGAGGACGCCGACCTCTACCTCGCGGTGGCCAACACGGGGAGCACCGACGACCTGCTCGACGTCCGGGGCCCGGACTTCGCCGAGGCGCTGCTGATCGGCCACGGCCCGGCGGGAGGAATCCGGATCCCGGCGGACGACACCGTCCACATCGGCGCGGAAGGTTCCCCGGCCGTCGTCCTCCGGGACGTCCGGACATCGTTGCACCCGCCGGAGTCCATCACGGTGACGCTCGTCTTCGAGGAGGGCGGCGACCTCACCGTCGATGCGGTGGTCGCCGCGGAAGGCCACGAGGACCCGGCGTTCGCCGCCGCTGACCCGGCCGCCGACCCTCCCGGCTGACCCGCGGACCGGACGTCGTTGCAGTCGCGTGGCACCGAACTTGCGGTCGCGTGTCAGTCGCTGCGGGCGCGAGGCCGCCGGTGCCGCGCGGGGCAACCGTGGAGCACGGCGTCGCAGCACCCGCCGGGTGGATGCGACGGATCGCCCGCACCCGAGGAGAGCGCCATGCCGGAGACCGAGGTCCCGCCGTCCCCCGTCCGTCGGCGGCTCCCTCCCGACGCGCGTCGGCTGCTGCGCACCATCGACGACGAGCTGTGCGCGCACCGCCAGATCATGCGTGGGGCACTGGCCGAGCTCGCCGAGGTGCGGCGGCGCCGGGCGGAGCTGATCGACATGGAGTCCGCGCTCGTCGTGGCCCTGGAGGCACGAGTGCGCCGCATCGACGACCTGCTCGACGACCGGCTGGCGGTCGAGGGGGAGGCGGGCGGTCCACCGTCCCTGCCGCGACGGCGCGACCCACGGCCCGACGCCGTCCGCTGAGCAGCCCGCGGTGGTGCTGTCCGGGGCGCTGCCGGCGGGCTGAGCGGCCGGGCGCCGGCCGCGCGCTCAGCTCGCGGGTGCGCCGGTCGACGCGGGGGGCGTGGACGGTGCGCCGTCCGGGTCGTCCGGCGGGCTGGTCGTCGACGACGGCGGGGGAGAGGCAGTGGCAGGAGCCACCGACGCGTAGTCCTCGCGCTCGACCGGGCTGGCGGTCAGCCCCTGATCGGTCGGGACCTCGACCGGTGCGCCATCGACGGTGAAGCGGACCCCCCTGATCGTCGGGAGCTCGGTGAGGGACCAGACGACCTGGGCCACGGCCAGCAGCTGGTTGCCCCCGGCGAGGCCGGTGAAGCCGCGGGTGAGCGACAGGGTCACGGTGCCGTCGGGCAGCTCTCCCTCCACGCCGGCCACCTCCGGGGCGAGGGCGGTGCGGATGCCGTCCGCTGCCTCGACGCGGGTGGGGCCCTCCAGCAGCAGGTCCAGGGCGACCGCGGTCGTCCGCGTCGTCGTCCGGCGCACCACCGGGGTCAGGTCGGCGCCGCGGATCAGGTAGATGGTGAGCAGTGGACCCGATCCCGAACTCCCGACGCCGGTCGCCGACGCGGGAGCGGGATCGGTGGACACCTCCTCCGGGCGGTCGTCGGGCGCGACACCGCACCCGGCGACCAGCACGGCGGCGAGGGCCACGAGGAGTGCCCGCAGCAGGGCAGCGCGCCGGCTCACGGAGCGGGCTCCACCGGGAGCAGCACCGTGAACCGGGCCCCGCCCGAGGGGCTCTCGTCCACGGTGACCGTCCCGCCCATGGCGTGCACGTGACGGGCCACGAGGGCCAGCCCCAGCCCGGCGCCCTCGGTCCTCGTCCGGATGCTCCCGGCCCCCCGGGCGAACCGGTCGAAGACGCGTGCCCGCTCCTCCTCGGGCACCCCGGGACCGGCGTCGTCGACCATCACGCAGACGGTGTCCTCCCCGCGCGCCACGGTCACCGCGGTCAGCCCGCCACCGTGCTTGTCGGCGTTGTCCATGAGGTTGCCCAGCACCCGCTCCAGCCGTCGCTTGTCGGCGTCGATCACCACCTCCGAGGCCTCGGCGTCCACGTGCACGGGGACGCCGTCCCGCCCGGCGAGCCGACGGCGGGCCAGCGCCTCCTGCACCAGTGCGGCCAGCCGCACCTCCTCCACCACGAGGTCGGCGTTGCCGGCATCGGCGCGGGAGATCTCCAGCAGGTCGGCGACGAGCCGCTCGAAGCGGTGCATCTCCGCACGGAGGACCGCGAGCCCCTCGCGCCCGTCGGGCGGGAGGTCGTCGGCGGCGGCCTCCACCAGGTCAAGGGCCCCGAGCATGGCCGTCAGCGGGCTCCGCAGCTCGTGGCTCACGTCCGCGGCGAACCGGGCGTCGGTGCGGACCCTGGCCTCCAGGGCGGCCACGGTCTGGTTGAAGGAGGTGGCGATCGGGGTCAGCGCGGGGTCACCGCGGGAGTCGATGCGCGCGGAGAGGTCGCCCTCGGCGATGGAGGCCGCGGCCGAGGCGATCCGGTCGAGCGGCCGCAGGGCCGGACCGGTGACCCACCAGCCGACCGACAGCAGGAGCGGGACGAGACCGACCACCGACAGCGTCAGCACCGCGGCCAGCACCCGGTAGGTGTTGTCCAGCTCCTCCAGGGGGTAGATCTCGAAGTACGCCTCGTCCAGGCCGGTCAGGGGGATGCCGACGGCCATCAGCGTGTCGCCCTGCACCGCGATCCGCTGCCGGGCCGGGGTGCCGGAGAGCACCTTCTCGGCCAGCGCGTCGGGGAGGTCGTCCCGGCCGATGGACAGCGAGGAGGTCTGCCACTCGCCGTCGTCGACGTAGAGGGAGACCGAGCCCGACTCCCGTGGCAGCTGGGCCAGCACCTGCGGCACGGACAGGCCCTCGGTGCCCAGGGCCCGCTGCACCTGCGCACCGTTGTCCGCGGTCTGGACGAGCGTGGCCCGCTCCCGCTGGACGAGCAGGTACTGCGACACGGCGACCCAGACGGCTACCGCGAGGACGGCGCACAAGAGGGTCGTGACGACCGTGAACGCGAGCGTGGCCCGGCCGCGCAGCGTCCGGACCGGGATGCGCCACCGCCATTCCCACCGCCGCTCGGCGCGGGGCTGCTCCCGGTCGAGCTGCTCGGCGTCCGGGGCCGGCGCCGGCTCCGGACGGGGCCGGGTGGTGGTCACGCCGGGATGCGGTAGCCCATGCCGCGCACGGTGGTGACCACCGTGGGCTGCCCCGGGTCGTGCTCCACCTTCTTGCGCAACCGTCGCACGTGGACGTCGACCAGGCGGGAGTCGCCGAAGTAGTCGTAGCCCCAGACCCGCTCGAGCAGTGCCTCCCGGCTCAGCACCCGGCCGGGTTCCTCGGCCAGCTCGCACAGGAGGCGGAACTCGGTGCGGGTCAGGTTCAGCGTCTGCCCGCCGCGGGTGACCGTGCCCTCCTGCGGCGCGATCTCCAGGTCGGCGACGGTGATGCGCAGCCGTGGCTCCGGCGCGCGGGTGCGGCGGGCCAGCGCCCGGATGCGGGCCGAGAGCTCCTTGGCCACGACCGGCTTGGAGACGTAGTCGTCGGCCCCGGCCTCCAGACCCGCCACGACGTCGTGGCTGTCGGCCCGCGCGGTCACCATGATGATCGGCACGTTCGACGAGCGACGGATCTCCCGGCACACCTCGAAGCCGTCCATGCCCGGCAGCATGAGGTCCAGCAGGACGACGTCGAACTCGCGCTCGCCCACCTGCGCCAGCCCCGACTCCCCGCTCCCGGCCTCGGAGACCTCCAGGCCCTCGCGCTGCAGCGTCATCTGGAGGATCCGGCGGATGCGGGGGTCGTCCTCGATGATCAGCACTGAGCGGGGCACAACCGGAAGTGTGCCCACCTACGCCCCTTTCGCACCACAGAACGGTGCTCCGCACCGGTGTCCGCCGGGTTCCCGGCGTCCGGGCGGGATGGGCACCGGGGTGCGGGTCCATGCCGGCCGGGAGCGGATGTCGCAGCTCCGTCGTGTCGCGTGCCGCACGAAGGCCCGGCTGTGACGGACGGTCGACATCGCGGCCGTCGATCCGGTGCCGGGACGGGCCCGACGTGGGCCCGGCGGTCACGCGGCCTGCACCTGTCCGGTCCACCGGGCGATCTGATCGGCCACCTCGGCGGGGTGCGTGAGCGGCAGCATGTGCCCGGCGTCGGGGAACTCCACGCGCTCCCCGTCGGGCAGCGCCTCGAGGAGGTCCCGCAGCTCGTCCCCGGGCACCTCCGGGTCGGAGCGGCCGTGCAGGATCAGGGTGGGCACGCCCAGCGAGGGCGCCAGCTCGGTCCCGTCGTGGCTGAGGCTGGCCAGCGTGGTCGCGGAGAGCGCCGGTGCGCGGGTGGTGAGGAAGCTGTCCCGGACGTGCGCCACCACCTCCTGCGGTGCGGTCGGGCCGACCCCGATGCGCCGGACCATCCGGTCGGCGAGCCACTGCGCCGAGCGGATGCGCCGGCCCAGGCGGGTGGTCGACCTGCACGCACCGTCCGTCCCGGTCCAGCTCGTACCGGTCACCGTCCACCTGACCGCTGACCAGCCGGTCGGGGCCGCCCTCCGTGGCGGCCACCACCAGCCGGTCCTCCCGCCCCGAGACGGGACCGATGCCGAAGAGCACACCGCCGCAGTCCACGTCCAGCAGGGGCTGCACCAGCACGGCGAGCGGCTCCTGCCCGGTCAGCACGTCGCTGCCGGCGGCCGCCTGCTCGCGGGAGGCGATCACCACGTCGACCGCCCGGCGGAACCCGTCGAGCCCGCGCACGTCCAGGACCGATTCGAAGCGGCCGGCCATGGAGTTGTTCCCGAGGTCCTCGACCGTGGAGCTGCTGCGCACCACCAGGGGCAGCGCGTCGTCCTGCGACAGCTCGCGCCAGGCCGCGGTGACCTCGTCGGGCAGGTCGCCGCCCTGCGCGAGCCGCTCGCAGGCGGCGGTGGTGATCGCGAAGCCCCGCACGATCGGCAGCCCGGCACCGGCCGCCGTCGCGAGAGCGGCCGCCTTGGCGCCGGTGACCGCCGCGTCCGAGGCGGACGGGGCGTGCAGCCAGACGGCCGGCGGTCCGTCGGCGCCGGTGGCGGCATCGCCGCGGTCGGCGGAGGGGAGTGACGGCACCCGGGCGTTGTGACCCGCCGACGGGCGACGAAGCAGATCGTCGCCGGACGGTCCCCGGATCGACGCACAGCTGTCATGGAGGACGGCGCCGGGTCGGGCACCCGGGGAGGCGTGGCGCCCGCGCCGGCCCGCCGGCGGTGATGTCGTTCCCGTGACAGAGCCCCGGCGGGCGTTGCCTGTCCGGCACGGGAGGGCACGCCCCGACCGAGCCCGCGGTGTGCGTCGCGGGCCCGGCTCCGTCCACCGCACACGAGGAGACAGCGCCATGCCCAGCCTTTCGCCGCGACGGCCCACGGGACGACGTCCGGCCCTCGCCGTGCTGCTCGCCGCCACGGTGGCGGCGTTGCCGGCGTGTTCCGAGGACACGGTCGACGGCGGCACCGCGAGCGACGCGTCCGACGTACGCGGTCCCGACGACCTGCAGGACCCCTACGACGGCGTGTACGGCGAGGACTTCCGCGACGACATCGAGGGCTACGAGGGCCTCGAGGTGACCCTCGAGGCCGCCGTCGGCCGGGTCATCTCACCGCTCGCCTTCACCATCACCGCCCCGGACGGGGAGGACGTCGAGCCGACGCTCGTCATCGTGGAGGAGCCCGCCACCGACCTCGCCCCCGGTGCGGAGGTCGTGGTCGCCGGCGTGCCGCAGGAGGAGTTCGACCTGGCCGCGGTGGAGGAGGAGCTGGGTGCGGAGCTGCCGGCCGAGGACCTCGAGGAGTGGGACGACGAGCCCTACGTCCTCGCGGGCGTCGTGGAGCCCGCCCCGGCCTCCTGATCCGGACCCGGCGGGCGGCCGGTCGTCGTGCTGCGGGGCGGGGGCGCACGCCGGCCGGACGGGGCCCAGGGGATGGTGGTGCCCGGGATCGGTCCCGGGACGTCCCCGATGCTTGCCACCGGCCGCCGCGGCCCCGAAGGTCGGAGCCGGGAACCCCGTCCGGCACGACCGAGGAGACGCTGTGATCGACGACGTGATCGACCGCTGGCACCGGTTCCTGGGCGGTGACCTCCCCGGCGGCCTGGACGGGCTGCTCGCCGACGACGTCGTGTTCTACTCGCCGGTGGTCTACACGCCGCAGCGCGGGAAGGCCGTCACGACCCAGTACCTCGAGGCGGCGAGCCGGGCGCTGGCGGGTGGGCCCGGCGGGGCCTTCCGGTACACGAAGGAGGTCCTGTCCGGGGACACGGCCGTGCTCGAGTTCGAGACCACGGTGGAGGGCCGGTACGTGAACGGCGTCGACATCATCCGGTGCGACGACGCGGGCCGGATCGTCGAGTTCCGCGTGATGCTGCGCCCCCTGCAGGGGATCCAGGCCGTGCACGAGCAGATGGGCCGACGGCTGGCCGCGGGCGGCTGACCCCGCGGCCAGCCGGTGCACCGGGCGCCGTCGCGTGGTCGCGTGGTCGCGTGGTCGCTGGCAGGGTGGAGCGCATGGCCACTCCTCCTCCCGTCGTCGTGGTGACCGGTGCGAACGGGCTGGTGGGCACCGCGGTGTGCCGCGCCCTGGCCGCGCGGGCGGCGCAGGTGCGTGCCGTCGTCCGCCGGGCGGGCAGCGCGCCCGCGCTGGACGGGGTCACCGAGCACGTCGGCGACTTCGCCGACGAGGACGTCGCCCGGGCGGTGACCCGGGGCGCCGATGCCGTCGTCACGACGGTGCACCCGATGGGCTCGTCCCGGGAGGCGCAGCACCGGGTGGGGGTCGAGGGCACGCCGGTGATCGCTCGCGCGGCGCGCGATGCAGGCGTCGCGCGGCTCGTGCACGTGTCCACGGCCGGTGTGTACGACCGCTCCGCCGGCGTCGGGGACGTCGCCGAGGACGGCGCACTCCTGCCCGAGGGGAGCGGCGCCTACCCCGACACCAAGAACGCCACCGACGCCGCGCTCGCGCAGATCGACGGGCTCACGACCGTGCTGGTCCGCCCGCCGGCGATCGTCGGTGCCGGTGACACCTCGGTGTGGAACACGCTGCGGCCGCGTGCGGTCCGGGACGGCGACCGCCGGGCGAACCCGGCGCAGACCTGGTCCTGGGTGCACGTCGACGACCTGGCCGCGCTCATCGCGGACGTCGCCACGGGCGCTGTCGCCACCGCGGGCGACCCGCAGCGTGGTCCGGTCGCCGGTCGGACGACGCCGGTCATCGTGGCGGGCGAGCCCGCGACCTGGGGCGACTACCTCGGCACGGTGACCGACGCGCTCGGCGTCGACCCCGAGTGGACCGACGAGCCGGCGTGGACCGGGCAGCTGCGCACCGACCGCGCCCGCGGGTGGGGCTGGTCGCCGCGGGTGGGCCTGGCGCAGGCCCTGGACGAGGTGCGCCAGGGCCTGGCGACGCAGACCTGACCGCACCGGCCACGGGGGGTGGCGGCCGTCCGGAAACGGGACGCGGTGCAGCGCAGGATTCCGGGCCCGGGATACTGCCTGTGCCGAGGACCGCCGCTGGTCCTCTGGTCGAGGAGGTCCCTGAACGTGCCGAGAGCCCTGCTGCTGGAGAACATCGACCAGGTGGCGGCCGACGCCCTCCGCGCCGCCGGTTTCGAGGTGGAGACGCGCCGGGGAGCGCTGGACGAGGCCGACCTGGTCGACGCGCTCCACGGCGTCGACGTGCTCGGCATCCGGTCCAAGACCCAGGTGACCGCCGACGTCCTGCGCCGTCGGCCGGAGCTGTGCGCGGTCGGGGCCTTCTGCATCGGCACGAACCAGATCGACCTGACCGCGGCGGCTGCCGCGGGGGTGGCGGTGTTCAACGCCCCGTACTCGAACACCCGCAGCGTGGTGGAGATGGCGCTCGCCGAGATCATCATCCTGGCCCGGCGGCTGGTGGACCGGGACCGGGCGCTGCACGCCGGGACCTGGGACAAGTCCGCGACCGGCAGCCACGAGATCCGCGGGCGCACCCTGGGCATCGTGGGCTACGGGAACATCGGCAGCCAGCTGTCGGTCCTGGCCGAGGCGCTGGGCATGCGGGTCGTCTACTACGACCTCGAGGACAAGCTCGCCCTGGGCAACGCGGAGCGCTGCGACACCCTGGAGGAGCTGCTCGAGCGGGCGGAGGCCGTCACGCTGCACGTGGACGGTCGCGGTGGCAACGCCGGGTTGTTCGGGGCCCAGCAGTTCGCCCGCATGCGCCCCCGCAGTCTCTTCCTCAATCTCTCCCGCGGGTTCGTCGTCGACCACGAGGCGTTGCGGGACAACGTCCTGAGCGGCCACATCGCCGGCGCCGCGGTCGACGTCTTCCCGGAGGAGCCGCGTGAGCAGGGCGACCCTTTCGACTCGGTTCTCCGCGGCCTCCCCAACGTCGTCCTCACCCCGCACGTCGGGGGGTCGACCCAGGAGGCGCAGTACGACATCGGCCGCTTCGTCGCCGGCAAGCTCGTCGACTACACCCGCACGGGCACGACGACGCTGAGCGTGAACCTGCCCACCGTCGTCCTCCACGGCTCCTCGGCGGCCCGGTTCGCGTTGCTGCACCGCAACGAGCCCGGCGTCCTCGCGCGTGCCGATGCACTGGTCGGCGAGTACGGCCTCAACGTCGACGGGCAGGTGCTGGCCACGCGCGGGGAGCTGGGCTACGCGGTCACCGACGTCAGCGCCCCCTTGCCCCCGGAGCTGGTGGCCGCGCTGCGGGCATTGCCGGAGACCGTCCGCCTGACCGTCGGACCGGGTCCCGGCACCGCATCCGGCTGACCCGCGTCCGCCGGCCGCGGAGGCACGGGTCGCGGTCCCGGCCCGTCCGGGCCACCCTGGGCCGGTGAGGATCCTGGTCACCGGCGCGTCGGGGTTCGTGGGCAGCCGGCTGGCCACCGCGCTCGAGGAGGCCGGGCACGACGTCCGGGCGATGACCCGGCGGCCGGAGAGCTATCAGGGGGCCGGCACCCCGGTGGGGGCCGACGTCGGCGACGAGGCGTCGTTGCACGCGGCCCTCGAGGGCTGCGACGCCGCCTACTACCTCGTGCACTCCCTGGGCGATGCCGACTTCGAGCGCAAGGACGCCGACGCGGCCCGCGCCTTCGCCCGGGCCGCCGCCGCGTCGGGGACCGGCCGGATCGTCTACCTCGGCGGCCTGGGCCGGGACGGCGACCGGCTGTCCCGGCACCTGCGCAGCCGCCGCGAGGTCGAACGCCTCCTGGGCGGAACCGGGGTGCCGGTGACCGTGCTGCGCGCGGGGATCGTGGTGGGGCACGGCGGGGTGTCCTGGGAGATGACCCGCGAGCTGGTGGCCCACCTGCCCGCCATGGTCACCCCCCGGTGGGTCCGCACACGGACGCAGCCGATCGCGGTCGCCGACGTGGTCCGGTACCTGGTCGGTGTCCTCGAGGCCCCGGAGGCGGAGGGCCGGGTGTTCGACGTGGGCGGGCCCGAGGTGCTCACCTACCTGCAGATGCTGACCCGCGTCGCCGAGCTGCAGAACCGGCACCTGTTCGTGGTCCCCGTGCCGCTGCTCAGCCCGCAGCTGTCCTCGCGCTGGCTGGCCCTGGTGACCGACGTCGACGTGGCCACCGGCCGCTCGCTGATCGACTCGATGTCCATCGAGGTGGTCGTCACCGACCCCGCCATCCGCTCGGTCGTCCCGTTCGAGCCGGTGGACTACGACGAGATGGTGCTGACCGCGCTCCTCGAGCGGGCGCGGGAGCGCCGGCAGCAGGCGGGGGAGCGGAGCGGTGGGTGGCTCAGCCGCGGAGCGCGGCGGTGACCCGCCGGGGGGCGTCCGGGCGGCTGTGGTCCGCGGTGGAGCGGGCAGCGGGGCCGCTGCTGCGCAGCGTGCCACGGGACCACTGGGAGAGCGACGCGGCCTTCCGGCGCCGCCGGCGCGTCACCGCCGTCGTCGCGGTGACCGGCGCCTCCCTGCTCGGGGTGTCGCTGTCGACGCCGCCGGGCTCGCGCCGGTTCTACGAGCTGACCCTGGGGGTGGCCGGCACCTGGGTGGTCGGGGGCCTTGCCTCCGGGCCGCTGCACCTGGGGCGGATGTTCGGGCCCGGCGACCGGCTGCGCCGGCCGGTGCTCACGCCGGTCGTCTCCGGGGTCGGGGCCTTCGGGGCCTTCTACGCCGCGGCGCTGGTCGCCCGGCGGATCCCGGTGCTGGAGCGGGCGATCGGCTCGGTGCTCCGCTACGCCGACCAGGGATCGGGCCCGCTCGTGCTCACCACCACGCTGGCCAACGGCGTGGCGGAGGAGGTGTTCTTCCGCGGCGCGCTCTACGCGGCGGCGGGCCCGGACCGGCCGGTGCTGACGTCGACGGCGGTCTACGGCCTGGCCACCACCGCCACCCGCAACCCGGCGCTCGTGCTGGCCAGCGTCCCGATGGGGCTGCTGTTCGCGGTGCAGCGCAGGACCACCGGCGGGATCCAGGCGCCCGTGCTCACGCACGTGGTGTGGTCGGCCCTGATGCTGCGCTACCTGCCGCCGTTGTTCGCCGACCGCCTCGCGGTCGAGGAGCGGGCGTCGTCGTCGCCCGGGCAGGGGTGACCGGCGCTCACCTCGGGACAGCCCCGGCTTCCGGCCCGGTGTCAGATCTCAGCCCGCGGGATCTCCCGCGGCGCGCTGCCTCGCACGCCGTCCGGCCCGCCTCCTCGGTGGGAGGCGTGGTCCGCCCGGCCGGACGCCTGCCCCGCGCGGCGGCTCCAGTCCGGACGGACGAGCGGGAGGTCCTGGCCCGGGCCGCCCGGCTTGATGGCCAGCACCTGGTTCACCCCGACCCGGTGCCCCTCGAACGCCAGCGCCGACCCCGCGAGGTAGAGCCGCCACACCCGGGCCCGGCCGGGGGAGGACAGCCGGACGGCCTCCTCCCAGTGGCGCTCGAGGTTGGCCACCCACGCCCGGCAGGTGAGGGCGTAGTGCCGGCGGAGCGCCTCGACGTCGCAGACCTCCAGACCCGCCTCCTCCAGCACCCGGACGTGGGTGGCCAGCGGCTGCAGTTCGCCATCGGGGAAGACATAGCGGGTGAGGAACGAGCCGGGATCCGGGCGGTCGGGACCAGCCGCGGGGCCGCGCGCGATCGCGTGGTTGAGCAGCCGCCCACCGGGGCGTAGCAGGGCGTGCAGTCGCGCCGCGTAGAGCGGCAACAGGTCCAGCCCCACGTGCTCGGCCATCCCGATCGACGCGATGGCGTCGAAGGGCCCGTCAGTGACCTCGCGGTAGTCCTGCAACCGGACCTCGACGCGTCCGGAGAGCCCTGCGTCGGTGACCCGCTGGGCGGCCAGCTCCGCCTGGGCGGCGGAGATGGTCACGGCGGTCACCGAGACGCCGTACCTGGCTGCGGCGTGCAGGGCCAGTGATCCCCAGCCGCACCCGACGTCGAGCAGCCGCATGCCCGGCTGCAGGCCCAGCTTGCGGCAGACCAGGTCCAGCTTGGTCTCCTGCGCCTCCTCGAGCGTCGCCGTCGGCCCGGGGAAGTAGGCGCAGCTGTAGACCAGCGAGGGGCCCAGGAGCAACCGGTAGAACTCGTTGCCGACGTCGTAGTGGTGGCTGATGGCCTTCCGGTCCCGCCCCAGCGAGTGCCGGACCCCGCCGAGGCGTGCCTCCTCGGCCGGCGGCGCAGGGGGCGGTCCCAGGATCCCGTGGCGCAGCAGCGGGCCGGCCAGCCGGGCGAGCGCCCGGCGGTCCAGGCGCAGCGTCGGGCGGGCGGGCAGCGACTCGGGGAAGCCCAGCGCCGCGAAGATGTCTCCTTCGACGTCGAGGTCCCCGCTCACGTACGCGCGGGCGAGACCGAGCTCGCCGGGTGCGTAGACCAGCCGGCGCAGGGCCCGCCGGTGCTTCACGACGAGGGTCGGCGCACCGTCGACGAGGGACTCGGAGCCGTCCCAGCACCGCACCGACAGCGGGAGGGGCGCCCCGAGGAGCAGCCGCCCCAGTTCGTCCACCAGGTCCGCAGCCCCGCGTGCTGACGCAGAAGTCATGCCGGACCCTTGCACAGTCGTCCGGCCGGTCGGAAGATCCAATTCCGCTGGACCCACCGGTCGTGAGGCAGGCGTTGACCGCGGCGGGGCACGTGCCCCTCGGAGCCCGCTGACCGGGCAGGGCGGGGACCCGGCGCCCCGCCTCAGACCTCGACGGCCGTGCCGCAGATGCCGCAGATCTCCAGCTGCCGTCGTCGTCCCCACCGGGCGATCGGGATGAAGAAGACGGTGAACTGCTTGGCCGTCCGCACCCGAGCCCAGGTCGTGGTGTTGCCGCAGTTCGGGCAGGTGCGGACTTCCCCCGGGCCCAGGTCCTGGTGCTTGGTGCCGAAGCCGAAGAGGAAGAACATCCCGCCACGGTAGGCAGCCGGCCCGGCTGCCGCCCGGCGAGCGGTCCCCGCTCCGACGACGCAGGGGCCCGGCCACCCGCGGTGACCGGGCCCCTGTCGTCGGTGCGCCGGGACGGTGCTCTGCCCGATCAGGGACCGGCGAAGACGCCCTCGCCGCGGGCCTCGGTGCGACCGGGAGCGGGTTCGTTGTAGCGACCCGCCTCGTGGCGGGCGACGACGAAGTGGTGCACCTCGTCGGGCCCGTCGGCCAGGCGGAGCGTGCGCTGGCTGGCGTACATACCGGCCAGCGGCGTCCACTGGGACACCCCGGTGGCGCCGTGGATCTGGATGGCCTGGTCGATGATCTGGCAGACCTTCTCGGGGACCATCGCCTTGACCGCCGAGACGTAGACCCGGGCCTGGGCGTTGCCGAGCACGTCCATCGCCTTGGCCGCCTTCAGCACCATGAGCCGGCAGGCGTCGAGCTCGATGCGCGCCCGCGACACCGTCTCCATGTTCTTGCCGAGGTTCAGGATGGGCTTGCCGAACGCCTCGCGGAACTTGCCCCGGCGGATCATCAGCTCGAGGGCCTTCTCGCCCTGGCCGATCGCGCGCATGCAGTGGTGGATGCGTCCGGGCCCGAGGCGCACCTGGCTGATCTCGAAGCCGCGGCCTTCGCCGAGGAGGATGTTCGAGACGGGCACGCGCACGTCGGTGAACCGGATGCGCATGTGGCCGTGGGGAGCGTCGTCGCGGCCGAAGACCTCCATCGGCTCGAGCACCTGGACGCCGGGGGTGTCCATCGGCACCAGGATCTGCGACTGCTGCTGGTGCACCGGCGCGTCCGGGTTCGTCTGACACATGACGATCATGATCTTGCAGCGCGGGTCGCCCGCACCGGAGATGTAGTACTTCTCGCCGTTGAGGACGTAGTCGTCGCCGTCGCGGACCGCCTGGAGCCGGACGTTCTTGGCGTCGGAGCTGCCGACGTCGGGCTCGGTCATGGCGAACGCGGAGCGGATCTCGCCGTTGAGGAGGGGCTCCAGCCACCGGGCCTTCTGCTCGGGGGTGCCGACGCGCTCGAGCACCTCCATGTTGCCGGTGTCCGGGGCCGAGCAGTTGAGCGACTCGGAGCCGAGCGGGTACTTGCCGAGCTCGACGGCGATGTAGGCGTAGTCGAGGTTGGTCAGGCCGCCGACCTCGGAGTTGGGGAGGAAGAAGTTCCAGAGGCCGGCCTCCTTGGCCTTGGTCTTGGCCCCCTCGAGCGCCTCGAGCTGACCCGGCGCGTACGACCACCGGTCGGCGCGTCCCTCGCCGAGGCGGAAGAACTCCTCCTGCATCGGCGCGACCACGTCCTCGAGGAACCGGACGACGCGGTCGTAGAGCGGACGGGCCTCCTCGCTCATACGTAGGTCGAACAGCTCCGTCGGCTCAGCGCGTTGCATCGGGTGTCCCTCTCAGCTGGTTCGTTCGGCGGCGGGGTCGTCCTCGCCAGGAGCGGGCGAGGAGCGCAGCAGGGCGTCGTCCCGGTGGGACGGTGCCCCGAGGGTGGCACAGGTGCGCTCGGTCACTCGAACCGGCTCCGGCCGGTCGAGCGGGACGGTGCGGCCTGGGGGATGGGATGCGACGGGGGCCCTGTCCGGACGTGCGGCGCGCCTCCCGGCTCGGGCAGCGTCGACCGTCAGCCCGCCGGCGTGAAGGTGTTCAGTCCCGTCGTCGTGTCGTGTCGCACCGTCCCCGGCAGCCCGACCGCATGCCGGTCCGGACTCGTCAGCACCGGGAGTGACTCCGCGTCGTCGGCCATCCCGGCCACGAAGCGCGCGCCGTCGCCGAGCCGGCCGACCACCACCGCGCGGGCCAGCTCGCCGTCCGGTCCGGGCAGCACCGTGTAGCTCTCGATGGTGGCCGCTCCGTCCGGCGTCGGCTCCATCCGGGGCCCGGGGCCCTGCGCGGCGTCGACTGCCGCCTGCCGGGACGGCTCGTCGTCCTCGACGAAGACGCCCCCGGGCGGCGGTGCCGCGGACACCACGAGGGCGTGGTGCTTGGTGGCGTACTCCCCGTTGCCGTAGAGCAGTCCCGTCGTGTCGTCCCCCGCCCCGCGCAACCGCTCGAGCATCACGTTGGCCGCGCAGCTCATGTAGGCGTTGATCGGCCCGCCGTAGAACGTCAGGCCGCCCGCGACGGTCAGCTCCCGCGCCAGCGGGACGTCCAGCACCGAGGCGGCGATCCACGGGACGACCGGGAAGCAGCTGTAGAGCTCGAGCAGGTCCGGCACCCCGCCCGCCAGCTGCACCGCGTCGCGCAGCACGGCCGCGATCGCCGCCGAGTCCGCGTACGTCGCCCGTTCGAGCACATCGGTCGTGTCCGTGGCGCCGGCGGCGCCCCACAGGAACACTATCCGGTCGGGCGCGACGCCGAGTGCGCGCGCGTGTCCGTACGTGGTCACGATGGTCGCCGCCGACTGGTCGACGTCGGAGTTCGCGCACATGTACTTGGTGTAGGGATAGGAGACCCAGCGGTTGCGCGCGTCCGGCGTCGCGATCTGCTCGGCGGTCGGCGCGGACGGCACCGCGGCACCGGGCACCCGGGCGGCCACGTGCGCGAGGCCCGCCTGGATCTCCGCCGAGCGCCGCTGACCCTGCGCCGGCGTGGCATCCAGCGCTGCCCGGCGGGCCACCTCGAACAGCGGGTAGACCCGCACCGGGGCGCGCAGCCCGTGCGCGGCGGCCGGCCCCGCCACACCGACCTCCGGGACGTACTCCACCGGCGGCTGCCCGGCCGGCGTCCACTCCGGCTCGACACCGGCGGTCCCGAGCACCCGGCGTGACCGGAGGGACTCGCCCCCGACGACCACGGCCAGCCGGCTCTGCCCCCGCTGCACTCGCGCGGCCGCGGCCGCCAGCAGCCGTGTCGGCTGGTCCCCGCCGATCGGGCTGTAGACCGCCCGCGACGGGCGCATCCCGACCCGGGAGCCGACCGCGCCCGTCGGGTCGGCGTAGTTCCAGGACAGCAGGTTGATGACGTCGAGCGAGTCGGCCTCGGCCAGCTGCGCCGCGGTCAGCCCGGCGTCCTCGGCCGCGGCGCGGACCGCGGCGGCCAGCAGCTCCGCGGGCTCGGTCGCCTCCTCGGGGGTGCGCGGCGTGCGGGTGACGTTCGCCCCGCCGATCACGACCGGTAGGGAGTCCTCCAGGGCGAGCATCGCGTACTCCTCGCTGATCGGGTGCTGTCCGGCTGCGGTGGTGCGGGCGGGTGGTGGTGCGGTGGGAGTCCAGCGTTCGCCGCTCGGTGGCGTGATCGTCAGGGGTGACCCGATCACCAGGCATAGCATGCCGTCCGGCGCCGGAGGCGGTCCCGATGGAGCACGACGGCCCGTCGCCGAACGCCGGCGATCCGGCTCGGCGGTGCCCGTTCGTACGGCGAGCGGACCGCCGGTCATCGGCGGCGCTGCCCAGCAGTTCCCGGTCCTGGCGACGACGGCTGACACCGGGGCACACGGAGTCCCCGACCCGGCCGACGGCGACACGATCAGGCCGGGAAGAGTGCTAGCTTCCGAGCCGGACGTGACCTCCGTCTCACACTCGGGAGCGCTCGTGGCTGTGGATGGGAAGAACCGGCCCTCGGCCGGCCCGCAGGTGGACGTCGTCGTCGTGGGGGCGGGCTTCTCGGGCCTGTACCTGCTGCACCGACTCCGGGCGGAGGGCTTCTCCGCGCGGGTGTTCGAGGCGGCGAGCGACGTCGGCGGCACGTGGTTCTGGAACCGGTACCCGGGGGCGCGCTGCGACATCCCGACCACCGACTACACGTTCGGCTTCGACCCGGAACTCGAGCGGGAGTGGACCTGGTCGGAGAAGTACGCGACCCAGCCCGAGATCCTGCGGTACCTGCAGTTCGTGACCGACCGCTACGACCTGCGCCGGGACATCACGTTCGACACCCGGGTCGAGGGGGCCGACTGGGACGACGTGGCCGGCCTCTGGGCGGTGCGGACATCGAGCGGCGAGACGGTCAGCTGCCGGTACTACGTGATGGCCACGGGCTGCCTGTCCGTGCCGAAGGCCCCCGACATCGAGGGTGCGTCGCGGTTCGCGGGCGAGGTGTACTTCACCAGCCGGTGGCCGCACGAGGGGGTCGACCTCACCGGCCGGCGGGTCGCCGTCGTCGGCACCGGCTCCTCGGGCATCCAGTCGATCCCGCTGATCGCGCAGCAGGCCGCCCAGCTGACCGTCTTCCAGCGCACGCCGAACTTCTCCATCCCGGCGCACAACGGTCCGCCACCGGCCGACCGGCTCGCCCAGCTGGCCGCCGACCGCGACGCCTACCGCACGGCGGCGAAGTGGACGCGGGGCGGCGTCCCTTCCGAGGTCACCGACGTCCTCGGCGTGACCGCCCCCGAGGAGGTGCGGCGGGAGCGCTTCGAGGCGGCGTGGGAGGCCGGCGAGCTGTTCGCCATCCTCGGTGTCTTCGCCGACCAGGGGGTCAATCCGGCGTCGAACGAGATCGTCGCCGAGATGGTCCGGGAGAAGATCAGGTCGATCGTCGAGGACCCGGAGACCGCCGAGGCGCTGTGCCCGAAGGACCACTACTTCGGCACGAAGCGGCCGTGCCTGGACAGCGGGTACTACGCGACGTACAACTCGCCGCACGTCCGGCTCGTCGACCTGCGCAGGACACCGATCACGACGGTCACCGAGACCGGCATCGACACGACGACGGAGTCCTTCGAGTTCGACGTGATCGTCTACGCCACCGGATTCGACGCCATGACCGGAGCCCTGGTCGGCGTCGACGTCACCGGACGCGACGGGGTGACCCTGAAGGAGAAGTGGGCCGACGGACCGTCGACCTATCTCGGGCTGACCACCGTCGGTTTCCCGAACTTCTTCGCCCTCACCGGGCCGGGCAGCCCGTCGGTCCTGTCCAACATGGCGGTGTCGATCGAGCAGCACGTCGACTGGGTGACCGACTGCCTCGTCGACCTGCGCGCGACGGGCATGACGACGATCGAGCCGACGCCGCTGGCCGAGGACGGCTGGAACCAGCACGTCGCGGACTGTGCCGCGATCTCGCTGCACCCGACCGCGAACTCCTGGTACATGGGCGCCAACGTGCCGGGCAAGCCGCGGGTCTTCTACCCCTACATCGGCGGAGTCGACAGCTACCGGGCCGCGTGCGACGAGGTGCGGGCGAAGGGGTACCTGGGCTTCCGGCTGTCCGGGCCGGGTGGCGAGCAGTGCCACGACGGCGTCGTCCGCCGGCTGCAGCCCGACGTCGCACTCGTGCTCGACGCCATGGCGCAGATGGAACTGCCTCCGCTGGAGTCCATGTCGCCGCCGGAGGCGCGGGCGTTCATGGAGATGAGTGCGGGGATGCGGCCGCCCGGTCCGGACGTCGGTGAGGTCGTCGACGGCGTGGTGCCCGGCCCCGCCGGCGAGTTGGAGTACCGGCTGTTCCGCCCCGCGTCGCCCGGGCCGCATCCCGTCATCCTGTACTTCCACGGCGGTGGATGGGTGCTCGGTGACCAGGTGTCCGACGAGCCGCTGTGCCGGGACCTGTGCGTGCGCACCGACGCCGTCGTCGTGTCGGCGAACTACCGCCACGCGCCCGAGGCGCGCTACCCGGCCGCCGTCGAGGACGCGTGGGCGATGCTGCAGTGGGTCGGCGCGCATGCGATCGAGCTCGGCGGCATCCCGGACGACCTGGCCCTCGCCGGGTGGAGCGCCGGCGGCAACCTGGTCGCCGTCGTCACCCAGCGCGCCCGGGACGACGGCGGCCCCGCCGTACGCGGCCAGCTGCTGCTGACCCCGGCGACCGACTCCACCATGGACACCGGGTCGTTCGAGGAGAACGCCGACGGCTACGTGCTGACCGCGCCCCTCATGCGTTGGTTCTGGGACCACTACTGCGATCCCGAGCACCGCACCGAGCCGACTGCCGCCCCGCTGCGCGGCGAGTTGGTCGGACTGCCCCCGGCGATCGTGGTCACCGCGGAGTTCGACCCCTTGCGGGACGAGGGCAGCGCCTACGCCGAGGCGCTGCGTGCGGCCGGCGTGCCGGTCGAGCACGTCGCGGCACGCGGGCACACCCACACGTCGCTGACCATGGTCGACGTCGTGCTCTCGGGTGCGCGGGTCCGCGAGGAGATCGCGCTGCGGCTGCGTGCGATGTTCCGACAGCCGGCGGAGGTCTGACAGGGCAGAGTGAGGGTGCGCCCGTTCGTTCGGGAGGTGGTGCTGGACGGTCAGGTGCCCGGATGGGTGCCGGACGAGGGGAGCCATGAGCGGGAAAGCCATCCGACCCGTCGACGCACAGCGCGATGAGACCGGATGGACACCGGCCGCGTCGGAGCCGGCCCCGTCGCCCGAGGTGCCCGTACCGGCGGTACCGGTCCCAGGGGAGACCGTCCTCCCGGTGCCGCCGGAGACCCTGTCGCTCGGCGCGATGGCGATCCTGCGGATCGGCGGCTTCCTCGTCCTGTACCTGAACTCCGCCGCGGTCTTCCTGGGCGTCATGGCGCAGGCGATCGCTCGCGGCTGGCTGGCGTTCGAGCTCACCGGGTCGAACGCTGCGCTGGGCGGGATCCTGCTCGCGTTCGGAGTGGCACTCCTGCTGGCGACCCCGTGGGGTGGCGTGGCCGCCGACCGGCTGCCCAAGCGGCTGGTGCTGCAGCTCTCGGTGCTCCTGCTGGCGGTGTCGAGCGCCGGGATCGGGCTGGCCGTCGTCTTCGACGTCATCGCGTACTGGATGCTGCTGTGCGCCAGCGTGCTGCAGGCCGCGGGTTTCGCCCTGTTCGGTCCCGCCCGGATGGCCTTCCTCGCGGAGATCGTCCCGCGTGGCTCGATGCCTCAGGCCGTCTCGCTGCTGCTGGTCAACGCCGAGGTGAGCCGGGTGGTGGGTCCCGCACTGGCCGGCGTGGTCATCGGTGCGGTGGCGTGGGGCATCGAGGCGATCTTCCTGTTCAGCGCCGTCCTGGCGATCGTCGGGGTGCTCCTCACCGCTGCACTCCCGGCCGGGCTGCCGGGGGAGCCCTCCGGCCGGTCCCCGCTGGGGGAACTCGCCGACGGCGTGCGCTACGTCCGCCGTCACGCCGAGCTGAACGCCCTGGTGTGGTGCGGCATCGGCGTCACGATGCTGGGGATGCCGTACCTGGCCTTCATGCCGACCATCGCCAGCGACCTGTTCGGGCTCGGCTCCGTCGGCTACGGGGTGCTGTCCGCGACCTCCGCGGTCGGCGGCGTCGCGGCGGGTCTGCTCCTGGGGCGGCGCGGGACGTGGGTCCGGGGCAGGCGGGTCTTCGTGGCGGCGGGCGCCGTCTTCGGCCTGGCCGTGTGCTCCCTGGCGATCGCGCCGACCGCCTACGTCGCGGTGGTGGTGCTCCTCGCCGTCGGCGCGGCGATGCTCGCCTTCCAGACCAGCAACCAGTCACAGCTGCTGGACCTGGCGGAAGCGGAGTACCACGGGCGGGTGCAGGGCCTGGTCATGCTCAGCTTCGGCGCCTTCGGCATCGCGGCGCTCCCGCTGGGCCTGCTCGCGGACCTGATCGGGTTGCGCTGGACGCTCCTCGCGATGGGTGCCGGGGTGATCGCCGTCGTGGCTGTGTACGCGGTCGCCGGCCGGCGCAGGTCGGCGACGGCGCGCCGGTCGCGCGACTCCGACTGAGTCGGCCGGATGCCGTTGCCGGACGCGGGGTCGCGCATCCGTCCCCGGCTGCGGAGCGCGTCACTTGCCGGTCGTCGACGACGCAGCGCAGGGCCCGAGCGCGGGAAACGACACAACCCCACGGTCCATGACCATGGGGCCCTTCGGGGTGTCCGAGGGGCGACACGGCACGCACCCACGCGGCTGCCGACCTGTTGGGTAGGGGCCCTGAGCCGTTGGTGACGGGTCGGGCGGACCAGGAGATCCGTTGTCAGGTGCTGGCCGTCGTGTCCCCGGCGCGAGGAACCCGCGGCGCTGACGTGCGTGCTCGATGCGATGAGCGTTCGGGTGGGCCGGAAGGGGACGTCCGGTCGGCCGCAGGCCACGCCCGTGTCCGTCGAGCCGGCGTTCGACGGCCTCAGTGGAACTCGGCTCCAGTGATGCTGGCTCGGAAGAACTCGCCCTCGGATTGCCGCTCCGTGCCCCACCACCAGCCGGCCCGCAGCTGTGAGCCGATGGTCACCCCGGCGAACGTCCGCTCGGCCTCGATGTCCACGCCGAAGGAGTACCAGCCGAATGGTTCGCCGCTCGGGTTGCCCCATCGCTGCATGGCGATTCCGACGAGCCGGCCGTCGGTGCCGACGGAGAACTCGGCGCGTTCGTCCTGGCCGCCGATGCGCCAGGTCGCGATGCAGTGGTCGTCGTCCGAGCCGGGCCGCCACGTCGCGCCGCGGAAGGTGGTGGGCGCCAGCGCCATCTCCCCAGCCAGGCGCCCGGCGGCGCTGCGCGTGACGTCGGCGCCCGTCGCTGTCATGACGGGAAGCAGCCCGCCGAGTCGCCAGTACATCTGCCCCGTTCCGGAGCTGTAGCGGTCGAAGCCGGTGACCGGCAGCCCGAACAGGCGGGCGGTCGCGGCCCAGATGAACCCGCGAGGCGGGGCCAGGACCTGGATGGCGGTGAAGGGACGCCAGGACCCCAGGCGGATCTCCCCGCGCATGGTGAGGCGAACGGACGGCCACAGCGGGGTGCCGGGGGCTACGGCGTGGGTGAGCCAGCGACGGGCGGCCTCGGGCAGGTCGGCGACCATCGCAGGGTCGAACAGCTCCGGCGGCTGCTGACCGGTGCCGGTCAGCAGGTCCCACTCACGCCGCACACTGCGGGCGGCTTTCGGGACCGGCGTAGCGCTCACCCGTTGCTCCTTGCACCGGCGGTTCCTCGGTTTCGATGCGCCGCGGCGACCGTGACGGCCACGCCGACGAGCACGGCTGTATCGACCACCAGACCCGCCCACGCGATCGACGCCGACGGCAGGAGCACCGCGGCCGACACCAGGGCGGCGAGCAGTCCGACCGGACGCCACGTCGGCCGCCCGGCGGCGAGGAGCGCCGCGGTGACCAGGAACAGCAGCATGGCGATCAGCCACGCGGCTCCGACGGCGATCGCCGCCGTCGAGCCGGCCTCGGGCCGGACGTCGTCGTAGCGGAGCTGACCCGGCTGCCCCCATCGCCAGAGCAGCGCCACCCCCATGAGGTGGACCGCTCCGTGGACCGCCAGAACGACCGCGGTCACCAGCCGCAGCACTCGCATCAGGCGCTGACCACTCGTCCGCGAGACGGGGCCGTTCACCCCCACGACGCTACCGGCCACGCAGTTCCGGGGCATGCAGCAGCCGGGCGAACGGATCTCGGCGGCGGACTCGTCGCATTCGCGGGTCCGCCGCCCACGGTGGATGAGCACAATGTCCCGGTGGGCTGGTCGCGTCGGGTCGCCGCAGCGCTCCTCCTCGTTCTGATCGTCGGCGCCTGGGTGGGCGGCATCAGCTTCGTGACAGATCCGTCCGGTGGCACCCTGGGTATGTCGCCCACGCAGCTACCGAACTGGCCGCTGCTGGTCGACTACACGGTCCCAGGGCTCCTGCTGATCGTCTTGTTCGGCCTGCTGCCGATCGCAGCGCTGGTGGCGCTCGTCCGTCGTCCGCAGCTGGGTTGGCCCGCCGCGGCCGCCGTCGGTGTCCTGCTGATGGTCTGGATGCTCGTTCAGATCCTCGCCCTCGGCCTGCTGTTCCCGGGGATGCAGCTCGCGTTCCTGGCCATCGGCGCGGTGCTGGTCGTCTTGGCTGGAACCTTCCGATCGCGACGTCGATCATGACCAACCCGCGGCAGCCTGGATGGATGCGTGGGCAAGCGGAGGTGGGGTCGCCCGCGCCCGCGCCCGCGGTCTGCTTCGGATGGGGGCTGCATCCGCTTCGGTTGACCGTGCCGACGAGGGCGGCCCGACCAAAGGGTGGCGGGGAATCGTGGCTGTCGACGTGATGCTTCAGGCATCGAGCGGCCGTGCCGCCGCCAGAAGCAGAAGAACCCCTGTCGGCCGGCAGCCGCAGGGGATCAACGTGGTGTCCGAGGGGGGACTTGAACCCCCACGCCCGATAAAGGGCACTAGCACCTCAAGCTAGCGCGTCTGCCATTCCGCCACCCGGACGAGTGCGGGGCAAGACTACCGGACCGGTCCGGCCTCGCGGTGCACCCCCCGGCGGACGCCTGACGCCGCAGCAGCGCGGTCCGGCTCCGTCCGCCCGGTGGGGGGACGACGGGACCGATGGCACCATCGGCGCATGACCGAGGACGCCGCCGTGCCGCTGGCCCGAGCCCAGGACGAGGTCGCCGAGCTGCTCTCGGACCTGATCCGCATCGACACGACGAACACCGGCTCGACGGCCACCAGCATGGGGGAGCGGGCCGCCGCGGAGTGGGTCGCCGGCAAGCTCGGCGACGTCGGCATCGACTCGCGGATCGTGGAGTCCGAGCGCGGCCGGGCCAGCCTCGTCGCGCGCATCCCGGGCGCCGACCGCAGCCGCCCGGCGCTGCTGGTCCACGGCCACCTCGACGTCGTCCCCGCCGATCCGGCCGAGTGGAGCGTGCACCCCTTCTCCGGCGAGGAGCGCGACGGCTACATCTGGGGTCGTGGAGCAGTCGACATGAAGGACATGGACGCCATGGTCCTGGCGCTGGTCCGCGACTGGGCCCGTACCGGAGTCCAGCCCGAGCGCGACATCGTGCTCGCCTTCGTCGCCGACGAGGAGGCCGGCGGCAGGCTCGGCGCCCACCACCTCGTCGACGAGTACCCCGACCTGCTCGAGGGCTGCACCGAGGCCATCAGCGAGGTGGGCGGCTTCAGCATCACCGTCCGCGACGACCTGCGGCTCTACCTCGTGCAGACCGCGGAGAAGGGGCTGGCCTGGATGCGGCTGACCGCCGCGGGCAAGCCCGGGCACGGCTCCTTCGTCCACGACGACAACGCCGTCACCCGGCTCTGCGAGGCGGTCGCCCGCATCGGCAGTCACCGCTTCCCGCTCACCCTCACGCCGCCGATGCGCCAGTTCATCGCGGCCGTGGAGGACGCCTACGGCATCGAGATCGACCCGGCCGAGCCCGAGCTCGCGCTGGCCCGGCTCGGCAGCATCAGCCGGATGATCGGCGCGGCGCTGCGGAACACCGCCAACCCCACGATGCTCGAGGCCGGCTACAAGGCCAACGTCATCCCGGGCACCGCGAGCGCCACCGTCGACGGCCGCTTCCTCTACGGCGAGGAGCAGGAGTTCGAGCGCCAGCTCGCGGCGCTGGTCGGCGAGGGCGTGCAGCGCGAGTGGCTGGTCCACGACCAGGCCGTGGAGACGACGTTCGACGGGCCGCTGGTCGACCAGATGGTCACCGCCCTCAAGGCCGAGGACGACGGTGCGCGCCCGGTGCCGTTCACCATGAGCGGCGGCACCGACGCCAAGAGCTTCCAGCGTCTCGGCATGCGCTGCTTCGGCTTCTCGCCCCTCCGGCTGCCCGCCGACCTGGACTTCGCCTCGCTGTTCCACGGCATCGACGAGCGCGTGCCCGTCGAGTCCCTGCGCTTCGGCGTCCGGGTGTTGGACCGCTTCCTGCGGTCGGCATGATGGGGACGTGACCGAGACCACGCCTGCACCCCGCCCCGGATCCGTCGCCCTCATCACGGGAGGGACCGGCGGCTTCGGCCGCGCCCTCGCCACCAAGCTGAAGGCGCTCGACGTCACCGTCGTCCTCGCCGACCTCGACAGCGAGCGCAACCGGCAGGTGGCCGACGAGCTCGGCTGCCCGTTCGTCGTCCTGGACGTCTCCGACCGGGCGGCCAACGCCGCCGTGGTCGCCCAGGTCGAGGCCGACCACGGCCGGCTGGACGCCGCCTTCCTCAACGCCGGCATCGCCGGCAAGTCCCGCCAGGCGCTCGACGTCGACGAGTTCCTGCGGGTCGTGGACATCGACCTGTTCGGCGTCGTCTACGGCACCGAGGCCGCCCTGCCGGCGCTGCGCCGGGCCGGCGGTGGCTCGATCATCGTGACCGCCTCGCTGGCCGGCCTCGCGCCGCTGGCCACCGACCCGGGCTACAGCGTGGCCAAGGGCGGGGCGATCACCTTCGTCCGCTCGATGGCCGCGCGGGTGATCGACGAGAACATCACCATGACCGCGATCTGCCCCGGCTTCGCCGACACCGCGATCATCGACGGGATCCGCCAGACGTTCCTGGACAACGGCTTCCCGATCCTGTCGGCCGAGGAGGTCGCGGACGCGATGATCGCCGCCTGGACCTCCGGTGAGCCCGGCGCCGCCTACATCGTGCAGCCGGGCATCGGCGCGGTGCCCTACAAGTTCAAGGGCGTGCCGGCGGCCAAGACCGCCAGCGGTGAGACCGCCGGCGTCCCCGGGGCGCTGCGCCCGGGCTCGGCCACCTGAGCCGCCCCACCAGGACGGCACACCCCCACGGACGGCGTCCGGTGGACCACACTGCACCTGCGCGGGCCAGGACCGTTCCGGAGGTGCAGCGGTGCGACACGAGATCAGCGCGGCGGTCGACATCGAGGCGCCGCCGGACGCCGTCTGGGCGCGGCTGACCGACCTGCCCGGCTACGCCGACTGGAACCCGTTCATCCCGTCCGCGTCCGGGCAGCTGCGTCCCGGGGAGCGGCTCTCGCTGCGCCTGCAACCGCCCGGCGGTCGCGCCCTGCCCATCCGGCCGACCGTCACCGAGGTGGTCGACGGCACGGTGTTCGAGTGGCTGGGACACCTCGGCGTCCCCGGGCTCTTCGACGGGCGGCACCGCTTCGAGCTGGCCCCCACCCCGCAGGGCACCCACCTGGTGCAGAGCGAGTCCTTCAGCGGCCTGCTCGTCCGACCGCTCCGGGGCTTCCTCGATGGCGGCACGCTGGCCGGCTTCCGGGCGATGAACGACGCGCTGCGGCGGCGGGTGCTGGAGTCGCGCGCCTGATCAGGCGGCGTCGTCCTGGGAGCAGGCGAACAGGAACGCCGGCGGCACGTTCCACGGCGTGATCCGCCAGCGCACCGAGCGGAAGCGCCTCCGGAGCTCGCCCATCATCAGCGGCGAGTACTGGATCAGCACCATGACGCCCTGCGGCGTCAGCAGGCCGGGGAGCGCGTCCAGGATCCGCTGCCGGAGCTTGCCGTCGAGCGAGGTGAAGGGGATCGCCGAGACGAGGACGTCGGCCCGCTGACCGTCCAGGTAGGCGGCCACGTTCTCGGCCGAGTCGGTGACGACCTGCAGCCGGTCGTCGCCGGCGTACCGCTTCGCCAGGAGCGAGGACAGCTTTGGGTCGATCTCCACGGCCACCAGCCGGGCGTCCGGCTTCAGCCGGGCCAGGATCTCGCCGGTCTGCGAGCCGGTGCCCGCTCCCAGCTCGACCACCAGGTCGGCACCGGGGACGTCGGCCAGGTCGAGCATGTCCCGCACCGCGGTGCGGGACGTGGGCAGCACGGCGCCCATCTGGCGAGGGTGCGCGACGAAGGCGGCGAAGAATCGCAGCGGGTCCGTCAGGTGCTGTCTCATGCGGTCCTCACCGTTCGGCCGGGCGTGGTCGACAGCACACTGTCACGCCGTCGCGGGCGCAGCGAGCGGAGACCAGGGGCAGGTGACGGTCGTCACCCTGCGTCTGGCAGGGTCGGGGCATGCGTGCATGGCGGGTCCACGAGCTCGGCGACCCTGCGAAGGTCATGAGCTTCGACGAGGTCGAGACACCGACACCCGGCGAGGGCCAGGTGCTGGTGAAGGTGCGGGCCGCCGCGCTGAACTTCCCCGACGTCCTCATGGCGCAGGGGCTCTACCAGGAGAAGCCGCCCCTGCCGTACACGCCCGGCGTGGAGCTGTGCGGCGAGATCGTCGGCACGGGGCAGCGGGTCATCGGCTCGCCGGCAGGGGGCCCCGGCGCGTTCGCCGAGTACGCGCTCATGGACGCCGCGTCGGCCTACCCCGCGCCGGAGGGCATGTCGGACGAGAAGGCCGCCTCGCTGTACCTGACCTACTCCACCGGCCACGTCGGTCTGCACCGTCGCGCGCACCTGCAGGCGGGGGAGTGGCTGCTCGTGCACGCCGGCGCCGGGGGCGTCGGGTCGGCCGCCATCCAGCTCGGCAAGGCCGCCGGGGCGAGGGTGATCGCCACGGCCGGCGGGGCCCGCAAGACCGAGATCTGCCGCGAGCTGGGCGCCGACCACGTCATCGACTACACGGCCGAGGACTTCGTCCCCGTCGTCAAGGAGATCACCGGCGGGCACGGCGCCGACGTCGTCTACGACCCGGTCGGCGGTGACGTGTTCGACAAGTCGCGCCGGTGCATCGCCTTCGAGGGGCGGCTGCTCGTCGTCGGCTTCACCAGCGGGCAGCACCCGCAGGCACCGGCCACCCACGTGCTGGTGAAGAACTACAGCGTGGTCGGGCTGCACTGGGGCCTCTACCGCAAGCACGACCCGGGGCTGTTCCCCGCAGTGCATGAGGAGCTGGTCCGGCTGGTCGCCGAGGGGCACGTCGATCCGCTGGTGGGCGACGTGCTGCCGCTCGACCAGGCGCCCCAGGCGCTGGCCCGGCTGGCCGACCGCGGCACCGTCGGCAAGGTCGTCCTCGTCCCGTAGAGCAGGCGCCCAGCGCGGGGTTCCGTCCGTCGTGCCGGGTGGCCAGGGGTGCCGTTCCCCGCGCTCGACGTCGGGCGGCTCCGTCGCCGTCCTACGCTGGCCGGGCCATGACCTTCCCACCGCTGCCGGTCGTCCCCGCGCGGGACGGGCTGGCAGCCGACTGCAGCCGGTGTGCCGGGCTCTGCTGCGTGGCGCCGGCGTTCACCGCCTCGGCGGACTTCGCGATCGACAAGCCCGCGGGCACGCCGTGCCGGCACCTGCAGGGCGATTTCCGCTGCGGCATCCACGACCGGCTGCGGCCCGCGGGCTTCCCGGGCTGCACGGTCTTCGACTGCTTCGGCGCCGGTCAGCGGATCACGCAGGAGACGTTCGGCGGGCGGAGCTGGCGGGAGTCGCCGGAGCTGGCCGCCGCACAGTTCGCCGTCCTGCCGGTGATGCGCCAGCTGCACGAGATCCTCTGGTACCTGGCCGAGGCCGCGACGCTGCCGGACGCCGCGGCGCTGCACGCGGAGGTCGAGGACGCGCGGGCGCGCACCGAGCGCCTGGCCGGGATGGACGCCGACGCGCTGCGGACCCTGGACGTGGGCGCCCATCGCGCCGAGGTGGGGGCCTTGCTGCAGCGGGTGAGCGACGCCGTCCGCAGCCCGGCCGGCCCGGACCGCCGCGGCGCGGACCTCATGGGCCGCGATCTGCGCCGGGCGCGACTGCGCGGGGCGACCCTGCGGGGCGCCTACCTCATCGGTGCCGACCTGCGCGGAGCGGATCTCGGGCCGGCGGACCTTCTCGGCGCCGATCTCCGGGCGGCCGACGTCCGCGGCACCGACCTGTCGGCCTGCCTCTTCCTCACCCGGCCGCAGCTGGAGGCGGCCCGGGGCGACGTCGCGACGCTGCTCCCGCCGGGCTTTCGGCGCCCCGCGCACTGGCTGCAGGACCGGGCGGGGCCGGGGGAGACGCTGCCTAGATGACCGGACCGGGCAGGTAGGAGAGCCGGGAGCGGCGCCGCAGGATCACCTTGCGGGTGCCGTCGGCGTGCAGCTGCAGCCGGGCGAGTTCCCAGCCGCCCACGTCGGACTGAAGACTCAGCATGGTCGCCGCCGCGGACCGGGACGTGCCCGGCGGGATCCGCAGCGGCGCGAACTCGTAATCCGTGGGCGCCTCCATCGGCCCGATTGTGCCTCTCCGACGCCCGCCGGTCACGCGGTCGTTCCCCAGCGCCCCCCGGCCGGCCTGCCGGACCGGCTCCAGGACGGCAGGATGGAGGAGACCAGACCGCCGACCCGACGGAGGACGACGTGACCGATCCCGGTACCGCCAACGACGCCGACCGCGCGGAGCAGGAGGCCCTCGTCAACCCGCCCGGGGTCGCCCTGGCCGGTGAGGCCGCAGCACCCGGCGACGGCATCCCCGAGGCCGACGCCCTCGAACAGCAACTGGCGGCGCGGCCCGGAGAGGCCGGGCGCCCCCAGCGGCCCCTCGGCGACCGGGAGGCCAACGAGGCCGACCTGCTGGAGCAGGAGGCCGACGTCCCGGACGACGAGGACCACCTGTCCGAGTGACGCGCCCGCCCGACCGGGCGGCGTGGTGTGACGATCCCATTACGGGTACTTGTCGATAGCCGTTATGCGGCACTTCCGGTCCTGGCCGGTCGGTAACTTGGATCGTCGGCCGTGACACGTACCGCCCCCCGCCGGTCAGCTGGCGCGGGGGCAGCCGTGTGCGGTGACCGACCGACCCGAACACCGGTGCCTGCGGCCTCGTGCCCGCGGTACCCGAGCGAGAGGGACATGTGACCGCACTACGCGTCGAAGGACTGTTCAAGGTCTTCGGTCGACGACCCCAGGAAGTCGTCGAGCTGTTGCGAGCCGGCGGCTCGGCCGCCGACGCCCAGGCATCGGGAGCCACGGCCGCCGTCATCGACGCTGCCTTCGAGGTCGAGCAGGGCGAGATCTTCGTCGTGATGGGCCTGTCCGGCTCCGGGAAGTCCACCCTGATCCGCATGCTCAACGGCCTGGTCCGGCCCACCGCCGGGCACGTCTACATCGGGGACGAGGACGTCGCGGCCCTCAGCGGCAAGAGCCTGCGCAGCCTGCGGCAGCGCCGGATCAGCATGGTGTTCCAGCACTTCGCCCTGCTGCCGCACCGCAGCGTCGTCGAGAACGCCGCCTACGCCCTCGAGGTACGGGGGGTCGACCGCCGCACCCGGCTGCGCGCCGGGCACGAGGCGCTGGAGATGGTGGGCCTGGAGGCGTGGGCCGACCACCGCCCCGACGAGCTCTCCGGCGGGATGCAGCAGCGGGTGGGGCTGGCCCGCGCGCTGGCCTCGGAGACCGACATCCTGCTGATGGACGAGGCGTTCAGCGCCCTGGACCCGCTGATCCGCCGCGAGATGCAGGACCAGTTGATGGAGCTGCAGAAGCGCCTGGGCCGCACCGTCGTGTTCATCACCCACGACCTCAACGAGGCCATGCGCATCGGTGACCGCGTGGCGGTCATGCGCGACGGCCGGATCGTCCGGCTGGACACGCCGGAGGCGATCCTCGCCCACCCCGGTGACGAGTACCTGGAGCGGTTCCTGGCCGACGTCGACCGGTCGCGTGTCTTCACCGCCGGGGATGTGATGAGCCGGGCCAAGGCCGGCTCCGACGGCGGCTCGACCGCCACAGCCGTGACGGTCGCCCCCGACACGCCGCTGGCCGACCTGCTGGAGCAGTCGGCGCTCTCCGATGCGCCGCTGCTGGTCGCCGACGCCAACGGCGAGGCGCTCGGTGTGGTGACCCGGAGCGACGTGCTCGCCGCGCTCGGCGGGGTGAACACCGACGACGACGCCGGGCGGGCCCCGGAGACCGGCGACGACACCCCGTCCCTGGAGGGGTCCCGTGGCTGAGCCGACGACGATCCTCACCGCCGAGGAGGGACCGCTGCCCCGCGTGCCCGTCGGCGACTGGGTGGACACCGGCTTCGACTGGCTCAAGGACAACTTCGAGCCGGTCATCGATGCCGTGAGCGAATACACCGAGGCCGCCGTCGAGGGGCTGACCGAAGCGTTGCTGTTCCCGCCGCCGCTGCTCTTCGCCGTGCTCCTGGCGGCGCTCGGGCTGTTCGTCAGGTCCGTGGTCTTCGCCGTGGGCTCGCTGCTCGGCCTGCTGCTGATCCAGAGCATGGAGCTGTGGACCGAGGCCATGGAGACCCTCGGCCTGCTGCTTTTCGCCACGGTGATCTCGGTGCTGATCGGTGTGCCGCTGGGGATCGCCGCCGCCAAGAGCGACCGGATCAGCGCCGCGGTGCGCCCGGTGCTGGACTTCATGCAGACGATGCCCGCCTTCGTCTACCTGGTGCCCGCGGTGATCTTCTTCAGCATCGGCGTCGTGCCCGGCGTCGTCACCACGATCGTCTTCGCCCTGCCGCCGGGTGTGCGGCTCACGGAGCTGGGCATCCGGCAGGTCGACCGGGAGACCGTCGAGGCCGGGCAGGCCTTCGGCAGCTCGCCGTGGCAGATCCTGCGCAGCATCGAGCTCCCGCTGGCCCGCCCGACCATCCTGGCCGGCATCAACCAGGTGATCATGCTGGGCCTCTCGATGGCCGTCATCGCCGGCCTCATCGGCGCCGGCGGCCTGGGCGGCGTGGTCGTCCAGAGCATCTCCCGGCTCAATGTCGGGCTGGGCTTCGAGGCAGGCCTGTCCGTGGTGATCTTGGCGATCTTCCTCGACCGGCTGACCGCGTCGTTCGGTCAGACCGGCGGCGAGCGGGGCGGGCTGCGCGGTGTGCTGGCCCGCCGGCGACGCGTCGCCGTGTCCAACCGCAACGCCCTGTCCGGGCGCCCCGGCGGCGCGGAGACCGAGCCGCAGCCGGTCGGCACCCACTGATCTGCGCGGAACCGGCGGCCGTCCCAGGCGGTCGCCGGTAGCCGCGTGCACGAGGCCGCCCCGCGAATTCGCTGGCGGCACGCACTGAGAGGAGCACGACCATGAGCGCGCTTTCCAAGCGCCGGACCACCCGCCTGGCCGCGGGTCTGGCTGCCGTCGCCCTGTCCGCCACCGCCTGCGGCGGGGACGAGGGCTCCGACGACACCAACGCCTCCGGGGGCGGCAACGGCAGCAGCAGCTGCGAGTCGGTCACCCTCGGGTTCATCCCGTCCTGGACCGACGGCCTGAGCATGGCCCACCTCTGGGAGAACGTGCTCGAGGACCGCGACATCGACGTCGAGTTCCAGGAGATCTCCGAAGCCGGAGTGCTCTACTCCGGGCTGGCCGAGGGCGACGTCGACGTCTACCCGTCGGCGTGGTCGGAGGTCACGCACGCCGACTACATGGCTGAGTACGGGGAGGACATCGAGGACCTCGGCGCCTGGTACGAGGGCGCGGTCCTGACCCTCGCCGTCCCCGAGTACGTGGACATCGAGTCGATCGCCGACCTCGCCGGCAACGCCGACCGGTTCGGCGGCCGGATCGTCGGCATCGAGCCCGGCGCGGGCCTGACCCGCACCACGCGGGAAGAGGTGATGCCGACCTACGGCCTCACCGAGGAGTACCAGCTCGTCGAGTCCTCCACCACGGCGATGCTGGCCGAGCTCCAGTCGGCCGTGGACGCCGAGGAGGACATCGTCGTCACGCTGTGGCGTCCGTTCTGGGCCAACAGCGAGTTCCCGATCAAGGACCTCGCGGACCCCGAAGGCGCGCTCGGTGACCCCGAGGGCCTGCACAACCTGGCTCGCACCGGCTTCTCCGACGACTGCGCGGAGGTCGCCGAGCTCATGGGTGACTTCACCCTGACCGACGAGCAGTACGGCTCGCTGGAGAACCTGGTCGTCAACGAGTACGGCGAGGGCGAGTACCCCGAGGCCATCGAGGCCTTCTTCGAGGAGAACCCGGACGTCGAGGAGAGCCTGAAGGGCTGACCTCTGCGTCGCTGACCGCGGGCGCGGTCTCCGTCAACGTCGACGGGGACCGCGCCCGTTCGCGTTCGCGGGCCACGCGGAGGCCCGCGAGGGCGGCCCCCAAGGGCAAGCGCACCCGGTCACACATCGCCCGGTCCGCACGATCGGATGACCTGTCGCTCTCCGCGAGGCGGCGGTGCGCGCGTGTCCGCCAGGATCGGACGGTGACCGCGATCGGGACGATCCTGCTGATCCTGATCGGCCTGCCGCTGGTCGCCTGGTGGCTCGGCGGCCGATCGTTCTGGTCGCGTGCCCGGACCGGGGCGGAGCGCGACCTCTACCGCGAGATCGTCCGGCGACACGGGCTGCGTCCGGCCGAGACCCCGAAGGTGGAGAGCGCCGTCACCTGGGGGCGACGTCTCGACGACCCGCGGCTGCGGGCCGCGGCCGTGGACTGGGCCACGTCGAGCCAGGACGAGATGGCCGAGTACCGGCGCCGGAATCCGCTGGCCCGGCGGCTGATGGTCGGACTCCTCTTCCTGTGGCTGCTCCTGGTGCTGGGCCGTGCGCTCGCCGCCGTCGTCGAGGGCCGATGGGGGTCCGCTGCATGGCAACTGCTCTGGCTGGCCACGCTGGTTGCCCCGATGGCGCTCTTCTCGTGGCGGATGCGGCGGGCGGTGGAGCTCAACCGGGACTGACCGCGCTCAGCCGGCCAGGTCGGCGGCGTACTCGGCCAGCAGCCCGGCCAGGCGGGTGCGCCGCGGGCGGACGTCGACCTCGCGCACGGCCCGCATCAGCGCAGCCCCGCTGGCGTGCACGATCGACAGGTGCTTCTGCGCGCGGGTCAGCGCGGTGTAGACCAGCGGCCGCGACAGCATCCCGCCGGCCTCGGGCGGCAGCACGACGACGACGCCGGGCCACTCCGAGCCCTGTGCCCTGTGCACGGTGATCGCCCAGCCGTGCCGCAGGTCCGACAGCGCCGAGCCGTTGACCGTCACCGGGCCGGACGCGAACGACACGTCCAGCGAGCCCTCGCCGGCCTTGGTGACCACACCGACCTCGCCGTTGGCGAAGCCGATCGGCTCGAGGTCGAGGTGGTTGGCGGTGGCCACCACGCGGTCGCCGGGGTCGAAGCCGAACACGGTGCCCTCGCCCGGGTTGAGGACCGCCTTGAGCGCCTTGTTCAGCTCGATCGTGCCGGCCGGCCCGCGGTGCACCGGCGTAACCACCTGGACGCCGCCGGGGTCGATGCCGAGCGCGCGGGGGATCGAGTCGGTGACCAGCTGCACCACCCGGCGCGCCGCCTCGGCGGAGCCGGTGGCCGGGACGATGACCACCTCGCGGTCGGGGGAGTCGACCGGTGGCAGCTCGCCGCCCCGCACGCCGGTAGCCAGCCGGGCGATGGCCCCGCCCTCGGCCTGCCGGTAGAGCGTGGTGAGCTCGGTGACCGGCACGGCGCCGGAGTCGATGAGGTCGCCCAGCACGTGGCCGGGACCGATCGAGGGGAGCTGCGCGGGGTCGCCGACGAGCATCAGGTGGGTGCCGTCCTGGCAGGCCTCGAGCAGCGCAGCGGTGAGCTCGACGTCGAGCATCGAGGCCTCGTCGACGACGACGACGTCGGCGTCGAGCGGCCACTCCTCGTTGCGGGCGAACCCGCCGGTCATGCCCTGGGCGCCGAGCAGCCGGTGCACGGTGACCGCGGGGTGGTCGGTCAGCTCCTCCAGCCGCTTGGCCGCCCGTCCCGTGGGCGCGGCCAGGGCCACGTCGGTGCCCTTCGCCCGCAGCAGCTTCACGATCGCGGCGACCGTGCGGCTCTTGCCGGTGCCCGGCCCGCCGGTCAGCAGGCTCACCCCGGCACCCAGCACCTGCGCGACGGCCTGCTTCTGCGCCTCGTCCAGGCCCTTCGCGACCGAGCGCACCGAGGCCGGGTCGGCGATCCGCTCGGCCGCGGCGGTCAGCCGGGCGACGTTCTCGGCCACGGCCTCCTCGGCCATGCCGAACCGGGCCAGCGACAGCATCCGCAGCGCGGGGTCCGGCTCGGCGGGCTCCGCCATGTCGCCATCCCCGCCCAACCCGTCGTCGTCGGGGAGCGGGGGCTCGTGTTCCAGCACGTCGCCGGACTCGACGGCGGCCACCACGGCGGCCGCGGGGTCGGTGATGCCCTCGGCACGCAGGGCGGCGACGACGAGGTCGGCGGGCAGGACGGTGTGCCCGTCCCGCGTCGCGGTGCGCAGGGTGAGCCCGACGATGGCCCGGCCGCGCCGGGAGTCCTGCCGGTCGGCACCCGAGAGGACGGCGATGGCCAGCCGGTCGGCGTCGGCCAGGGACACACCCGACAGGCTGAGCAGCGCCCACGGATCGTCGCGCAGCCGCCGGGCGGCGTCCGGGCCCAGCGTGTCGGCCACACCCGCGGCCAGCTTGGCCGCCAGCCCGGCGCCGACCAGCATCTCCACCACCTCGTAGGTGGGCTGCGCGGCCAGGAAGCTGGAGAACAGCCGCTCGGCGCGCTGCCGCCCGACCCGCGGCAGCTTCAGCAGCCGGTCGGCGGTGACGTCGTCGGGGGCGGTGATGTTCGCGGCGGGCAGCTCCGCTGCGGTCCGCCGGCCGAGCCCGGGCCAGAGGCCGGCTGCGCAGAAGGCGGCGAAGACCGGGTCGCCGCCGGGCGCTGCGGCGGTCATCGGTCCGCCCGGCGCTCGGGATATCCGGCGGGTGCCGCGGAGACGTCCTCCAGCGCGGTGCGGATGGCCGCGGGCAGCCGCACGCCGTCGGCGTCGAGCGAGGCCTGCAGCTGCTGGGCGGTGCGCGCGCCCACCACGGGGGCGACGACGCCGGGCCGGTCGCGGACCCAGGCCAGCGCCACGCCCAGCGGGCTGGTGCCCAGCCCCTCGGCGGCCGTGATCACCGCCTCGACGATCCGGTCGGCCTTGCGCGAGCGCAGGCCGTCGATGAACGCCTCCCACTGCGGTGACGCGCCGCGGGACTCCGACGGGGTGTTGTGCCGGTACTTGCCGGTGAGCAGACCGCGCCCCAGGGGCGACCACGCCAGCACGCCGAGCCCGAGCGCCTCCGCGGCGGGCACGACCTCGCGCTCGACGCCGCGCTGCAGCAGCGAGTACTCGACCTGCGTGCTCACGATGGGCGTGCGCCCGGGCCAGGCCCGCTGCCAGGTGGCGGCCTGAGCGGTCTGCCAGCCGCTGAAGTTGCTGATGCCGATGTAGCGGGCCCGGCCGGAGGAGACGGCGAGGTCGCAGGCGGCCAGCGTCTCCTCCAGGGGCGTGGCGTCGTCCCAGGCGTGCACCTGCCACAGGTCGACGTGGTCCAGGCCCAGCCGCTGCAGGGACGCGTCCAGGGCGGCCAGCAGGTGCCCGCGGGAGGCGCCGCGCCCCATCGGGCCGGGCCCGGTCCGGCCGGCGGCCTTCGTGGCGACGAGCACGTCCCCGCGGGGGACGACGTCGGCCAGCAGGTGACCGATGATGCGCTCGCTCTCGCCGTCGCAGTACACGTCGGCGGTGTCGACGAGCGTGCCGCCGGCGTCGACGAAGGCGGTGAGCTGCATCGCCGCCTCGTCCTCGTCGGTGTCGCGGCCCCAGGTCATCGTGCCCAGCGCCAGGCTGCTCACGACCAGACCGCTGCGCCCGAGCGCCCGTTGTTCCACGACCGGCCAACCTACCGGCGGGGAGCCGGTCCCACCGGCGAGCACCCACAGCCTCGGAGCGGCGCGCCCGACCCCGCCGCGGGCGCCGCCTAGGGTGACCGCTCGTGCGTGCCTGCCTGTTGCCGACGTCGTCCGCCCCGAGACCTGCCCTGCGGGGGTCTGCGGCCGCGCGAGGCCCCGGCCGGGCAGGTCTCGCCGGCGGAGGGCCGCGCTGATGGGCTGGTTCGAGGCCGTCGTCCTGGGCCTGGTCCAGGGGCTGACCGAGTTCCTGCCGATCTCCTCCAGCGCCCACCTGCGCGTCGTGGGGGAGGCGTTCGGCTGGGAGGACCCCGGCGCCGCCTTCACCGCGATCACGCAGATCGGCACCGAGGCCGCCGTCCTGCTCTACTTCCGCTCCGACATCTGGCGGATCCTCACCGCCTGGTTCGCCTCCCTCGGCGGCCGGCGGAAGGGCGACCCCGACGCCCGCATGGGCTGGCTGATCATCGTGGGCAGCCTGCCGATCGGGATCCTCGGCCTGCTGTTCGAGGAGGACATCGAGACGACGTTCCGCGACCTCCGGATCGTGGCGACGGCCCTCATCGTGTTCTCGCTGATCCTGTGGTGGGCCGACCGCGTGGGCGCCAAGCAGCGCCAGCTGGACCAGCTCACCGTGCGCCACGGCATCGGCTACGGCTTCGCCCAGGCGCTGGCGCTCATCCCCGGCGTCTCCCGCTCCGGCGGCACGATCACCGCGGGGCTCTTCCTCGGCTACTCCCGGGCCGCCGCGGCGCGCTACTCCTTCCTGCTGGCGATTCCTGCGGTGCTGGCGTCGGGCTTCTACCAGGCTTACGACGAGCTCACCGGCGACGTCACCGGACCCGGGGTGAGCTGGGGGCCGACCATCCTGGCCACGGTGCTCGCGTTCGGCGTGGGGCTCGCCGTCATCGCCTGGCTGCTGCGGTACCTCGCCCGGGGGTCGTTCACGCCGTTCGTGGTCTACCGCATCGCCCTCGGTGCCCTGGTGCTCGCGCTCGTCTTCACCGGCGTGCTCGACCCGGTCACCGACGTCGCACCGTCTCCGTCACCGGCCCCCTGAGCCGCGCGGTCCTAAGCTCACGGCCGTGACCACGGTGATCCTGCTCCGGCACGGGCGGACGACGGCCAACGCGGGCGGGATCCTGGCCGGCTGGACCCCGGGCGTGCAGCTCGACGAGACCGGCACGGCGCAGGTCGCCGCGGTGGGGGAGCGGCTGGCGAAGGTGCCGCTGGCCGCCGTCGTCAGCAGCCCGCTGGAGCGGTGCGTGCAGACGGCGTCGGCGATCACCGACGGGCGTGACCTCGACGTGCGCACCGACGACCGGCTGGGTGAGGCGCGCTACGGCGACTGGACCGGCCGCACGATCAAGGAGCTGGCCAAGGAGCCGCTCTGGAAGGTCGTGCAGCAGCATCCCTCGGCCGCGGTCTTCCCGGGGCCGGAGGGGGAGGGGCTGGCGCACACGCAGGCCCGCGCGGTGGCCGCCGTCCGCGCCTGGAACGCCGAACTGGGCCCCGACGCCGTCTGGCTCGCGTGCAGCCACGGCGACGTGATCAAGGCGATCCTGGCCGATGCGCTGGGCCTGCACCTGGACCAGTTCCAGCGGATCGTCGTCGACCCCGCGTCGATCTCGGTGATCACGTACACCGACACCCGGCCGTTCGTCGTCCGCGTCAACGACACCGGCGGTGACGTCTCCGCGCTGATCCCGCCGCCGAGGAAGCGGGGTCGTCGCAAGGCCTCCTCCGACGCCGTCGTGGGCGGCGGATCGGGCGCGCCCGCCTGACGCGCCCGTGCCGTCGCGGCTGGCGGCCCCGTCCAGCGGCTCGCGTCGAGCGCAGCGAGACGTGAAGGGGACGGGATCCTTCCACCGCGTAACCTGATCGCGTGCCCCGTCAGGTCCATCTCTTCGATCGTCCGAGCCGGTTCGTCGCCGGCACCGTGGGCCAGCCAGGGGACCGCACCTTCTACCTGCAGGCCTCCGACGGCACCGGCCGCACGGTCAGCGTCGCGCTGGAGAAGACACAGGTCCAGGTCCTGGCTGACCGCATGGCCGAGCTGCTCGACGAGGTCTCCGGCCGCGCCGACGCGGTCATCCCGCCCGACGCCGACGTCGACGACCTCGACCCCCTCACCCCACCCGTGGACGAGGAGTTCCGGGTGGCCGCCATGGGCCTGGCCTGGGACGGCGCGGAACAGGCCGTCGTCGTGGAGGCGGTGGCCGCGGGGGAGGAGCCGATCGAGGAGGACGCGATCCTCTCCGACAGCGACGAGGGTCCCGACGCGCTCCGGGTGACGATCACCCCCACGGCGGCGCGGGCCTTCATCGCGCGGGCCCGCCGCGTGATCTCCGCGGGCCGGCCGTCGTGCCCGCTCTGCTCGCTCCCGCTCGACGCCACCGGCCACGTGTGCCCGCGGCAGAACGGCTACCGCCGCTGACCGGCGGCGTGCGATGAGCGAGCAACCAGCCGAGCCGGTCCTCCGGGCCCCCGCCGACGACGCCGAGGCCATGCACCTGCTGCAGACCGGCGAGATCGATCTCGAGGGCCGGATGCTCGACGCCTCCAACGTGACCCTGGTCGGCACCATCCGGTCCGGCGACCTCGGCGGCGAGTGCGTCTACAAGCCGGTCGCGGGGGAGCGGCCGCTGTGGGACTTCCCCGACGGCACGCTCGCCGGCCGCGAGATCTCGGCGTTCCTCGTCTCCGAGGCCACCGGCTGGCGGGTCGTCCCGCCGACCGTGCTGCGCGACGGGCCGTTCGGCCCGGGGATGGTGCAGCTGTGGATCGACGGCGACGACGACGTCGACCTGGCCGAGTTCGTCCGCCGCGACGACCCCGCGCTGCGGCGCATGGCGGTGTTCGATGCGGTCGTGAACAACGCCGACCGCAAGGGCGGGCACATCATCCCGATGGCCGACGGCCACGTGTACGGCGTCGACCACGGCATCTGCTTCTCCGTCGACCCGAAGCTGCGCACCCTGCTGTGGCGCTGGGCGGGCCGGCCCATCCCGCTCGCGGCCCTGGAGGTGCTGGAGCGATTGGCCGAGGAACTGCGGGGTGGGCTGGGGGAGCAGCTGCACGAGCACCTGACCCGCCGCGAGGTGCGCCGCACGCAGCAGCGGGTGGCCGACCTGCTGCGCACCAAGCTGCACCCCGAGCCCAGCGGCGACTGGCCCGCCCTGCCCTGGCCGCCCTTCTGAGCCATGACACTGCGATCCTCCGGATCGCACCGCGGCCACGTGCCGTCCACCTGGGTCGCTGAGCCGTTGCCCATGTCCCCGCCGGGGACCCTCCGGGCCCGCGACGGGTCCACTCCAGCTCGAGCGTCGCTTGCGCGGCGAGCACCGGCTCGGCGAGGGTGTCGGCGTGGGTGACCTGGGCGTGGACACGCAGGTGGAGCAGGTCGACGAGGGGCGCTTCCGGGCGATCCCATCGCCGGAGTGGAACATCTGGGGGCCGATGGGGGGATACATCGCCTCCTTCGCGCTCCGGGCGGTGGGCGCCACCGCCCCGGACCACGAGCCGGCCGCGTTCTCGTGCCACTACCTCGGGGTGGCCCGCCCGGAGCCGATCGACATCGAGGTGCGCAGCGCCAAGCCGGGACGCACGGCCGGCTCGTCGACCGTCGCGATCACCCAGGACGGGAAGCCCATCCTGAACGCGATGGTGTGGGCGGTCGCCGGGAACGAGGGCCTCGAGCACGACGAGTCCGTGCCGCCCGACGTCCCCGGGCCCGACGAGCTCCCGTCCTTCGACGCCCTGCGCCGGGAGGGGTCCGCGCCGGCGATCCCGTTCTGGAACAACATCGAGAGCCGACCGGTCGAGGCCGACGCCGTCGGCCGGCCGGACGGGCCCCGCCCCGCCGTGTGGCAGCAGTGGCTCCGGTTCCGCACGACGCCGACCTTCCCCGACCCGTGGGTCGACGCCGCCCGGTCGCTGATCCTGGTCGACCTGCCGAGCTGGCCGGCGGCCGTCCGCCCGCACGCCTGGCAGCGGCCGGCGTTCATCGCACCGACGCTCGACCTCAACGTCGCCTTCCACCGGCCCGCCGTCGACGAGCCCTGGCTGCTCTGCGACGGCTCGGCGCCGGTGTCCACCCGAGGGATGTTCGGCTGGCGGGCGAACGTGTGGTCGCCGAGCGGTCGGCTGCACGCCTCCGGAGGCGGCCAGTGCCTCTACCGGCGCCTGCCCTCCTGAGCCGTCCGCGAGGTCAGCCCCAGGGCGGCAGCGCGGGTGCGGGACCCCGTCCCGTGGCCCAGGCGACGAGCGCATGTCCGCCGGCCCGCTGCGGGAGAGCGGCGAGCAGCGACGGCAGCCAGCGCTGTACGAGCTCGTCCGGCCACTCACTCCACTCGTAGCCGAGGCCGAGGTCGACGTGGTGGGCCTCCACCTCCCGCCACCGGCGGAGGGCGAGGCTCCGCGCCGGCCCCGTCCCGGCGCCGCCGAGCCGGACCGTCCGGGCCCACGTCCCCGCGTCCGCCGCCGCGAACGCGCGATCGACGGCGTCGTCGGCGCGCACGAGATCGGCCACCACGTCGCGAGCGGGCCGGGCGGCGCCGACCTCGATCTCGGCCGTCCGAGCGGCCGCGCCGCCGGCGTACTGCTCGACCAGCTCTCCCGCGTGCGCGGCCTCCAGCCGGCGGACGACGCTGTCGGCGTTGCGGGCCAGGTGTGTGAGGACGTGGCCGACCGTCCACCCGGGCAGCCGGCTGGGACCGCGCACCGTCGCGTCGTCGATGTCGGCCACACGCTCGTGCACTCGGCGGTGCGCCTCCCGGCACGCGGCGATGTCGGCCCGCAGCGTCTCGTCGTCCACCGCGACAGCCTGTCAGCCCCCCGGCGCGCCGAACCATGCGAACCGGTGGCCATCACCGGCCCATCGCCACGAGTTCGCATGGTTCGCCGGGCGGTGCCGGGGCCCATAGGGTGCCCGCCATGCCGCACCGGAGCCGCCTGGCGATCCTCCTGCTCGACCTGTCGCCGGAGCACCACGCCGCCGGCACCGCGTTCTGGTCCGGCGCCACCGGGCGCCCGGCCGCTGCCGATCCCGACGACGCCGACTGGGCCTCGCTGGGCTCCTTCGCCGACGGCTGGCACGTCGAGATCCAGCGGACGGGGGAGGGGACGCCGCCGCGCTGGCACGTCGACATCGAGACCGACGACATCGACGCGGAGGTGACCCGCCTCGAGTCACTGGGCGCCACCCGGCACCGGTTCGTCGACGGCGGCACCGGCTTCTGGCAGATGAAGGACCCGGCCGGTCTCGTGTTCTGCGTGGTCGGCGTGCAGACGGGCGAGGAGTTCGACCGGCACGCCGAGACCTGGCCCTGAGCTACTCCAGGCGGACCGAGGCGATCATGGCCGCGGCCTGGAGGCCGTCGCCGTCGACGGTGAGCACCTCCAGCGGGACCCGGCGCCACACCGCGAGCAGGAGGTCGCCGGCGTTGCCGGTCAGTGTCGCGACGGGGAACGGCCGCGAGCCGGCGAACAGGGTCCGCTCGGCGTCGGCGTCCAGGGCGTGGAAGACCACCGGATGGGCGTCGGGCGGCGGCCCGTCGGGCAGCGCGGCCGGGACCATGACCTCCAGCCACTCGTCCAGCCCGTCGAGGCCGACGTCGGCAGGGATCGGGCGGACGTCGCCGAGCACCTGCTCCACGTCCACGGTGTGCACCGCCGCCTCCTGGGCCTGCCGGCGCAGCACGAAGGCGACGTCCTTCTGCGGCGCCCAGGTCCACACCCGCTCCGCCGGATCGGCGTCGGCCAGGGCCATCTCCAGCTCCGCGCTGCGGGCCGCGGCGTAGCCGAGCAGTTCGTCGTCGGGGTGCCGGGCCGGCTCCTCGTAGCCGGCCAGGTCCTTCGCCCGGGTGCGCACCACCCAGGCCCAGAACCGCTGGACCTCGGCCAGGTGCCAGACCAGGTCGGCCAGCGACCAGTCGGGGCAGCCCGGAACCCGCGCCGCCCAGCCGTGGGCCAGGACGCCTGCGGCGGCGGCCTCGGCGAACCGAGCGTTCGACCGCCGCAGCGCCGGGAGGTAGTCGTGGGTCTCCATGCGTGTCCTCCTCCCCGACGACCGCTCCGGAGTACGGGGCGGTGACGTCGGACCTGCAATCTAGGCTCAGGTCGTGCTCTCCTGGCCCGCTCCGCTCCTGCCGACCCTGCCGGGCACCGGCCCCGTGCTCAAGGTCCACGACACCGCGCTCGGCGAGGTCGTGGCCACCAGCCCGGACCGGACGGCGCGGATGTACGTCTGCGGCATCACGCCGTACGACGCCACCCACCTGGGGCACGCCGCCACCTACCTCGCCTTCGACCTGATCAACCGGGTGTGGCGGGACGCCGGCCACGCCGTGCACTACGTCCAGAACGTCACCGACATCGACGATCCGCTGCTCGAGCGGGCCGCCCGCGACAACGAGGACTGGGTCGTCCTGGCCATGCGGGAGACGGCGCTGTTCCGCGAGGACATGACGGCGCTGCGCGTGTTGCCGCCCGAGGACTTCGTCGGGGCGGTCGAGACGATCCCGCGGATCGTCGGCCACGTCGAGAGCCTGCTGGACGACGGGCTGGCCTACGTGCTCGAGGACGGCACGGGCGACGTCTACCACGACATCGCGCAGGCGCCCGGCTTCGGCAGCGAATCCCGCTACGACGAAACCACCATGCTGGGCTTCTTCGCCGAGCGCGGGGGAGACCCCGAGCGGGCCGGCAAGCGGCAGCCCCTGGACCCCATGCTCTGGCGCGGCGCACGTCCCGGCGAACCGTCCTGGCCCGGCCCGCGCGGGACCGCCGGCCGGCCGGGCTGGCACATCGAGTGCGCCGCGATCGCCCTGGACACCATCGGCATGGGGTTCGACGTGCAGGGCGGTGGCAGCGACCTGGTCTTCCCGCACCACGAGTACTCCGCCGTCCACGCCGAGGCGCTGACCGCCACCAAGCCGTTCGCCCGGGCCTACGTGCACGCCGCGATGATCGGGCTCGACGGCGAGAAGATGAGCAAGAGCCGGGGCAACCTGGTCTTCGTCTCGAAGCTCCGCGGCGAGGGCGTCGACCCCATGGCCATCCGGCTGGCCCTGCTGTCGGGGCACTACCGCACCGACCGCGCCTGGACGCCGGCGCTGCTCCGCGAGGCGCAGGAGCGGCTGGGCACCTGGCGGCGCGCCGTCGTCCAGGACAGCGGAGCCCCCGCGGGCCCCGTGCTGCACGCTCTCCGCGAGCGGCTGACCGACGACCTGGACAGCCCCGGGGCGATCGCGGTGGTCGACGCGTGGGCCGCGGCGACGCTGTCGGGCGCCGGCGAGCGCGAGGAGCAGTCCCCGACGATCGTCTGCGATGCCGTCGACGCCCTCCTCGGCGTCGCGCTGCAGGACGGCTGATGACGGCCGCCGCCTCGTTCCGGTTCACCGACCGGGCCGCGCGCGAGCTCGCCGAGGAGCAGCTCGCACCGTCCGCGTGCCGGTCGGCCGGCACCCGGGGGCGCGCCCGGCCGGAGCCGGAGGACCCGTTGCGGACGGCGTTCGAGCGGGACCGCGACCGCATCCTGCACGCCAAGGCCTTCCGGCGGCTCAAGCACAAGACGCAGGTCTTCCTCAACCCCGACGGCGACCACTTCGTCACCCGGCTGACCCACACGCTGCAGGTCACCCAGGTGGCCCGGTCGCTGGCCCGCGCGCTCGGCCTCAACGAGACGCTCGCCGAGGCGATCGCGCTGGCCCACGACGTCGGGCACTCGCCGTTCGGGCACATCGGCGAGGACGCGTTCGACCCCTACGTGCCCGGCGGGTGGCACCACGCCGCCCAGGGCGTGCGCATCGTCGAGGTGCTCGAGGACCTCAACCTGACCTGGGAGGTCCGGGACGGCGTCCGGGCGCACAGCTGGAAGATCGACCCACCGCCGTCGACCCGCGAGGCCGAGTGCGTGCGCTACGCCGACCGCATCGGCTACCTGTCCCACGACGCGCTCGACGCCGTCCGCGCCGGCGTGCTGCGGCCGGACGCGCTGCCGGCCCGCGCCCGCGCCGTCTTCGGTGACCCGGGCAGCGAGATGGTGGGCGCCATGATCGACGCCGTCGTGGAGGGATCGCTCGCGCCCGGGAACACCGGCGTGCGCATGGCTGCCGAGCCGCTGGAGGCGATGCACGAGCTGCGCGCGTTCATGTTCCAGCGGGTGTACGAGTCCGAGACCGCCGCCGGGCAGAAGCACGTGGCCGTCGACGTCATCCGCCGGCTCGTCGACCACCACCTGGCGCATCCCGAGCTGCTGCCGGCGTCCTACCGCGACACCGAGGCCGACGCCGTCACCCAGGTCGTCGACTACGTCTCCGGCATGACCGACCGGTTCGCGCTCGCGACCCACGACCGGCTGTTCGACGACGACGCCGCCTCCCGGATGCGCCCGCTGCTGCGCTCCGCTTGATCCGGGGCGACTACTTCTCGGTCAGCGCGGCGCGCCGGCCGGCGTCGTGCTCGGCGTCGGTGATCACCCCGCGGCGGTGCAGGTCGTCGAGCTCGGCCAGCCGCTGCTCCAGGCTCCGCACCGGAGCGGCAAGCGGACCGCGCGCGAGGCGGGCGGCCACCTCGGCGGGCGCCGCCAGCGGGTCCAGACCGCTGTCGCGCAGGACCTTCCGGCTGCGCGCCAGGCTCAGCACGACCATGACGGCGACGACCACGATGAACGCGGCGGCGAGGCCGAAGAACGCCAGGAAGACCGGGGGGAAGTCGCCGAAGCCCTGCTCCATGCCGCCACGCTAGGGCCCTCGTCGGGATACGTGCCGTCACGGCACGCCGGGACGCGCCTCAGCAGCCGGCGGGGCCGCCGCGACGCGCGGGAAGCAGGACCCGGTCGCCCCCCGCCGCTCGCCGGCTCGCGCCGGGGCCCCTGCGACCGGGACTCAGACCCCGCCGGAGCCACCGCGGCGGCGGAGGTAGCGCTCGAACTCGCGGGCGATCTGGTCGCCGTTGGCCTGGGACAGGTCGACCTCGGTGGCGCGCTCCTCGAGCGAGCGGACGTACTCGACGACCTCCTCGTCCTCGTTGGCCATCTCGTCGACGGTCTTCACCCACTCGTCGGCCTGCTGGGGGAGCCCCCCGACCGGCACGGCGATCTCCAGGACCTCCTCCACCCGCCGCAGGAGAGCGAGCGTCGCTCGGGGCGAAGGCGGCTGCGAGACGTAGTGCGGTACCGCCGCCCAGAAGCTGATCGCCGGCAGGCCGGCCTGCACGCAGGCGTCCTGGAAGACGCCGAGGATGCCGGTGGGGCCCTGGTACCGCGAGGTCTCCAGGCCGTAGGCCTGGGCCGAGTCGTCGTCGTAGGCCGAGCCGGTGACCGGCGTCGGGCGGGTGTGCGGTGTGTCGGCCAGCAGCGCGCCCAGCGAGACGACCGTCTGCGCGTCCAGCTCCTGCAGCAGGCCGATGAGCTCCTCGCAGAACCCGCGCCAGCGCATGTTGGGCTCGATCCCGCGGATGAGCACGACGTCGCGCTCGCTGCCCGGGGGCCGGGCCACGGAGATGCGCGTCGTCGGCCACTCGATGCTGCGGCTCACGCCGTCGATGAGCGAGACCGTCGGCCGGTTGACCTGGAAGTCGTAGTAGTCCTCGGGGTCCAGGGCGGCCAGCGGCGTGGCGTCCCAGATCAGTTCGAGGTGCTCGACCGCGCCGGTGGCGGCGTCGCCGGCGTCGTTCCAGCCCTCGAACGCAACGACCACGACGGGGTCGGTGAGTTCGGGCAGGTCCTCGGCGCCGGACTTCGGATCGATCACCCTTGCGAGCCTACGTCGATCCGCCCGTCGGGCGAGGCGGGGAACCCCTGGGTGTGCACGGAGCCCACGTCGTCGGCGCCGGCGCGCCGAAGTGAGACCATGGAGCCGACATCGGGACCGCCCAAGCCTGGGCAGACCCGCCGGGGGTGCCGGAGCTCGGCCACGGAGCCGGAGCCCGCACACCCACAGCCACGCAGTTCTGGGGAACGCCTGTGTCCGACTCACCCGCCCTCCGCCCCGACGCGACGGCCGAGCTGACCGCCCTGCTCGAGCAGCGCATCCTCGTGCTCGACGGCGCGATGGGCACCGCCATCCAGCGGGACCGCCCTGACGAGGCCGGCTACCGCGGCGAGCGCTTCGCGGACTGGCCGAGCGACGTGCAGGGCAACAACGACCTGCTGAGCATCACCCAGCCCGAGATCATCGCCGGCATCCACCGCGAGTACCTCGAGGCCGGTGCCGACCTCATCGAGACGAACACCTTCAACGCCACCACGATCTCGCTGAGCGACTACGGCATGTCCGACCTCGCCTACGAGCTCAACGTCGCCTCCGCGCGGCTGGCCCGCCGCGAGTGCGATGCGATGACCGCCCGCACGCCGGAGAAGCCGCGCTACGTCGTCGGCGCGATCGGCCCGACCAGCCGGACGGCGTCCATCTCACCGGACGTCAACGACCCCGGCGCCCGCAACGTCACCTTCGACGAGCTCGTCGAGGCCTACCTCGAGCAGGCGAACGGCCTGGTCGACGGCGGCTCCGACCTGCTGCTGATCGAGACCATCTTCGACACGCTCAACGCCAAGGCGGCGATCTTCGCGCTGGAGACGCTGTTCGAGGAGCGCGGCCGTCGCTGGCCGGTGATGATCTCCGGCACCATCACCGACGCGTCCGGGCGCACCCTGTCGGGCCAGGTCACCGAGGCGTTCTGGTACTCGGTGCGGCACGTCCGGCCGCTGATGGTGGGCCTGAACTGCGCGCTGGGCGCCAAGGAGATGCGGCCCTACATCGCCGAGATCTCCCGGATCGCCGACACCTTCGTCTCCTGCTATCCCAACGCGGGGCTGCCCAACGCCTTCGGCGAGTACGACGAGTCGCCCGACGAGACCGCCGCGATCGTGGCCGAGTTCGCCGACGCCGGCTTCGTCAACCTCGTCGGGGGCTGCTGCGGCACCACGCCCGGGCACATCGCGGCCATCGCGCGCGACGTGACCGGGAAGACGCCGCGCGTCCCGGCCGAGGTCCGGTCCGCGCTGCGCCTGTCGGGGCTGGAGCCGGTGACGGTCAGCGAGGAGACGCTGTTCGTCAACGTGGGCGAGCGGACGAACATCACCGGCTCGGCCCGCTTCCGGAACCTGGTCAAGGCCGGCGACTACCCGGCGGCCCTGGCCGTCGCCCGCCAGCAGGTCGAGGCCGGCGCTCAGGTCATCGACATCAACATGGACGAGGGGATGATCGACGGCGTCGAGGCGATGGACCGCTTCACCAAGCTGGTCGCCGCCGAGCCCGACATCTGCCGCGTGCCGGTGATGGTCGACTCCTCCAAGTGGGAGGTCATCGAGGCCGGGCTCAAGACCGTCCAGGGCAAGTCGATCGTCAACTCGATCTCCCTGAAGGAGGGCGAGGAGAAGTTCGTCCGCGAGGCCCGGCTGTGCCGCAAGTACGGCGCCGCCGTCGTCGTCATGGCCTTCGACGAGGACGGGCAGGCCGACGACCTCGAGCGCCGCACGCAGATCTGCCGGCGCGCCTACGACATCCTCACCGAGCAGGTGGGCTTCCCGGCCGAGGACATCATCTTCGACCCGAACGTCTTCGCCGTCGCCACGGGCATCGAGGAGCACGCCAACTACGGGCTGGACTTCATCGAGGCCACCCGCTGGATCAAGCAGCACCTGCCCGGCGCGCTGGTGTCCGGCGGCGTCTCCAACGTCTCGTTCTCCTTCCGGGGCAACAACCCGGTGCGCGAGGCCATCCACGCGGTGTTCCTCTTCCACGCCATCGCCGCGGGCATGGACATGGGCATCGTCAACGCCGGCGCGCTCGAGGTCTACGACGAGGTGCCCGAGCTGCTGCGCGAGCGGATCGAGGACGTGATCCTCAACCGCCGCCCCGACAGCACCGAGCGGCTGCTCGAGATCGCCGGCGACTTCGCCGGTGACGGCAGCGTCAAGGAGGTCGCCACCGAGGAGTGGCGGAACCTGCCGGTGGGGGAGCGGATCACCCACGCGCTGGTGAAGGGCATCGACGGCTTCGTCGAGGACGACACCGAGGAGCTGCGCGCGCTCATCAGCGAGCGGGGCGGACGGCCGATCGAGGTCATCGAGGGTCCGCTGATGGACGGCATGAACGTCGTCGGCGACCTGTTCGGCGCCGGGAAGATGTTCCTGCCGCAGGTGGTGAAGTCCGCCCGCGTGATGAAGAAGGCCGTGGCCTACCTGATCCCCTACATCGAGGCGGAGAAGAAGCCCGGCGACGCCGAGCGCAGCAACGGCAAGGTCGTCATGGCCACCGTGAAGGGCGACGTGCACGACATCGGCAAGAACATCGTCGGCGTCGTGCTGCAGTGCAACAACTACGACGTCGTCGACCTCGGGGTCATGGTCCCCGCCCAGAAGATCCTGGACGCCGCCAAGGCCGAGGGCGCCGACGTCATCGGCCTGTCGGGGCTGATCACGCCGTCGCTGGACGAGATGGTCAACCTGGCCTCGGAGATGGAGCGCCAGGGCTTCACCATCCCGCTGCTCATCGGCGGGGCCACGACGTCGCGGGCGCACACCGCGGTCAAGGTGGCGCAGAAGTACTCCGGCCCCGTCATCTGGGTGAAGGACGCCTCCCGGTCCGTGCCGGTGGTGGCCGCGCTGCTGTCGGACGAGCAGCGGCCCACGCTGCTGGCCGAGACGGACGCCGAGTACGCCACGCTGCGCGAGCGGCACGCCGCCCGGCAGGACAGCCGGTCGCTGCTGCCGATCGCGGCCGCCCGCGAGGCGGCGACCCCGATCGACTGGACCGGCTACGCGCCGCCGCGCCCGCGCATGCTGCTGCAGCAGGCGAAGGACGTCTGCACCGGCCCGGACTGCGACCACCTGCACGACCGGGCGACCCAGTTCGTGAAGTCCCTGCCCGACTACCCGCTCGCGGAGCTGCGCGAGTACATCGACTGGCAGCCGTTCTTCAACGCGTGGGAGATGCGCGGTCGGTTCCCCGACATCCTGCACAACCCGACGACCGGCGAGGCCGCACGCCGGCTCTACGAGGACGCGCAGGCGATGCTCGACCGGATCGTCGAGGAGAGGTGGCTGCGCGCCGCCGGTGTGTTCGGGCTCTTCCCGGCCAACCAGGTGGCCGGGGACGACATCGAGGTCTACACCGACGAGTCGCGCGCCGAGGTCCGCACCGTCCTGCACCAGCTCCGGCAGCAGACCGAGGGCCGGGACGGATCGCCCCGCAAGTCGCTGGCGGACTTCGTCGCGCCGAAGGAGACCGGGCTGCGCGACTACGTCGGGGCCTTCGCGGTGACCGCCGGCCTGGGCTCGGCCGAGCGGGTGGCGACGTTCAAGAAGGACAACGACGACTACAGCGCGATCATGCTCGAGGCCCTGGCCGACCGGCTGGCCGAGGCGTTCGCCGAGCGCCTGCACGAGCGGGTGCGCAAGGAGTTCTGGGCCTACGCCCCGGACGAGCACCTCGACGCCGACGGCCTGATCGCGGAGAAGTACCACGGGATCCGCCCCGCGCCGGGCTACCCGGCCTGCCCGGAGCACACGGAGAAGCTGACGATCTGGGACCTGCTCGACGTCGAGGCGCACACCGGCATCGAGCTGACCGAGAGCATGGCCATGTGGCCGGGCGCCGCGGTGAGCGGGCTGTACTTCTCCCACCCGGACTCGCAGTACTTCGTGCTGGGCCGGGTGGGCCGCGACCAGGTCGAGGACTACGCCCGGCGCAAGGGCTGGTCGGTGGACGAGGCCGAGAAGTGGCTGTCGCCGAACCTGGGCTACCGCACCGAGGACGAATGACGGACCTGGGTCCAGAGGCTCACCCGTCGGAGGATCGGGGGGAGCCGCTGGGCCCGGGCGTTCCCTCACGGCAACTCACTCGACGACGAGCACGTCGGCGAAGGACGCCGAGTGGGCGCTGGTGAACGCGTACTCGCCCGGCTCCTGAGGGGCGAGGAAGGTCGTCAGCGTCCGGGACGGGACGCCGAGGTCGAACGAGCCGTCGGCCGCGGTGAGGGTCACCTCGGCGTCGCTGCCGTTGAAGACGGTGACCCGGGAACCGGCGGCGACGGGACGGGCGACGTGGAACCGCTCGTCGTCGACCAGGACCCCCACCGACAGCTCGCCGTGGTCGTGCCCGGCCATCGGGTCGGCGGCCGCCTCCGCGGGCGCGGAGCTGCCCGCCGGTGCGCCTGACGCCGTCCCTGCGGGCGCGGCGTTCGCGGGCGGTGGGGACGCCGCCAGCGCGACGGCCAGGGCCACGGTCGCCAGCATGACGAGCACCTCACCGGCGGCGAACCGGCGGAAGGCCCGGCCGTCGCCGGCGCGGAGCCGGGGGAGGGAGCGCCGGCGGTGCTGCCGGCCGAGCAGGCCGAGCACGGTGAGGCCCGCGGTCTTCGCCACGAGCAGGGCGCCGTAGCCGGTGCCCAGGGCGGCCGGCACCGCCGCGCTGCCGCCCAGCACGATCCAGCCGGCGAGAACACCCGAGACCGCCGTCGCCAGGAAAGCGGCCAGGGCCAGGGAGCTGAACCGCGACGCGATTCCGGGGAGGGCCTCCGTGCCGCGGCCGTGGACCAGCAGCGCTCCCAGACCCCCGATCCAGAGGGTGGCGGCCACGACGTGCACGCCGAGGGTGGTCACGGCGAGCAGGTGGTCCTCGGCCCCGGAGGAGTGGCCGCTGAGCACGACCGGGAGCACGAGCGCCGACAGCGCCAGGAGCAGCAGGATCCGGGCGCCGGCCACGGTGCAGCGGGACGCCGCGGCCGCGACGACCAGGGCGAGCGTGACTCCGAGCAGCGCGGCCCGCCCGGCGCCGGTGTCCTCGACGAACACCCGGAGCGAGGCCCAGGACACCGACGTGGGTGCCCTCCCCAGCAGCCGGCTGAGCGCGAGCAGCGCACCGATCCCCGTCGCTGCGGCCCACACCAGGGCCCAGGACGACGCGGCCCGCAGCGCACGCCGCGACTGCGCGGGCAGCTCCACGCCCCGCCCGGGCAGGAGGACGGCGGCGAACAGCAGCGTGCCGATCGTCCCGACGGCCGCGACCCGGCCCGCCAGGGTGGCCACCGGCAGGCCCCACTCCACGATCCGGCCGGCCGCGGGGAGGCCGGTCGGCCCGTCGGCGGGTTCCCCCGAGCCCACGGCCAGCGCCCAGAAGAGCAGACCCAGCAGGGCCGCCGTGGTGGGAAGGGCCGCGAGCAGGTACCGACGCTGCCGGTCGGGGTGCGGCAGATCGTGCTCGGGGGAGGGCGCGGGCGGCGCCACGGCTGCCGGCGCGACGCTGCTCACCCGCGCCGCCGGAGCCGGCTCACCAGCACCACGCCCAGCCCGACGAGGACGACGCCGCCGACGGCCGGCCACACCGCCGCGACGCCGGCGTCGGCCGCGGCGGGGGCCTGGCCGCTGGACGCGGCCGGCGACGGCGTACCGGACGAGACGCTCCCGGTGGCGACCGTGAAGTCGAAGGCGCCGGACAGGGCGTGCCCGTCGGACGACGAGCTCCGCCACTCGACGCGGTAGGTCCCGGCGGACGGGGTCCCCTCCAGCGGCTGGACCACCGTCGTGCCCCGGATCTCGGCGGCTCCGGACGACACGGACGCGCCGTCGGGCCCGGTCACCGCCACCAGCGTGCCGATGGGGAGCGGCTCGGCCGTGAAGTCCAGCTCGACGGTGGCCGGGCCTGCGGGAAGCGTGCTCCCGGCCACCGGGCTGGTGCCGACCAGGCCGTCGTGCGCGAGCGCGGAGGGCGAGGTGCCGAAGAGCACCGCGGCGAGCACGGCGACCGGGGCCAGGACCGCTGCTGCTCGGGAGAGGGCCCGCCCCGGGGCCGCGCGACGAGAACGAGTCATACCCATCCTTCGTCGAGGCCGGGTATCCGGATGCCAGGGCGTCGGTCAGCGTGCGCGCCTGATCGGCGGTGTGCAACCGGAATGGACACGATCAGGTGGTTGCCCCACGATTCCGACGTGGACTGAACCGCTTGGGGCACTGGCGCCGAAGGTCAGACGGACAGCGCGGCGGCAGGGACCCTCCTGCCGGTCATCCGATCGCTGACCTGGGTCACACGACCGGATCGACGGCAGGCGCACCGATGCGCCGGCCGGCAGGACGGGCGACCGGTTCCGAGCCGCCGCCCCGGCACCACTCTCCGATCACGAGGAGCACACCTTGCGCAAGGCATTCGCACTCCCGACCGTCGCCATCGCCGCTGCGGCGTTCCCGCTGCTGGCCATGTCCTCCGCCTCGGCGCACGAGGGCTCGCACAGCTACCAGGCCGACCTCGGCGCGGTGAACATGTCCGGCGTCTCCGGCACCGGCATGGTGACCCTGGACGGCAACACCGCCACCGTCATGATCGAGGCCGACGGTCTGCTCGCCGGCTCGCCGCACGCCCAGCACTTCCACATCGGCGCGCTGGGGCAGTGCCCCACGAACGACCTGACCGATGACGCGGACGGCGACGGCTTCGTCAGCACCAGCGAGGCCGCGAAGTTCTACGGCGCCATCGGCACCTCGCTGACCACCGAGGGTGACACCAGCCCGGACAGCGGCCTGGCCGTCGACCGCTTCCCGACCGCCGAGGGCGGCTCGGTCTCCTACGAGCGGACCTTCGAGGTCACCGATGACGTGCACAAGGCGTTCGAGGCCGGCACCGCCGTGATCGTGCTGCACGGCATCGACAAGGACGGCAGTGGTGCCTACGACGGTGACGTCGTGAGCGACCTCGACCCGTCGCTGCCCATGGAGGCCACCGCTCCGGCCGCCTGTGGCGCTCTCGAGGTCGCGCAGATGGGTGCCGCGCCTGCCGGCGGTGCCGAGACCGGTGCCGGCAGCACGTCCGGCATCGAGGCGCAGGGTGCGATCGGCGTCGGCGCTGTCGCCGCCGTCGGTGCGGCCGCCGCTGGTGCCGTGGCCTACCGCCGTCGTCAGGCCGACCAGGCCTGATCCCGGCTGCCCGGGGGGGGGGGGGGGGGGGGGGGGGGGGGGGGGGGGGGGGGGGGGGGGGGGGGGGGGGGGGGGGGGGGGGGGGGGGGGGGGGGGGGGGGGGGGGGGGGGGGGGGGGGGGCGGGGCGGGGGG
>NZ_JBJHAO010000013.1:0-123731 GCF_054051075.1 Blastococcus sp. SYSU DS0617
CCCCGCGCGCCCCCCCGCGCCGCGCGGGCGCCCGCCGCCGCCCCCCACCCCCCCCCCCCCCCCGCCGCTGGGGTCAGGGGGTGACGTCCTCGGCGGCGGCCAGCCAGCCCGCGAGCTCCTCCATGTAGGCGGCCTGCGCGGCGTAGTCCATCCCGATGTACTTCCACGGGTGCACCTGGTCGGCCTGGACGGCCGGCAGCAGGTTGTAGGTCGGCTGCTCGGCCATCTGCTCCGGCGGGAGCGCACCGCGCAGCGAGTACAGGAGGATGTCGCTCGGGTACTGCGGCACGTCCTCCCAGCCGGCGGTCTGCCAGTAGTACCCCTCGCCGCCCGGGTCGACGAACTGGACGCCGAGGTCGGCGTACATCCGCAGCGAGGGCTCGTCCTGGGCCTTGGCCATGTAGAAGCCCTCGTCGGCGTACGCGGCCACCGGGAGCACGGTCAGCCCCGGCGCAGCGGCCTCGGTCAGCGCCTCGCCGGCGGCCTCGAAGTCCTCGCGGGCCGCGCGGACCTCGTCGCTGTCCATGTCGGCACCCAGCGCCTCGGCCAGCTCGGCGGTCCGCTCGATGACGTCGGCGGCCGAGCCGCGCCACGCGATCGCGATGATCGGGGCGATCCTGCCGATCTGCTCCTGCTGCTCGAGGGACTCGAAGCCGTACAGGGGCTGGCTCTCGTCGAGGGTGCCCTCGGAGTCGGTCGGGTAGGCCGTCGTGACGATGACGTCGGGGGCGGCGGCCGCGAGCTGCTCCAGGTCGATCTCGCCGTAGCTCTCGCCGAGGATCTCCACGTCGGAGAGGTCACGGCCCTCGAACGCGACGTCGTCGGCGGTGGAGGTCTGACCGAAGGTGACCACCGGCTCGATGCCGTAGTTCCACAGCGAGGACATGACGTCGTTGATGCCGGCGACGCGGTCGGGGGCCTCGTCCAGCTCGACGGTGTTGCCCAGGTCGTCGGTGAACGACCAGCCCTCGCCGGAGGCGCCGGCGCCCCCGCCGCCGTCGTCGTCGTCGCCGCAGGCGCTCAGGCCGAGCACGGTGAGTGCGAGCAGGCCACCGAGCAGGCGGCGGGATGTGCGGTGCACGGCAACTCCCTCAGCTCGAGGGATGACGATCATCCCTGTCGCAGGGAAGGTTAGCCTGCCCTAACTCAACACCGTACGGGGGTCCGGCGCGGGCAAGGGGTCAGCGCAACCGGCGCACCGGGACGACCATCGGGGTGCCCGTCACCGGGTCGGGCACGATGCGGGCCTCGAGGTCGAACACGTCGGCCAGCAGTGCCGGGGTGAGCACGTCGGCGGGGGTGCCCGACGCCACGAGGACGCCGTCCTTCATGGCAACCAGCCGCTGCGCGTAGCGGGCGGCCAGGTTCAGGTCGTGCAGCACGACGACGACGGTCCGGCCGCGCTCGGCGTGCAACCGCCCGACCAGCTCCAGGACGTCGATCTGGTGGGCCAGGTCGAGGTAGGTCGTGGGCTCGTCCAGCAGCAGCAGGTCGGTGCCCTGGGCCAGCGCCATCGAGATCCAGGCCCGCTGGCGCTGGCCGCCGGACAGCTCGTCCACCGGACGGGCGGACAGCGCGGCCATGTCGGTCCACTCCAGCGCCTCCGCGACCACGGACTCGTCGTCGCGGGACCACTGCCGCACCCAGCTCTGGTGCGGGTGCCGGCCCCGGGCGACCAGGTCGGCGACGGTCAGCCCCTCGGGCGCGACCGGTGACTGGGGGAGCAGGCCCAGGACCTTGGCCACCTCGCGGGTCGGTGTCCGTGCGATCGCCCGGCCGTCCAGCAGCACCTGGCCGCCGGTCGGGCGGAGCAACCGGCCCAGCGCCCGCAGCAGGGTGGACTTCCCGCAGCCGTTCGGGCCGACGACGGCGGTGAAGGAGCCCTCGGTCAGCTCGAGGTCCAGGTCGTGGACGACGACGGTGTCGTCGTAGGCCAGGCGGACGCGCTCGGCGGCCAGCCGCACCCGGTCCGTGCCGGCCACCGGGGCGGGCGCGGTGTGGGGCCGTACCTCGGTTCCGCTGTGGATGGTGGTCATAGCGTCGATCGCCTTCCGCGGACCAGGAGCCAGAGCAGGTAGGGCGCGCCGATGACGGCGGTGAGGATGCCGACGGGCAGGGCCTCGGGGAGCGCGGTGCGGGTGACCAGGTCGGCGCTCACCACGAGGGCGGCGCCCAGCAGGCCCGAGGTCAGCAGCGGGGGCCGGGAGCCGCCGGTGAGCCGGACGGCGACCTGGGGGACGACGAGCGCCACGAAGGTGATCGGCCCGGCGGCGGAGACGGCCGCGGCGGTGAGCGCGACGGCCAGCAGTACGACCGCCGTCTGCGCAGCCGGCAGGCGCAAGCCGAGGCCGCGGGCGGTGTCGTCGCCGAACTGCATGACGCCCAGCGCCCGGCCGGTCGCCAGGGCCAGCGGCAGCAGCACGGCCAGCGCGATGGCGAGGGGCACCGCCTGATCCCAGGTGCGCGCGTTGAGCGACCCGGTGATCCAGACGTAGGCCGCGGCGGCGTCGTAGATCTGGGCGTTGGTCAGCAGCCAGTCGACCAGGGCGGTGCCCATCGACCACAGCGCGATGCCGACGAGCACCAGCCGGTACCCGTCGATGCCCGCCCGCCAGGCGAGCAGGAAGAGCAGCACGCCCGTGCCCAGGGCGCCGCACAGCGCGGCCAGGGGGACGCCGAAGCCGCCGAGCACGGCCCCGACGGAGCTGCCGCCGCTGAGCACGATGGCGGCCACGGCGCCGACCGAGGCGCCCATCGTGATGCCGAGCGTGTCCGGGGAGGCCAGCGGGTTGCGGGCGAAGGTCTGGAACAGCGCGCCGGCCACGCCGAGGGCCAGGCCGACGAGCAGCCCGACGATCACCCGCGGCGCCCGCAGCTCCAGCACGATGAAGTTCTGCGGGCCTTCGCCCAGGCCCACGAGGGTGCGCAGGACGTCGGGGATGGCGATGGGGTAGTCGCCGCGGCCGATGCTGACCGCCGAGACGAGGACCAGCACGACGAGCGCGATCAGCGGGACCAGCAGCTGCCGCCAGCGGAGCACCGCCGACACCGGGCCGATGCGGACCGCGGTCCGGCCGCGCGGTCCGCCGACCGGACGGTCGAGGGTCGCCGTCACGCGGCCTCCTCGCTGGCGCTCGTCGCCCACGTGACGGACCGTGCTGTGCTCATCTGTGAGCTCGCAAGCTCGCTCACAGCGCCATCGTCCGGCGGCGGCGCACCAGCGCGACGAAGAACGGCGCGCCGATCAGGGCGAGCACGATGCCGACCTGGAGCTCGCCGGGGCGCGCGAGCACGCGGCCCAGCACGTCGGCGACGAGCAGCAGCGCCGCGCCCAGGAGCGCCGAGCAGGGGACCAGCCAGCGGTGGTCCGGGCCGGTGAGGGCGCGCACCACGTGCGGCACGACCAGCCCCACGAAGGCGATCGGGCCGCAGGCCGCCGTGGCCGCGCCGCACAGCAGCGTGATGGCGGCCAGCCCGACGGCGCGGGCCAGCCAGATGCGCTGCCCGAGCCCCCGGGCCACGTCCTCGCCGAGGCCCAGGAGGTTCAGCGCCGGGGCGTTGGCCAGCGCCAGCACCAGCCCGACGGCCATGAACGGCGCGACCTGCCAGGCGACCTCCGCGCCCCGGCCGGCCAGCGCGCCCACCTGCCAGAACCGGAAGGAGTCCAGGGTGTCGGTGTCGCTGACCACGATGGCGCGGACCAGCGCGTAGAGCAGCGCCGAAAGCGCCGCGCCGGCCAGCGCCAGGGTGATCGGCGTCGCGCCGCCCCGGCCGGCCGAGCCGATCGCGTAGACCAGGACGGTGCCGGTCAGCGCGCCGGCGAAGGCGAACCAGACGGTGCCCGAGACCGACGTGATGTCGAGGAACGCGATCGCGAGGACGACGGCCAGCGAGGCGCCGGCGGTGACGCCGAGCAGCCCGGGGTCGCCGAGCGGGTTGCGGGTGTGGCCCTGCATGAGGGCGCCGGACATGCCCAGGGCGGCCCCCACCATCAGGCCCAGCACCGTCCGCGGCACCCGCAGCTGCTGGACGATGACGGCGGCCTCGCTGGTGGGGTCGCTGTCGAAGAGGGCGCGCCACACCTCGCCGGGCGCCAGGGACCGGGTGCCGACGGCGACGCTGGCCAGCGCAGCCGCCGCGACCAGCCCGAGCAGCGCCAGCAGCACGAGCAACCGCCGGGCGCGCGGGCCCCGGGCCGCGGGCGTGGGGACGGCCGCGCCGCTCCGCACGGGAGCGTCGGCCGTGGTGGTCACGAGCGGCTCCTGGACGACGGCGACGGTTTGCTAAGGCTTACCTTAGCTGCGCGCCTCGCCCGCTGTCCGCGCCGGGCGTTACCGCTTCTGCCGGCGACTGCCGCCGTGCCAGTCCTCCTGCCGCCCGGTCTCCCCCTTCGGCACGCCGAACGCCGGCAGCTGGGGGCGCTCCCGCAGGCTTCGCTTCAGCTCGGCGAAGCCGGGGAAGGCGGCGAGGGCGACCACGTGGTCCCAGAGCGCGACGGCGTCCGCGTCGTCGGGCAGCCGGCTGATCACCGGGCCGAAGAACGCGACGCCCTCGGGCGGCTGGAAGTGCAGGATCGGCGTCCCGACGTCCTTGCCGGTGAGCGCGAGGGCCTCGTCGGTCTCGGCCTGGATCTGCTCGTCCCAGGACGTGTCGTCCAGGGCTCCGGCCAGGTCCGCGGGCAGCCCGAGCCCGGCCAGCACCGGCGTCAGGAAGTCCTCGGTGCCACGCCGCCCGGCGCCCGGAGCGGCATCGACCTCGAAGATGCCCTCCCCGAGAGCCGCGTAGAGCGGGCCGACCGCGTCCGGGCCGTGCTCGGCGCGCACCCGCGCGGCCACCCGCAGCAGCCGCAGGCCGTCGGTGTGCCCGGCCTCGTACTCGGGCGGGAAATGGCTGGCGTAGTCGATGTGCGCGTTGAGCAGCCGCAGCGAGATGAACCGCCACTCGACGGCGTAGTCGCGCTGCGCGCTCACCTGGCGGACCCACTTGCTGGTCATCCAGGCGAACGGGCAGACCGGGTCGAACCAGAAGCGGAGGTCGGCCATGGCCCGACGGTAGGTGCTCCCGCCCGTCCCCGCCGGACGTCCTCGGCCACGCCCCGGAGCAGCGGTCCGCGCCGTCGAGGGCGCGGGCGGCTGCCACACCGCGCGGTCGAGGTCGCCGACCGCGGTCCGCTCAGCCCGGGAGGACGGACTCGATCGCGGCGCGCACCTCGGGAGCGTCGGGGCTGGTCATCGGGCGGAACCGCGCGACCACGTCGCCCTGTCCGCTGATGACCCACTTCTCGAAGTTCCACTTCGCCTCGCCGGCCTCGCCGTCGGCGTCGGGCACGGCCGTCAGCTGCTGGAACAGCGGGTGGGCGCCCTCGCCGTTGATGTCCACCTTCTCGGTCATGGGGAAGGTGACGCCGTAGGTGGCCGAGCAGAATTCCTGGATCTCCTCGGCGGTGCCCGGCTCCTGGCCCATGAACTGGTTGCACGGCACGCCGATGACGGTGAACCCGCGCGGCGAGAACTCCTCGTGCAGCGCCTCCAGCGCCGTGTACTGCGGGGTCAGGCCGCACTTGCTGGCCACGTTCACCACGAGCGCCGGCCCGCCGCCGGTCAGCTCCCGCAGCGTGGTCGCGCTGCCCTGGAGGGTGGTCACCGGCACGTCGAGGAGGTCACTCATGACGGGGGAACCCGCGGAGGGGCTCCAGGCATTCCGGCCGGGGGCGCTTCTGCGGGCGCACCGGTCCGCCTCGCACGGCCGACGCGAACCGGGGCCTACCGTGACGGCCATGGAATGGGTCCTCGTCGTGCTCGCTGTCGCGGTGGTGGTCGCCGCGACGCTGTACCTCGGCCGGCGGCGGAAGCCGGAGCGTTGGACCGACGAGCTGCCCGACGGCCGCCTCGACCGGGACCGCCTCGACGGGCCCGACGCCCGCGGCGCGGTCAACAAGAACAGCTGGATGCTCGGCGGCGGGGGCAGCGGCGGCTGACCCCGCGATCAGTCCAGCGCGCTGAGATCGTCCGGGACGTCGACCGCGAGCTGCCGCAGCGCCTCGATCGGCACGATCTCCAGCGCACGCCCGTTCGTGGCGGCCAGGACGACGCCCGCCGCGGCCCCGGCCTGGTAGGCCTGCAGCCACCGGACGGCGACGACGCACCAGCGGTCGCCGGGCCGCAGCCCGGGGAACCCGTACTCGGGGCGCGGGGTGGACAGGTCGTTGCCCAGCTCCCGCTGCATCGCCAGGAACTCGGCGGAGACGACGGCGCAGACGGTGTGCGAGCCCAGGTCCTCGGGGCCGGTGGCGCAGTGCCCGTCGCGGTAGAAGCCGGTGACCGGGTCGGTGCCGCAGGGCTCCAGGGGTCCGCCCAGCACGTTCCGCTCGCTCGATGGCACAGGCACTCCTGTTCGCCGGGGCACGCCATGGCCGGCGCCGTCCCAGGATGGCAGGGTCGGGGCGTGTCCGACGTCCTCTGGCAGCCCTCCGCCGAGAGCATCCGCGGAACCCGGATCGCGGCCTTCGCCGAATGGGTCGCGCGGCGGCGGGGGCTCTCCCTCGGTGATCCGGTCGACTACGACGCCCTGTGGCGCTGGTCGGTCGAGCACCTGGACCAGTTCTGGGGCGACCTGGCGCGCTGGGCCGGGGTGCTCGACGTGCCCGACGACCGGGTGCTGGCCGACCGCCGGATGCCGGGCGCGCAGTGGTTCCCGGGGACGACGGTGAACGTCGCCGAGCAGGTCTTCCGGCAGAGCACCGAGGCCCATCCGGCGCTGGTCGTCACGGCCGAGGACACCGATCCGATCGAGGTCTCGTGGGCGGAGCTGCGCGGGCAGGTGGGCGCGTTCGCCGCCACGCTCCGGCGGCTCGGCGTGGGCCCCGGCGACCGGGTGGCCGGCTACCTGCCCAACGTGCCCGAGGCGGTGGTCGCCTTCCTCGGCGCGGCGGCGGTCGGCGCGGTGTGGTCGGCCTGCGCGCCCGACTTCGGCACCCGCGCCGTCCTGGACCGGTTCAGCCAGATCGAGCCCACGGTGCTCGTCGCCGTCGACGGGTACCGGTTCAACGGGCGGGAGTTCGACCGGCGCGACGTCGTCGCCGAGCTGCGGGCCGCGCTGCCCAGCGTGCGGACGACGATCGCCGTCCCCCGGCTGTTCCCGGCGGAGCTGCCCGACGGCGCGCTGGCCTGGGCCGACGCCGTCGCCGACGCGCAGGAACCGGTGTTCGAGCCCACGGCGTTCGACCACCCGCTGTGGATCGTCTACTCCTCGGGCACGACCGGGCTGCCGAAGGGCATCGTGCACGGGCACGGCGGGGTGGTGCTCGAGCAGCGGAAGTCCGCCGAGCTGCACATGGACGTCGGCGTCGGCGACCGCTTCTTCTGGTACGCCTCCACCGCCTGGATCATGTGGAACATCGCCACCTCGACCCTGTTGTCGGGCTGCACGCTGGTGGTGCACGACGGCGCTCCGGCCTACCCGGGCCCCGACGCCCAGTTCGCGCTCGCTGCGCGCACCGGGATGACCTACCTGGGCACGAGCGCCGGCTACCTGAGCGCCTGCGAGAAGGCCGGGCTGCGGCCGGGGGAGCAGCACGACCTCTCCGCGCTGCGCGGCGTCGGCTCGACCGGCTCGCCGTTGCCCGCGTCGGCGTTCCGCTGGGTCTACGACGCGGTGGCCGGCGACGTGCTGCTCGGCTCGCTGTCCGGCGGTACCGACGTCGCGACCGGGTTCATCGGCAGCTCGCCGCTGCTGCCGGTGACGGCGGGGGAGCTGCAGCGCCCGATGCTCGGCGTCGCGGCGGCCGCGTGGTCACCGGACGGCGAGCCGGTGACCGGCGAGCTCGGGGAGCTGGTGATCACCGAGCCGATGCCCTCGATGCCGCTGTACTTCTGGAACGACCCGGACGGCGAGCGCTACCGCGCGGCCTACTTCGAGCCGTGGCCGGGCGTCTGGCGGCACGGCGACTGGATGGAGATCACCGAGCGCGGCACGTGCGTCATCACCGGGCGCTCGGACTCCACGCTCAACCGGGGTGGCGTGCGCATGGGGACCGCCGACATCTACGCCGCCGTCGAGTCGGTGCCGGAGGTGCTCGACTGCGTCGTCCTCGGCGTGGAGCAGGCCGACGGCGGCTACTGGATGCCGCTGTTCGTGCAGCTGGCGCCCGGCGTCGAGCTGGGTGACGGACTGGTCCGCCGCCTGCGCGAGGTGATCCGCGAGCAGGCCTCGCCCCGGCACGTGCCCGACGAGATCCTGGCCGTGCCGGCGGTGCCGCACACCCGCACCGGCAAGCGTCTCGAGGTGCCGCTCAAGCGGCTGTTCCAGGGCATCGACCCCGCGAAGGCGGTGAACGTCGGCACCGTCGACGACCCGGGCGCGGTCGAGCACTACGTGGCCCTGGCTCGCGAGCGCGCTAGCTCCTGACCGGGCCGCACCTCCGCCGCACGAGCTGACCTCTCGCCGGTGTGCACCGCGGCGGGACGTGACGCCGTCCGGCTGGAGCGTCCCGGTGAGGCTGGTCACCAGCGCGGATGAGCGCGGCGTGCGGGGGCACCGTGCAGCCACCAAGGTGAACGGAACCACCCTGCGTCGAGGAGGCCGACCGGCGATGACGTCGAGCGCCAGCACCGAAGAGACCGAGACCCTGCTTCCCCCGCCGCCGGCGCTGCTGCCCCCGTGGCACACGCCCGAGCGCGAGGAGCTCCAGCTGCAGGCGCGCCGGTTCGCGATGGACGAGGTGCTGCCGCTGGCCGACGAGCTCGACCCGCAGAAGGGCCTCATCCCGGCGTCGCTGCTGTCCCGGCTGGCCGAGCTGGGCTACTTCGGCATCACCGTGCCCGCCGAACAGGGCGGCCTGGGCCTGGGCGTCTTCGAGTACTGCATGGTCAGCGAGGAGCTGGCCCGCGCCTGGATGTCGACGGCCAGCATCCTGGCCCGCTCCCAGGGCCTGGGGACGGCGGTTCCGGATGCCGAGCGGCGCGAGGAGCTGCAGCGGCGCAGCGCCCGTGGCGAGTGGATCGGTGCGATCGCGCTGTCCGAGCCCGACGCCGGGTCCGACCTCGCGGGCGTCTCCACCCGCGCCGTCCTCGAGGGCGACGAGTGGGTCGTGACCGGGCGCAAGCGCTGGTGCGGCAACGCCGAGGCGGCCGACTTCATCCAGGTGCTGGTGCGCGAGCGCGACCCGGAGGAGGGCGAGTCCCGCTCGGCCGGACTGATCAACCTGCTGCTGGAGAAGGAGCGTGGCTCGTTCCCCGAGGGCCTCTCCGGGCACCCGATCGACAAGATCGGGTACCACGGCTTCCTGACCTGGGACCTCACCTTCGACGGCGTCCGGATCCCCAAGGACAACATCATCGACGAGGCCAAGGCGGCGCGGGAGGACAGCGGCGAGGAGGGCGAGGCGGCCAAGCAGGCCGGGTTCGCCGAGGCGCAGAAGTTCCTCAACACCGCCCGCGTGCACACCGCGGCCCGCGCCGTCGGCCTGGCCCGCGCCGCGCTGGAGGACTCGATCCTCTACCTGCAGGAGCGCGAGCAGTTCGGCCACCCGATCGGCGACTTCCAGGCGCTGCGCTTCGCCGTCGCCGAGATGGCCGCGCAGATCGAGCAGGCCCGGGCCTTCTACCGGCAGGTCGCCCACCTCATCGACCTCGGCCTGCCCGTGGCCAAGGAGGCCTCGATGGTCAAGCTCGAGGCGACCGAGATGTCGGTGCGGGTGACCAACCAGGCCATGCAGCTGCACGGCGGCAACGGCTACACCACCGAGCGGCAGGTCGAGCGGCACTGGCGCGACGCCCGGCTGACCACGATCTTCGAGGGCACCAGCGAGATCCAGAAGCGGATCATCAGCGACCGGTTGCTCCCCCGCTCGCCGCTGTCCTAGGCGGATCGCGGGCATCGACCCCCTACCGGCCGTTCCGCCCGCTGGAACGGCTGGCACGGGGACAAGGCTCGGGAGTCGGCCGGGCGACGGCGGGTAGGGGCGCGCGGTGATGATGACCGCGCACCGCTCCGGATCCGGACCACCGCTTGTGCTCGTCCACGGGCTCGGAGGGTCGTGGCGCACCTGGGAGTCGGTGCTCGACGGGCTGCGCGCGCACCGCAGCGTCGTCGCCGTCGACCTGCCCGGGTTCGCGGGGGACACCCCGCCCCTGCCCGATCCGTCCATGGCGGCGCTCACCGACGCCCTGCAGGAGTGGCTGCGCGCCGAGGGGCTGTCCGGGGCGTCGCTGGTGGGCACCTCGCTGGGCGCCCGCATGGTGCTGGAGCTCAGCCGACGCGGCATCGGTGCCGACAACGTCGCGCTCGATCCGGGTGGGTTCTGGACCGACCGGGAGGCGGCTGTCTTCCGCACCAGCATCGCGACGTCGGTGGCGCTGCTCCGCCGCATCCGCCCCGCGCTGCCCGCTCTCCTGGGCAACCCGGCCGGCCGCACCGCCCTGCTGGCGCAGTTCTCCGCCCGCCCGTGGGCCCTGGACGGCGACACGGTCCGCACCGAGCTCGAGGGATACCTCGACTCGCCGTCCTTCGGTGCGGTGCTCGACGACCTGGCCCGCGGGCCGAAGCAGCAGGGCGCCCCGGCCGGCACGCTGCCCGGGCGCCTGACCATCGGCTGGGGCCGCCGGGACCGGGTCACCCTCGCCCGACAGGCGTCCCGGGCCGCCGCGGCGTTCCCGGACGCCGAGCTGCACTGGTTCCCGCGGTCCGGCCACTTCCCGCTCTGGGACGAGCCCGCGGAGACCGTGCGGCTGGTCCTGGACCGCACCTCGCACTGATCACCCCGATGCGCGGAGACCGACCCCACGACCCCCCTCGAGGCGTCGGTTTCCGCGCAATGGCCGCGCCGGGCTCGGGATCAGGGCAGGCGGATCGGCATGAGCATGCTGACGTCGCCGGGGCGGCTCGGGTCGCGGAGCGCCAGCGGGGCGAGCGGGCCGTCGAGGTCCAGCACGAGCTGGCCGGCACCCTCGGCGTCCAGGGCCTGCAGCAGGAACTCGCGGTTCACGCCCAGTTCGACGTCGCCGACGGTCAGCACGGTGGCGGTCTCCTCCACGCCGTCGGGCCCGGTGGGCACCGTGCGCGTGGGCGCGGCGGCCAGCTCGTCGCGGAACCGGGCGACGTCGACGTCCACCTGGAGGCTGCCGGACTCGCGGACCAGCGGGCGGTAGTCGGGGAAGTCGGCGTCCACGCGCCGGCCGTGCAGCTCGCGGCCGCCCGCCTCGACGCTGACGTCCGGACCTGCCACGCGCACCGTGGCCGCCCCTGACGCAGGCAGGTCGAGCAGGTCGTCGACGAACCCGACGGGGAGGATCGCGCTGAGCGGCGGCCCGTCGACCTCGGCGGACAGGGTGCGCACCCCCAGGCGGTAGCGGTCGCTGGCCACGAGGCGGACGCCGTCGTCGCCGGCGTCGAGCAGCACGCCGGTGAGCATCGGCAGCTCCGGATCGGTGCCGACGGCGAACCGGACGGCGCGCAGCGCGTCGAGCAGGGCGGCGGTGGTGGTGTGGACGACGGTCATGGCGCTCTCCTGGGCCAGTAGGGATCGGGCGGAGAGAAGCTCGCGGCGGGCGTCGGCCAGGCCGTCCTCCAGGCGCGTGAGGTGCGCCTGCAGGACCGCGTCGACGACGGCCGGGTCGTCCCGGTGCGCGAGGACCCGGCGGATCTCGGCGAGCGGCATGCCCACCCTCCGCAGCCGGGCCACGAGCCGGGCGACGACGACCTGGTCGTCGCTGTACCAGCGGTAGGAGCTGTGCGGGTCCACGTGCGCGGGCACGAGCACGCCCGCGCCGTCGTAGAACCGCAGCGCGCTCACCGTCAGGCCCGACTCCCGGGCCAGCCGGCCGATCCCCCGCATGCGTTCCTCCACGTCCCTCACCGTCGGGCCTCGACCGGGTCGAGGGTCAAGGGTCCCCGAACGGGTGAGGGCGCCGGGGCGCGAGGGGGAATTCCTCACGCGCAGCGCCGAACCGTCGTGTCGTCGCCCGCGGCCGTGCACCGATCGGACACCTGGGCTCCCCACCCTGCGGGATGTCCGGGCCCGTCCGGGGCCCTCCGGCACGCGAGGTGTCGTCGTGACCACTGTCCTGCCACTCTCCCCGCCCGTCCCCCGCTACCGCGCCGCGCTGGCCACCAGCGCCGCCGAGGTCGAGGCCGCCCAGCGGCTGCGCCACCAGGTGTTCGCCGGGGAGTGCGGTGCCCGCCTGCTGGGACCGCGAGCCGCCGAAGGCCTCGACGACGACGGGTGGGACGAGCACTGCGACCACGTGCTCGTCCACGACGACAGCACCGGTGCCGTCGTCGGCACCTACCGGTTGCTCCCCCCGGAGCGGGCCGCGGCGCTCGGGCGCGGGTACTCCGACGGCGAGTTCGACCTCTCCCCGCACGCCGCGCTCCGGCCGGACCTGGTCGAGGTGGGCCGCAGCTGCGTCTACCCGGACCACCGCACGGGCGCCGTCGTCTCCCTGCTGTGGGCGGGCGTCGTCCGCTACGCGCTGGGGCGCGGCTACCGGTACCTGGGCGGCTGCGCGTCCATCCCGCTGGCCGACGGCGGCGCGACCGCCGCGGGGGTGTGGGACGTGGTCCGCGAGCGGCACCTCGTGCCCTCGGCGCTGCAGGTGGTCCCGCACGTCCCCTTCGACGTCGGGACGGCGGTGCGCCCCGCCCGTCCCGAGCTGCCTCCGCTGCTGCGCGCGTACCTGCGCATCGGCGCCCACGTGTGCGGCCCACCCGCGCTGGACGCCGACTTCGGCACCGCGGACCTCTACGTGCTGCTGCGCATGGTCGACATCGCCCCGTGGCTGCTGCGCCGTCTGGCCGCGCAGTCATGAGCGCCCCCGTGCACGCCTGGTTCCCGACGTCGGACTGCACTCCCGCCTGCGTGGACGCGCCGCCCCTCCCGGCCGGGCGGGCGACCCGGGCCCGGCGGTGGACCGGGCTGACGAGCGCCCTCGCCGGCGCCGCCGCCGGTGTCCCGGGTGCCCCCGCCCGCACGCTGGCCGCGCTGGGCGTCGAGCTCCGGGTGCTGCCGCCGGCGGTGCCGTGGCGGGCGCCGGGGGAGGGGCCGGCGCCGCTGGTGGTGGCCAACCACGTGTCCTGGCTGGACGACGTGGCGCTGCTGGCCGCCTTCCCGGCGCTGCGTCCGGTCGCCAAGGCGGAGGTCGGCGGCTGGCCGCTCATCGGCCCGGCGGCCCGGCGGTCGGGGGCGGTCTTCCTCGACCGCGGCAACCTGCGCCGGCTGCCGGGCACGGTCGCCGAGGTCGCCGCCCTGCTGCGCAGCGGCATCCCGGTGCTGGTCCACCCCGAGGGGACGACGAGCTGCGGCACCGCCCCCCGCCGGTTCCGCCCCGCGCTGTTCCAGGCGGCGATCGACGCCGGCGCCCCGGTCTGCCCCGTCGCGCTGCGCTACCGCACGCCCGCCGGGCCCACCGCGGTCGCCGGCTACCTCGGGAGCGACTCGCTCGGCCGCAGCCTGAGCCGGGTCGTCGCCACCCGGGGGCTGGTGCTGGAGCTGCACCAGCTCGCGCCCCTGCACCCGGGCGAGGACCGGCGCAGCCTGGCGGCCCTGGCGGAGTACGCGATCGCCACGGCGGCCGGTGTGCGCGCCAGGCCGGGGACGGCGCACCGGCCGGGTGCCGCGCCTCCGGTCGCCCCGCGTGTCGTGGCCCCGCGGGCGGCGTCCGTGGGGCCGGTCGGGCGTGCGGACCTGGTGGCCCCGTGACCGGCCGGGGGACGACGCCCCCGGGACTGCGGGTGGCCGTGGTGGCCGAGACCTTCTCCCCGGCGGTCAACGGGGTGGTCAACTCGGTGCTGCGCGCGGTGGACCATCTCGCCGTCCGGGGGCACGAGGCGGTCGTGGTCGCGCCCAGCGGCGAGTCCTACCAGTCCCGCTGCGGCGCGCACGTGGAGGTGGTGACCGTCCCCGCCATGCGGCTGCCGCGGTACCGCCGTCTGGCGCCGGCCCGGCGCGGGGCCGAGGTCACCGCGCTGCTCGCCGGCCTGGCGCCCGACGTGGTGCACCTCGCCTCGCCCGCGCTGCTGGGATCGGCTGCCGGGCAGGCCGCACGGGCGCTGGGCATCCCGTCGGTCGCGGTCTTCCAGACCGATCTGGCCGCCTACGCGCGGCGGTACCGGGTTCCCGGCAGTCCGTCGGCCGCCTGGCGGGTGCTCCGCGCGGTGCACGGGGCGGCGGATCTGACGCTGGCCCCCTCGACGGCCAGTGCGGCGCTGCTGCGGCGGAACGGCATCGCTCCGGTGGCGCTGTGGCCCCGGGGCGTGGACCTCACCCAGTTCACGCCGCGACGGCGGGACGAGGACCTGCGCCGGCAACTGGCACCCGGCGGCGAGCTCGTCGTCGGCGTGGTCGCCCGCCTGGCCGTGGAGAAGCGGCTGCACCTGCTCGCCGAGGTCGCCCGGTTGCCCGGCGTGCGGCTCGTCGTCGTCGGGGACGGGCCGCAGTCCCGGCGGCTGGCCCGGGCGATGCCCGGGGCGGTGTTCCTCGGGCAGCGCACCGGCACCGAGCTGGGCCGCATCGTCGCCTCCTTCGACCTGTTCGTGCACCCGGGCGCCGACGAGACGTTCGGCCAGGCGGTGCAGGAGGCGCTGGCCGCGGGCGTGCCGGTGGTCGCGGCGGCCTCCGGCGGGCTGCTGGACCTCGTGCGGCACGGGGAGAACGGCTGGCTGTGGGCCGGCGGGGACCCGGAGGTCCTGGCCGCCGTCGTCGCGGGCCTGCGCGACGACCGGTCCGCCCTGAGCGCCGCCGCGGCCCGGGCCCGGACGTCGGTGGCGGAGCGCACGTGGGCGCGGGTCGGCGACGAGCTGATCCGCCACTACGGCACGGTCCTCGCCCGTGAGTCGGGCCCGGTCCCGGATCCGGAGCCGGCCGCGGAACCGGATCCCGCCCCGGAATCGGAGCCGGAACCCGAGGCGCTGCCGGTGCACGCCTCGTCGCCGGGCGCTCAGAGCCGGAGCACGCGGGCCTCCCAGGGCCGCAGCACGTCCGCCGCGTCGGGCAGGTTGCCCAGCACGAGTTCCGCGCCCACCGCCTCGGGCAGGAGCGTGGCCAGCTCGTAGGGCGTGCGGGACAGGTTGCAGACGACGAGCAGCGTGTCGCCGTCCAGCGTGCGGGTGAAGGCGTACACGTGCTCGTGCTCGGGCAGCAGCATGGCGAAGTCGCCCAGCGCTACCACCGGGAGCTCGTGGCGCAGCGCGATCAGTCGGCGGTAGTGGGCGAGCACGGACGTCGCGTCGGTGCGCTGCGCCTCGGCGTTCCACTCGACGTGGTCGGGGTTGACCGCGAGCCACGGCGTGCCGGTGGTGAACCCGGCGTGGGGAGAGGCGTCCCACTGCACCGGCGTGCGGGCGTTGTCGCGGCTCATCGTCCGGAGAGCTGCCAGCACCTCGGCGGGGTCGTGCCCCGCCGACACCGCGTGCACGTGGTGGTTGAGCGACTCGACGTCGGCGAACTCCTCGAGCGAGGTGAACGGAAAGTTCGCCATCCCGATCTCCTGCCCCTGGTAGACGTACGGCGTCCCCCGGTGCAGGTGCAGCAGGGTGGCCAGGCAGGTCGCCGAGTCGCGCCGGAACTCCGGGGAGTCGTCACCGAAGCGGGAGACCGCGCGCGGCTGGTCGTGGTTGTCCCAGTAGAGCGAGTTCCACCCCACCTCGGCCAGGCCGCGCTGCCAGCGCCCGAAGGACGCCTTGAGGTCGCGCATGCGCAGCGGCTGGATGTCCCACTTCGACGTCCCGTGGTCCAGGCCGACGTGCTCGAACTGGAACACCATGTCCACCTCGGCGCGGGCCGGATCGGTGAACCGGCGGGCCTGCTCGACGGTCACGCCGGGCATCTCGCCGACGGTGAGGAACGTTCCGTCCCGCCCGGCGAACACCTCGCGGTGCATCTCCTGCAGGAACTCGTGGATCCGCGGCCCGCACAGGTAGGAGGCCGAACCGTCACCCAGCGAGGACCCGGGCAGCGGTGGCCCGTCGTGGAGGTGTCCGTCCGGGCTGCCGTCCCGACCGCGGAGGTCCTTGCTGATCATGTTGATGACGTCCATGCGGAAGCCGTCGACCCCGCGGTCCAGCCACCACCGCATCATGTCGTGGATCGCCGCCCTGACCTCGGGGTTCTCCCAGTTCAGGTCGGGCTGCCGGCGGTCGAACAGGTGCAGGTAGTACTCGCCGCTGGCCTCGTCGAGCTCCCAGGTCGGCCCGGAGAAGAACGACTGCCAGTTGGTCGGCTCCGCGCCCGGTTCGCCTGCCGCCATGCCCTCGCGCGGGGGGCGCCACCAGTACCAGTCGCGCTTGGGGCTGTCGGGCGAGGACCGGCTGTCCACGAACCAGGGATGGGCGTCGCTGGTGTGGTTGACCACGAGGTCCATCAGCAGCTTCATCCCGCGCGCGTGCAGGGCGGCGATGAGTTCGTCGAGCTGCTCCAGCGAGCCGAACAGCGGGTCGATGTCGGTGTAGTCGCTGATGTCGTAGCCGTTGTCCGCCTGCGGTGAGGGGTAGACCGGCGAGAGCCACAGCACGTCGACGCCGAGATCGGCCAGGTGGTCCAGGCGCTGGAGGATCCCGCCCAGGTCGCCGACGCCGTCGCCGTCGGAGTCCTGGAACGAGCGGGGATAGACCTGGTAGACGACGGCGCGGGTCCACCAGGGCTGCCCCTCGTCCGCGGGCTGGGGTTCGGTCATCGGCCCAGCCCAGCACGGCGCCCGCCTCCGCGCACCCGCGGGACGGCCCGGCGAGGGCCGGACCGTCCCGCGGTGCGGGTCAGTGCCAGTCGCTCTTCTCGGTCCACCAGCCGGACAGCCCGTCCAGTGTGGTGAGCGCGTCGTACACCTGCCGCGGCGAGGAGTGCTCGACGCCGACGCGGTGCCGGATGTCTGCCATCTCCGTGGTCCTCTCTAGTGCTCCTCCTCGTTCGACTGTTCGTCGTTCTCGTCCGCACGGCGCTGGATCTGCTCGGCGATGCGCCTGATGCGGTGCAGGCGGGCGTCCCAGGCCGCGCCGACGTCGGCGAGCTGGGCCACGGCCCGCGCGAGCTGCTCGGGGTCGACGCGGAACTGCTTCTCCCTGCCGATGGCGGTGGCGTGCACCAGCCCGACCCGGTCGAGGACGACGAGGTGCTTGGCCACCGCCTGGCGCGTCACCGGCAGGCGCTCGCTCAGGCTGGTCGCCGTCCCGCCGCCCTCGCTCAGCAGGAGGTCGAGCATCCGACGCCGGGTCGGGTCGCCGACGGCCGACCAGAGGTCGTCGTCCACCAGCGTGCTCATGCGTTCGCGGCGACCTTGGCGGCGTACCCCGGCAGCCGGGGCAGGTGGAAGTCCCAGCCGGTGACGTGGTCGGCGTGCTCGGCCGCGACCTTCGCCTCGTCCCAGCCGCGCTCGCGAAAGCCGGTCTCGGTCATCCGCAGCCGCGTGCCGCTGCCGGCCGGCTCGAGCTCGAAGACGACCAGCATCGAGTTGCCGGGCGCGGCGACCTCGCCGTCGGCGTGGGTCCAGCGGAAGGAGAACAGCCGGTTCGGGACGGCGTTGACCACGGTGAACCGCACCCACGTGCGGTCGCCGGCATCGCCGAAGCCGATCCGGCCCTCGCCTCCCGGTACCGCCGGGTACTCCGCCTCGTCCGGCCACCACTCGCGCACGTGCTCGGGGTTGCTCACCACGTCGAAGACGACCTCCGGTGAGGCGTCGATGTGGAGCTCCCGCTCGATGGTCCCGTGTTCCATGGCCTCCCACCTTTCTGCAACGTCTGGTTGCGGGTGACCCTAGCGCGGTGAGTCAGGGAAGCGCAACCACTTGTTGCGGGTGCGGGGCGACGCCCGATCAGGCGGGCTCGGGGAACCTGTGGTGCACGGCCTCGACGTTGTTGCCGTCGAGGTCGCGGAGGAAGACGCCGTAGTAGCCCGGGTGGTACTCCGGCCACTCGCGGGGCTCGTGCAGGATCTCGGCCCCGGCCTCCCGCGCGGCGGTGAAGACGGCGTCGACCGCGTCGCGGGACGGCGCGGCCAGCGCCAGGTGCACCGGCCGGTTGCCGGGGCCCTCCAGCGGCGACGTCCACAGCTGGGGCATCCCGTCCGGCCCGGCGAGGCCGATCACCGGCCCGTGCGGGGTGTCGTAGCGCATCATCTCGCGCACGCCGCACGACGCGAAGACCCGCTCGTAGAACGCCGCTGAAGCCGCGGCGTCGGCGCACTGCAGACCCAGGTGGTCGATCATGGCGGGACCGTAGCGACGGCCACCGACAGCCGGGACCCCTGCGCGCATGCCCCTCCGATGAGAAACGGGATGGCCGCCCGTCGTACTGCTGACGGCACGCGAGGGCGTGCCGCCCAGCCGGCCGGACGGCCGCGGACCGAGGAGACCCCCGTGCGCATGATCTTCGTCAATCTTCCCGTCGCCGACCTGGCCCGGGCGAAGGCCTTCTACGGCGGCCTGGGCTTCGGCTTCGACGAGCAGTTCAGCGACCAGAACGCGGCGTCCGTCGTCGTCAGCGAGCAGATCACCGTCATGCTGCTGACCCGTGAGCGGTTCGCCGACTTCGTGCCGGGCGGCGTCGTGGGCGACCCGGCCCAGGCCACGACGGTGCTCAACGCGCTGTCCGTCGACTCCCGCGAGGAGGCCGACGAGATGCTGGCCCGCGCCCTGGCTTCCGGCGGGAAGCCATGGCAGCCGGCGCAGGACCACGGCTTCATGTACGGCACCAGCTTCACCGACCCCGACGGGCACGTGTGGGAGACCATGTGGATGGACCCCTCCGCGGTGCAGTGACCGCCCGGGCGGCCTGCTCCGCGCGCTGATTGGATGGGGCGCGGCGCCGGGAGAGCCCCGGCGCAGGAGGGAGCACCGTGGCCGAGCTGACCCGTCCGGACGTCGAGCCGCCGACCGGACCCGCGCCCGACGACCTGGTGATCGAGGACCTCGTCGTCGGTGACGGTCCCGAGGCCAAGGCCGGCGACCTGATCAGCGCCCACTACGTCGGTGTCACCCACGACGGCGGCGAGCAGTTCGACGCCTCCTGGGACCGCGGCGACCCGCTGGAGTTCCGGCTGGGCGTCGGCATGGTCATCCAGGGCTGGGACGAGGGCATGACCGGCATGAAGGTCGGCGGTCGCCGCCGGCTGACCATCCCGCCGCACAAGGCCTACGGGGAGCGCGGTGCCGGCGGCGTCATCAAGCCCGGCGCCACCCTCGTCTTCGTCGTCGACCTCGTCGGCGTGCGGTGACATGGCGATCCTCCGGATCGCACCGCGGCCACGAGCCATTCCTCTGGTGAGCTGAGCCGTTCCGTCGTGCCTGCGCGGGACCCTTCGGGCCCCACTCGGCGCGACACCGCTCCGCGGAATCCCCCGGCGGGCGACGACGTTGGGCCGGGCATGCGCGTAGAGGTCTGGTCCGACGTCGTCTGTCCGTGGTGCTACGTCGGCAAGCGCCGGCTGGAGACCGCCCTGGAGCGGTTCCCGCACCGCGACCAGGTGGAGGTCGTCTGGCGCTCCTTCCAGCTCGACCCGACCGTCCCCGAGGGCAAGACGCACCCGACGCTCCCCGCGCTGGCCGCCAAGTACGGCACCAGCGTCGAGCAGATGCGCGAGAACATGCGCGGCCTCGAGGAGACCGCGGCCGCCGAGGGGCTGGAGTACCACCTGGCCGACGGTGTCAGCGGCAACACCCTCCTGGCCCACGAGCTGCTGCACCTGGCCGCCGAGCACGGCAAGCGGAACGAGCTCAAGGAGCGCCTGCTGCACGCCTACTTCGAGGAGCAGCGCTCGGTCTTCGACGTCGACTCGCTCGTGCCGCTCGGGGTCGAGGTGGGCCTGGACGAGGCGGAGATCCGCGAGGCCCTGACCGACCGGCGCTTCCGCTGGGCGGTCAGCGAGGACAGCGCGACGGCCATCGAGCTCGGCGCGCGGGGCGTGCCCTTCTTCGTCGTCGACCGGAAGTACGGCGCCGCCGGTGCCCAGCCGGCCGAGCAGCTGCTGCAGCTCCTCGAGCGCGCCTGGGCCGACGCGAACCCGCTGATCACGGTGCCCGCCGCCGAGGGCTGCGAGGACGGCAGCTGCGCCGTCTGACTCGGGCTTGGCCCGTCAGGCGCTCGAGCTAGCCCAGGAGTCTGGGGGACGGCGCGGAGCGCACGTGCGTCACCCACTGCACCCACGACGCCTCCGCGGTCTGGCGCCCGTCCGTATGTGCACATACCGGTCTATCGGCCGGCCCGTGACGTCGTTACCTGCACATTCGTGCGCGCTGAGCTAGCCGAGCAGTCGGGGAACCGCTCGCAGCGCCTTCTCCGCGTCGTCGCTCAGCTGCCGGACGACGTCGGCCGCGGACCGCTCCGCCGTCACCAGGCCCACCGCCTCCCCCGCGTAGAGCGGGGCGGACGCCGGATCGCCGGTGCGCCGGCCCTCGACCACGAGCTGCCGCGCGGCCTGATCGTCCACGAGCTCGTCCTCGCGGCCGTGCCAGGAGCGCGAGAAGTCGTTGACCAGTGCCCGCCCCGGCCAGCGTTCCGGCCAGGCGATGCCCTCCGCGACGTCGAAGGCGCGGGTCAGCACCGTCTCGTCACCCGTCGCTTCCCGCACGCGCTCCCGCGCTGCGGCGGCGTTCAGCCCCTCGGTGCACGACAGCAGCGCCGTGCCGACCCACACCCCTGCCGCTCCGGCCACGAGCATCGCGGCCATGGCCCGGCCTGACGCGATCCCCCCGGCGGCGACCACCGGCCGGTCGGTGAGGGCCAGCACCTCCTGCAGCAGGGGGAGCAGCGCGCGCTGACCGGTGTGCCCGCCCGCCTCGGTGCCCTGGGCGACGAGCACGTCGACGCCCGCGTCGATCGCGCGCCGCGCGTCGGCGACGGTGTTCACCTGCGCGGCCACCGCGATCCCCGCGTCGTGCAGCGGCCCCACGTAGGGCGCGGGGTCCCCGAACGACATCGACACCAGGCTCGGCTGCGCGGCGACCGTGGCGTCGAAGAGCTCGGGCCGCTCGCCCAGCGTCCAGATCATCAGCCCGACGCCGAAGGGCAGCTGGTCCCGCGCGGCGACGGCGCTCTCCGCCGTCACGAACTCCGCGCTGTGCCGGCCGCTCACGCCGATCATCCCGAGGCCGCCGGCCCGCGACACGGCGTGCGCCAGCGCACCACCCGAGACGCCGGCCATCGGCGCACCGATGACCGGCGTCGAGAGGTCGAACCAGCGGGTCAGCGGAGTCCCGATCACGGCCCCATCGTGCCCCGCGGTCCGCTCACTGCGTGGCGGGACCGCCCTGGTCGGTGCCCTGCAGCCGGCCCAGGAACTCGTGGCAGCGCTTCGCCCGCGCGGAGTCCTGCTCCATCACCTCGCGGAAGAAGGCCGCGACGTCGTCCAGGCCCGCGTTCTCGGCGTCCCGGACGTACTGGCCGTAGTCGTGCCCCGCCTTCAGCGAGTGGTACTGGACGGACACGAGGTCGTAGAAGACGTCTTCGAACCCGGTCTCACCCGTGGCCATGGGTCCTCCTCGAATGCTCGACGACAGGACTCCGGGCCTACCCGTGCCGGACCGATCCGTCACATCCGCACAGGTTCTGCGGGATCAGGAGACGCCGCCGCCCAGGACCTCGCCGGTCTCGTCGTCGGCGGACGCCAGCTCGTCCTCGCCGGCGGCCACCGGGTCGTCGGCGGCGGAGGCGAGGTCCTCGCCCTGACCCAGCGCGCCGGGGTCGGCCTGCAGGGTCCGGGGGTCGTTGAGCGGATCCGGGGTGTCGGGATCGGTGACGGTCATGCCAGGCGCATGCCCCGTCCGGCGGTGCAGGAATCGCTTCCTCTCGCGTAACCGACGTGTTACGCATACCCGGTGGACGCGCTCGCTGCCCTCGCCGACCCGGTCCGCCGGGAGCTGGTGGAGCTCCTGGCGCAGGGGGAGATGGCCGCCGGCGAGCTGGCCGACCGCTTCCCGGTGAGCCGGCCGGCGATCAGCCGGCACCTGCGGGTGCTGCGGGAGGCGGGGTTGGTCACCGTGCGCGCCGAGGGGAAGCGGCGCCTCTACGTACTCGACCCGCGGCCGCTGCGCGAGCTCGACGACTGGCTGGAGCCCTACCGCGACCTGTGGGCCCAGCGGCTGGACGCACTGGACACCGAGATCGCCCGCGGTCGGCGGGCGCGGAGGAACGGAGGACCGGCATGACCGAGCACCTGGAGACGCGGCGCGGCGTCGTGACGCGGCTGGACGACGGGCGGCAGCGGCTGGAGTTCCGCCGCTCGTGGCCCGACCCGGTCGAGGACGTCTGGGCGGCGCTCACCGAGCCCGACCGCATGGCGCGCTGGATCGGCACCTACGAGGGCGAGCGGGCCGTGGGCGGGACCGGCACCTTCACGATGACCCACGAGGAGGAGCCGGTGGGCGAGCCGATGCGCATCGTCGAGTGCGATCCGCCGCGGCGGCTGGCCGTCGAGTGGGTGCAGCAGGACACCGACGCCTGGCGGGTCGACCTCGACCTGAGCACCGAGGGCGACCGGACGGTGCTGCGCTTCGTGCAGGTCTTCGGTGCCGACGCCGACGTCACGGACTTCGTGCTGGGCTGGCACTGGTACCTGGACAGGTTCGGCGCCGAGGTGGACGGTTCGCCCGTCCCGGGGGAGTGGGACGCCTTCCTCGCCGAGGTGGGACCCGCGTACGGCCGCTCCTGAACCGGGGTCGGCTGCGGACAGGGCCCGCGATAGCGTGCCCGGGATCCGACCGCCGACAACGGCGTCGGCGGCCGGGTCGACCCACCGCGTGGCGCCCGGCTCGGCCGGTGTCCGCGCTCCCGGTCGGTTAGCGTGGGAGAGCCGCAACCCGTTCGACGGAGGCTCTTCCCCACGTGGCCAATCCCTACCTGCAGGTGCTGCGCACGCCGCACACCTTGCCCATGGTGCTGGCTGCCTTCATCGGTCGGCTGCCGCTGTCCATGGTCGGACTGGGTTGCGTCCTGCTCGTGGCGGACCAGACGGGGTCCTACGGGCTCGGCGGCGCCGTCGCCGCGGTCGGCGCGGTCACGACGGCGGTGGCCGGGCCGTTCATCGGCCGGCTTTCCGACGCCCACGGCCAGCGCCGGGTGCTGCTGCCCGTGCTGGCCGTCTTCGTCTCCGCTGGGACGCTGTTCCTGCTGGCCGTCCGCCAGGACTGGCCGCTGGTCCTGGTGTTCGCCTCGGCCGGCCTGGCCGGGGCCTGCCTGCCACCGGTCTCCTCGATGATCCGCGTGCGGTGGACCCATCTGCTCCGGGGCAGCCACCGGCTACCGACGGCGCTGGCCATGGAGTCCGTCGTCGACGAGATGGTGTTCGTGCTCGGCCCCGTGCTGGTCACCGTCCTGTCCACCACCGGCCATGCCACCTCCGGTCTGGTGACGGCGTTCGTGCTGGCGACCGTCGGCAGCCTGCTGTTCGCCGCGCAGCGCCGCACCGAACCCGTGCCGACCGCCGTCGAGAACCGGAGCATGTCCTCGGCCATGCGGTCCGACGGGCTCAAGGTGCTGTTCGTCGTGTCCGCCGCGGTGGGCACCGTCCTCGGCACGCTGCAGATCTCGCTGGTCGCCTTCGCCGACGAGCTGGACGAGAAGCCCATGACCGGCGTGCTCATCGCCGCGCTCGCCGTCGGGTCGATGATCAGCGGCATCGGCTGGGGGGCCGTCCACTGGCGGCTGCCGCTGCGCCACCGGCTGGCCGGCGTGCTCGTGCTGCTCACCCTGCTGAGCGCGCCGCTGATCCTGGTCCGGGACGCCTGGCTGATGGTCCCGTTCGTCGTGCTGGCGGGCATCGCGGTGTCGCCGGCGCTGATCAGCGCCTTCACCCTCGCCGAGCAGCTCGTGCCGCGGGCCGCCGTCACGGAGGCGTTCACCTGGATCGGCACGGCGCTGGCTCTGGGCGTGGCCCTGGGGGCCTCGGTGTCGGGCAAGATCGTCGACGTCTCCGGCGCCAACGCCGCCCTGGCGGTGGCCACCGTCGCGGCCGCCGTCGCCGCCCTCGTCGTCGCGCTGGCGCAGCGGGCGCTGCACGTCCCGGCGGAGCACGCGGCCGTGCCGGCGCTGGCCGGCTAGGTGGACGAGCGGTACGCCATCCCGGGGGCGCTGGTCCGGGACCGGACGGTGACCGTGCCGCTGCACTGGTCCGCCGACGACGGCGAGGGCATCGACGTCTTCGTCCGCGAGCTCGTGCACCCGGACAGGCGTGACCGCGAGCTGCCGCTGCTGCTGTTCCTGCAGGGCGGCCCCGGCGGGAAGTCGCCCCGGCCCACGCGGGGCGGCTGGCTGCCGCGCGCGCTGCAGGACTTCCGCGTGGTGCTCCTCGACCAGCGCGGCACCGGCCGCAGCTCCCGGATCACCGCCGCCACCGTGGCGCGCTTCCCCGACGCCCGGGCCGCGGCCGAGCACCTGCTCGCCTTCCGGGCCGATTCCATCGTGGCCGACGCCGAGCACGTGCGCGCCGCCCTGTACGGCGGCCGGCGCTGGACGACGCTGGGGCAGAGCTACGGCGGGTTCGTCACCCTGGCCTACCTCTCCACCGCGCCGCAAGCCCTCGACCGCTGCCTGATCACCGGGGGCCTGCCCGCGCTGGAGCCCGACGCGCGCGAGCTCTACCGGCGCACCTATCCCCGGGTGGCGGGCAAGGTGCGCCGCTTCTACGAGCGGTATCCGCACGACGTCGTCCGCGCCGCCGCGGTCGCCGACCGGCTCGCGGCCGCCCCGGTGCGCCTCCCCGACGGCGACGTCCTGTCCGTGCGCCGGCTGCAGACCGTCGGGCAGGTCCTGGGCACCCAGGCCGGCGCGGAGGAGCTGCACTGGCTGCTGGAGGAGGCCCTCGACGACGGCGCCCCGAGCGGCCTGTCGGACACCTTCCTCGACCAGGTCGCCCGCCGGACCTCCTTCTGGGACAACCCGCTCTACGCGGCCCTGCACGAGAGCATCTACGCCTCGGGCCCGGGCGCCACCGCCTGGGCGGCGGAGGCCGAGCGCACCCCGGCCTTCGACGGCGACGTGCGCCCCCTGCCGTTCACCGGCGAGATGATCTACCCCTGGATGTTCGACGAGGTCGCCTCGCTGCGGCCCTTCGGTCCCGCGGCGCACGCGCTCGCCGCCCGCGAGGACCTGCCGGAGCTGTACGACCCGGCCCGGCTGGCGGCCAACGCGGTGCCGGTCGACGCCGCCGTCTACTTCGACGACATGTACGTCGACGCCGAGCTGTCGCTGGAGACGGCCGCCGCCGTGGGCAACGTGCGGACGTGGGTCACCAACGAGTACGAGCACGACGGGCTGCGGACCGGCGACGTCCTGGACCGGTTGCTCGGCCTCCGCACCCGATGACCCGTCCCCGTCCGGCGCCCGGGGGCGGACGGCGGCTCGGCGTCGCCCCCGAGCGGCTGGGCAGGTGGCTGGACGGGGTCGCCGAGCGGCACGGCGCCTTCGCCGACGTGATCGCGGACGACGACGGCACGGTCCGGCTGACCTGCGCGGACACCACGACCGTCGCGCTCCGGGCGCCCTTCGGGTGGAGGCCGGAGCAACCGCTGCTCGCCGGCTTCACCGCGGCGGCCCGCGCCGACCGGACGGCGGCGGTCCTCCTGGTCCGCCGCGGCCGGTGGGCCGTCGGCGTCTTCACCGGGGAGCGGCTGGTGGTCTCCAAGGTCGACGCGCGCCAGGTCCAGGGGCGTACGGCGGCCGGCGGCTGGTCGCAGCAACGGTTCGCCCGCCGGCGCGGCCACCAGACCGACGCCGTCGTCACCGCTGCCGCCGACACCGCGGCCCGGGTCCTGCTCCCGCACCTCGCGGACGTCATCGCGGTGTTCACCGGCGGGGACAGGGGGCTGGTCGACGAGGTCCTCGCCGACCGGCGGCTGGCGGGGCTCGCCGCCCTGCGCCGGGAGCCGCACCTCGACGTGGGCGAGCCCACCAAGGCCGTGCTCCTGGAGACGCCGGCGCAGCTGCGCGCCGTCGAGGTGACGATCGTGGAGCCCGCCGACCGCGCATGATCGCGGACCGCGATCCGGCCGGAATTGTCCCGAATGGCGAATAGTGTCCGAGGCCACTCTCTCGGAGTGGCCTCGGACACTATTCACCATTCTAGTGAGCAGCATCTCAGGCTTTGCGGGTACTGATCCGCGCCTTCGGCGAGTTATCACTAAAGCAACACCCGGTGTGGCCGATGAAGAAAGCGACCACGGACCACTCGTCAGGAGACAGTCATGGGAACGCGTACCGCTCACAGGCCCAGCACGATGGGCAACATCCCGATGAGCTTCGCCCCGATGCTCTTCGCGGACCCCTCCTACCTCGAGGCCGACCGCGCCCCGATCGGCGCGTCGCAGGGTGAGGGCGTGCGGTTCATCGCTCGTCTGGGACGGATCCTCCGCACCCACAGCTGAGCCATTCGCCCGCGCTCCGGAATGGAGCGACGGCCGCGATACCGACGCGAGAACCGCCATTCACGGCGGCTCTCGCGTCGCTGTCGTTACGGGCCCTCTGTCCCGACCGTGCCGCGGGGGCCGGAGGTTCCCCGCAGGTCCGGTCGACCCGCCCGACGGCGCCGGTCAGAGCGCTCCGCGGGCGAAAGGCCCTCGACCCGCCCGGCGGTGCGGCGTAGCGTCCTCCGACCGTGTCTCCCGTCGCCCGCTCCGAGACCGTTCCCCCTCCCGATCCCGTCCTCGTCGCCGAGCGCGCCCACCTGGCGCGGGCCGAGGAATGCCTCTCCCGGATGCGGGTCGCCACCACCGCGGTGACCGACGCCGGCGTCGACGCCTGGGCATCCGAGCGACTGGGCGCCGCGCGCGCCGAACGGCTGCGCGCGCTGGCCGCCGATCCGGACGTCCCGCCGTTCTTCGGCCGCACCGACAGCACCGGCCCGCCGCCCGAGACCTTCCACATCGGCCGCCGGCACGTGCGCGACGACGCCGGCGACCCGGTGGTCATCGACTGGCGCGCCCCGATGAGCCGGCCGTTCTACCAGGCCACCGCCGCCGACCCCCAGGGCGTCGCACGCCGCCGCCGGTTCGGGTTCGCGGGCGGCGAGCTCACCGGGTACGAGGACGAGCGCCTCGAGACCGGCGACGACGGCCCGGGGGAGTTCCTGCGTGCGGAGATCGAGCGCCCGCGCAGCGGCCCGATGCGCGACATCGTGGCCACCATCCAGCCCGACCAGGACGACATCGTCCGCGCGCCGCTGAGCGAGTCGATCTGCGTGCAGGGCGCCCCGGGCACCGGCAAGACCGCCGTCGGCCTGCACCGGGCGGCCTACCTGCTGTACACCCACGGCGGTCAGCTGGCGCGCACCGGCGTCCTCGTCGTGGGGCCCAACCGCGCGTTCCTGCGCTACATCGAGCAGGTGCTGCCCACCCTGGGCGAGGTGGACGTGGCCCAGTCCACGGTCGCCGACCTCACCGGCCGGGTGCCGGTGCGCGCCGTCGACCAGCCGGCGGCCGCCGTCCTCAAGGGCGACGTCCGGATGGCCGAGGTGCTGCGCCGGGCGCTGTGGGGCGAGATCCGCAAGCCGGCCGACGACGTGATGGTGCCCCTGGCCGGACGTCGCTACCGCGTCCCGGTGGAGCGGCTCAAGCGCTCCGTCGACGACCTGCGCCGCCGTGCCCGGGGCGACGACGACCAGCAGCTGCTGCACTACGCCGCCGGGCGGGACCGGCTGGCCATGCTGCTCGCCGGGGATGCCCGGCGGCAGAAGGAGGCCGCCGGCGGCAGCCCGACCGACGCCGAGACGCGCAGGGCCGCGCGCAGCCCGGAGGTGCGCGCCTTCTGCGACCAGGTGTGGCCCGCCCGCGACGCCGCCGGTCTGGTCGCGGCGCTGTTCACCGACGCCGCCCTGCTCGCCCGCGCGGCCCGGGGCGTCCTCGACGACGCCGAGCAGGCGCTGCTGGTCTGGGCCGCGCCGCCCCGGTCGGTCCGTTCCGCACCCTGGACGGAGGCCGACGCCGTGCTGGTCGACGAGGCGGCGGGGCTGCTCGAGCGGACCCAGGGCTTCGGGCACGTCGTCGTCGACGAGGCGCAGGACCTGTCCCCGATGCAGTGCCGGGCCGTGGCACGTCGGCTGGCCGCCGGATCGCTCACCGTCCTCGGTGACCTCGCGCAGGCGACCAGTCCCTGGTCGGCGGCCGACTGGGGGCAGACCCTGGCCGGGCTGGGCCGCCCCGGCACCGTCGTCCGCCCGCTCACCCGCGGCTACCGGGTGCCTGCGGAGGTCCTCGACTACGCCAACCGCCTGCTCCCGGTCATAGCGCCCGGCCTGCCGGGCGCCACCGCCGTCCGGGGCGAGCCCGGATCACTGCGTATCCGGTCGACGGCCGATCTCGCCGGCCCGCTGGTCGGGGTGGTGGAGGAGCTGGCCGTGCAGCCGGGGTCGATCGGGGTGGTCTGCGCCGACGGCGTCGTCGACGAGGTGGTCGGCCTGCTGACCGGCGCGGGGATCCCGGCCACCGCCCTGGTCGACGACGGCGAGCCGCCGTCGCGGGTGGCGGTCGTGCCCGCCACCCTGGCCAAAGGGCTGGAGTTCGACGCGGTCGTCGTGGCCGATCCGGCGGCGATCGTGGCTGCCGAGCCGCGGGGGCTGCACCGGCTCTACGTCGTGCTCACCCGGGCGGTGAGCACGCTGGTCGTGCTGCACCGGGACGACCTGCCCGCAGAGCTGGCCGCCGTCCCCGGCTGAGGCCGACGTCAGGCCGCCGCTGCCCGGCGCCGCTCCAGCAGCTCGTCCAGCGAACCGGTGAGCAGCCAGCCGGCCAGCATCACGAGGTGCAGCAGCCACAGCCAGAAGCCGACGGCGACGACGCCGCCGACCACGGTCAGCCCGCCGAAGGGGGCGCCGAGGTCCAGCGGCAGGGACAGGAAGAGCACGAATCCCTGCAGGAAGCCGGACAGGCACGCGGCCGTGAACAGCGCGCCGCACACGAGCGCCGGCCACCGCACCCGGTCCCCGCCCACGACGCGGAAGCCCCAGGCCAACGGGAGCGTGAGGGCGGCCAGGACCGCGTAGAAGCCGACCGCCACCCGGCCGACCGTCGCCCAGACGCCCCCGCTCTCGGCGAGGCCGGCCATGGCGTCGGCGGCCAGCAGCAACGGATAGAGGAGGAAGGGGGCGAGCAGCAGGAGCGGCAGGGCGGCGAGCCGGCCCCGCCAGCTGGTCAATCCCTCCTGGCGGGTGCTGAACCGCAGCAGCGCCCGCCGGACCCCCTCGCCGTACAGCGACATGGGCAGCAGGGCGAGCAGCGCCTGCAGAGGGTTCAGGCCCACCCCCGCCTCGACCAGCCGGGCCACCGCGTCCGGCGCGCCCAGCTCGGGCGGCAGGAGACCGGCCAGCCGCTCCCCGAGTTCGTGCACCCGCTCCGGGGACCGGAGGCGGGCGGTGAGCGAGAACGAGAGCACCAGCAGCGGTACCACCGCGATGCCCGCGTAGAAGGTGAGCCCGGCCGCGATCAGCGCGAGGTCACGGCCCTGCAGGCGCCGGCGTACGCCTGCCAGGAGCGCCCTCGTCCACGAGTGCACGGAGCCGGACTCCGACGTCAGGGGTCGGCTCCGTCACTCGGGGTCGTTGAAGCCGGTCTCCTCGCAGCTGGCGTCGTGCGGGTTGCCGGCCTCCTCTCCCTGGGAGTCGCAGTTGGTCTCACCGCGCTCCAGATCCGTGTTGTCGCCACAGGCGACCAGCGATCCGGCTACGGCGAGCAGGAGGAGGGGGCGGCGGAGGTCCATGCCTTCGTAGTGCGCGAGCCGGGACGTTCCGAAACAGCTCCCCGGCGGGGTGTGCTCGCCTCACCCGCCCGACAGCGGCGAGTGAACGGGTCCGTCACAGTCCGGTCGCCGCAACCGCGCCCTGTTACCCACGCCTCACCTGGGCAAACCACATAGTTGTGATTCACCCGTTGTCACGGGTCGGTAACGGGCTTACCGTCAGTGTGCCTGCCGAGGCGTTCAGTCACCACCGGGGTGGCAGCCCGTCGCAGCAACCGAATGAAACGGAGAGCCGCCGCTCATGGCGCTTCCCCTGCAGCCCGCTCGCGGCCGCACCGTCCGACGTGCCGCCCTCTCCCTCGTCGGCGCCTTCGGCATCCTGCTGGCCACCGTGCCGGCCTCGGCCGCTCCCGGTACCCCGGGCACGGCCGCCGAGGCAGCGGAACTGGTCGCCGCCCGCGGTCACGACCTCGAGGCGCTCTCCGAGCAGTTCAACGAGGCGCGCGAGGTGCTGCGGGCGCAGCAGGCCGCGGCCCAGGCCGCCCAGGCCGAGCTGGACCGGGCCACGGCCGCGCTCGCGGTGGCGCAGCAGCGGGTGCGCGGCATCGCCCGCACCGCCTACACCGGCGAGGGGCTCAACTCCTTCCAGGCCCTGATGATCAGCGGCTCCGCCGACGAGTTCGTCAACCGGATGTCCACGCTCCAGATGGTGGCCGGGCACCAGAACGAGCTGCTCACCGTCGCGGCCGACGCGAACGCCGCGGCCGCCGCGGCGCAGGAGCAGGTCCGGACGTCGGTCGCCGAGGCGCAGCGCCAGTACGACGCCGTCCTCGCCCAGCAGACCGATCTCGAGGGCCAGATCGCCGAGTACAAGGCGATCCACCAGCGGCTCAGCGCCGCGGAGCAGCGGGCGGTCGCCGCCGCCGCGGCCCAGGCCCACGCCGACGGCTCCGCGCACTCCGGCGGTTCCACGGCCTCCTCGCGGGCCAGCCGCGGTGAGCGGACCGAGCAGCTGGCCGCCGCCTCGGCGCCCGTCGTCGCCGACAGCGGCGCCGCCCAGATCGCGATCGACACGGCCATGGCCCAGCGCGGCAAGCCCTACGTCTGGGCGGCCGACGGTCCCGGATCGTTCGACTGCTCGGGTCTCACCCAGTACGCCTTCAAGGCCGCCGGCATCAACCTGCCGCACTCCAGCCGGATGCAGGCCCAGATGGGCCAGTCCGTGCCCCGCGGCAGTCTGCGGCCCGGCGACCTGGTGTTCTTCTACAGCCCGGTCAGCCACGTGGGCATCTACATCGGCGGCGGCCAGATGGTCCACGCGCCGACGTCCGGCGACGTCGTCAAGGTCGCGCCGGTCGACGCGCTCGGCGGCTACGCCGGCGCCCGCCGCATCGCCGCCTGATCGACCCGCTGCAGCAGCCCCCACACGAAGGTCGTCCGCACGCCGCCGGGCAGGTGCACCTCCCAGCGGGTCACGACGCCGGGGTCGACGCTCCTCGCCCCGGGCAGGCCGACGACGTCGTCGAGCACGTGCTCCCACACCCCCAGGTCGCCGGCCCGTGCCGGCGGGACGGGTGATCCGGGTGCGCGGGCCAGGTGCTCGTGCAGCACCGATCCCCCGGGGCCGCTGAGCACCTCCCACCACAGGTGCGGCCACAGCGGGAGCGGCCAGCGCCGCACCTGGACGTCGAGATCGCCGAACCTGCGGTCCTCCAGCTCGTCGGCCGGGCCGAGGACGGCCGTGCGCAGCGCCAGCCCCCGGGGCGCCCGGGGCGCGTGGTGCAGGGCCTGCCACCGGGTGTGCGCGGCGTGCGCCTCGGCACGGGTCGCGCCCAGCCGGGGGATCGCCTCGGCCACCAGATCCGGCCGGACGTCGGCCATCCGGCGCAGCAGGACCAGGCAGAACTCCCGCCGCGCCAGCCCCCGCACGGGGGCGACCCTGCCACTGGCGGCAGGATCACACCGCACGTGGGGACGTCGGCCGCCGTCCGGCCGTTGAGCCCCGTGGCCGAGAAGCACGCCGACCCACCGCCGCACACCCGAGGACGTCGCCCCGATGAACCCCCGCACCGTCGCCACAGCGTTCCGCGTCGCCGCCGTCGCCGAGGCCCTCTCCTGGGTCGGCCTGCTGATCGGGATGTTCGTCAAGTACGTGCCCGAGACCAGCGAGCTCGGCGTCAAGATCTTCGGGCCCATCCACGGCGGCATCTTCGTGGCGTATGTGGTGATCACGCTCCTGGCCGCCCGGGTGCTGCGCTGGTCGGCCGGCACCACGCTGCTCGGACTGGCCGCCTCCGTGCCGCCGCTGGTGACGATCTGGTTCGAGCGCTGGGTGACGCGGACCGGACGGCTGCCCAGCACGCATCCCGTCCCCACCAGCTGATCTGGCCGGACGTGTCGGCGATACGGTCGCCGGCATGCCCGAACCCGTGCTGCCCGCGACCGCCCGCACCCTGCTCGCCCGCGTGGCCCGCGTGCAACGGGACGGGCGCGCGCCCAGCCTCGTCGCCGGCGTCGTCCGCGACGGCGGGCTGGCGTGGTCGGCGGGCCGCGGCGCCGTCGCAGAGCCGCACGCCGACGTCCAGTACCGGCTCGGGTCGATCAGCAAGACGGTCACCGCGGTCCTGGTGATGCGGCTGCGCGACGAGGGCCGGCTGTCCCTCGACGACCCGCTGGAGCGGCACCTGCCGGGGACGCCGCTGGGCGAGCGCACCGTCGGCCAGCTGCTCTCGCACCTGGCCGGCGCCTCCGCCGAGAGCCCGGGCGGCTGGTGGGAGCGCGTGCCCGGCGGCTCGCTGGCCGACCTCGGGCTGGCCGGCGACGACGTCGTCCTCGGGGCGGCCCGGCGCTTCCACTACTCGAACCTGGGGTTCGGGCTGCTCGGCGAGCTCGTGGCGCGGCAGCGCGGGACCTCGTGGGACGACGCGGTGCAGGCCGAGGTGCTGGCACCCCTGGGGATGACCCGCACCAGCCCGCGTCCCTCGGGCGCCGCGGCCGAGGGGCGGGCCGTGCACCCGTGGGCCGACGTCGTCCTCCCCGAGCCCGAGCACCACGCCGGCGTGATGGCCGCCGCCGGGCAGCTGTGGGCGACGCTGGCCGACCTGGGCCGGTTCGCCGCCTTCCTCCTCGGCGACACCGCCGACGTCCTGGACCCCGCGACGCTCGAGGAGATGACCGAGCCCGCCGGTGTGGACTCCTCCGCCGCCGGCTGGTCGGCCTACGGGCTGGGCGTGCAGGTGATGCGCGTGGACGGGCGGACGCTGGTCGGCCACGGCGGCTCGATGCCCGGCTTCCTGGCCGGCGTCTTCGTCGACCGCGACGAGCAGACCGGTGCCGTCTCGCTGGCCAACGCCACCGCGGGCGTGGAGCCGGTCGTCCTGGGCCTGCTGGCCGACCTGCGCGCCGCCGAGCCGCGGATCGTCGACGCCTGGACCCCGTCCCCGTCCCCGGTGCCGCTGGAGTCCCTCGGCGTCTGGTTCTGGGGTGTGTCCCCGTCCGTGCTGCGTGCGGTCGGGGGCGGACGGCTGCACCTGGGTCCGCTGCCCGGTCGTGGCGGGCGGGCCAGCCGGTTCGAGCGGCGTGCGGACGGCCGGTGGGTCGGGCTGGACGGCTACTACGCCGGCGAGACGCTGCGCATCGCCGAGGACCACCTGGACCTGGGCACGTTCATCTTCACCCGCACCCCGTACGACCCCGCCGCCCCCGTGCCCGGCGGCGTGGACGAGCGCGGCTGGCACGCCTGACCGTTCACGTCCCGCGCGCCCCGCGATGATCAGGGAACCTGATCATGCTGCGTCCTCCCTCACGGTGGGCGGTGAGGGAGGACACGCAACGATCAGGTCAGCTGATCGTGGCGTGCGTCAGGTGGTGGGGTAGAGGCCGGCCGAGTACGCCGCGCTGGAGTAGTAGCGCTCCAGCTCCTCGAGCGGCTCGTCCTTGCGCTCCAGGGCGTGCGCGATGCGTGCCCGGGTGGGCACGGCGTCGGGGCGCCAGCTCTCGGGGTCCCACAGCTGCGAGCGCAGGAACGCCTTGCCGCAGTGGTGGAACACCTGCTCGACGTCGACCACCACGGCCAGGACCGGGCGGTGCCCCTTGACCACCATCCGGTCCAGCAGCGCCGGCTCGGTGACCAGTCGGGCGTGGCCGTTGATCCGCAGCGTGTCGGTGCGGCCCGGCAGCAGGTAGATCAGCCCGACGTGCGGATTGCTCAGGATGTTGCGGTAGCCGTCGGCGCGGCGGTTGCCGGCCCGCTCGGGGATCGCGATCCTCCGGTCGTCCAGGACCAGCGTGAAGCCGGGCGGATCGCCCTTGGGGGAGACGTCGCACCCGCCGTCCGCACCGCTGGTTGCGATCAGGCAGAACGGCGAGGCCGCCAGCCACTCTCGGTCGACGTCGGCGAGCGCCGTCCGTTCCTTGGCCAGCGCCGCGGGCGCCGGTTCGCCGAGCAGTTCCCGCAGCTGCGCCTCGCTGGTGATCTCCTCCATGCAGGCATCATGCCCGCCGGCCGGCGGGCCGCCGTCGGGATCTGCACCCTGCTCGCGACGAGCGACGGGCGCTCCTCTCGTCGCTGGATGACGACTACCTTGCAGTGCAAGGCCGTCGCTCCTATCCTGCACCACATGGTAGCCGAGTGCTCCACTCGCTCGTGAGTGCTGACGACGACGGCCGGGCGTCGAGACTGTTGCGCGGGATCCTGGATGCGTGCCTGCTCGCACTGGTGTCCGACCGGGATCGGTACGGCTACGAGCTCGCGTCGGCGCTGCACGACGCCGGCCTGCTCGCTGTGAGCGAGGGCTCGATCTATCCGCTGCTCTCCCGGCTGGAGCGCCGTGGGCTGCTGGAGAGCTACCGGACGCCGGCAGCGGGCGGTCCACCACGGCGCTACTACCGGATCACTGCTGCCGGCGAGGGTGAACTGGCGTCGGCCCGGGCCGTGTGGCGAGAGGTGTCGGCCGGCGTCGATGCCACGATCGGACGGAGCGAACGTGAGCAACAGGACGTCGTCCATGGGTGAGCAGAGTGTCGGGGCGGACGAGATCGACAGGGTGGTCCGGCAGGCGACGGCACACTGGCGGAGGTCCGGGATCCCGCGATCGAGTTGGCGCCGCAAGGCGGACGAACTCGGCGACCACCTCAGGGCGGCGGTCGCCGATGGACGCGACGTCCGCGACGTGGTCGGCCCTGATGTCGTCGCGTTCGCCGCTGCATGGGCTGAGGCGGACCGGGAACGCAACTGGGTCGAGCCCGTCCTCGTCCTCGTCTGGCATCTCACGCTCGGGCTCGGTGTGCTCGCGCTCCTCGGGCCCGTCATCGAGGACGACCGGGAGTCCTTCGGGATGCCTGCGAGCGCTGCGTTCAGCATCGAGCTGGCGATGGTGTTCATGTTCGGCATCTGGCTCGTGCGTTGGTTCCGGGCGCAGCTCAGCAGAACGGCCGCCCGGGTGCTTCACGGCCTCATCGTCGCCACCTACGTGGTGTCGATCCTGGCCATGGCGTCTCGAATCGGACGGCGCCACGACTACATTGAGATGTCACCGGTCGTGGTCACGGCACTGATCGTCGTGGGCCTGTCGGCTGCGGCGCTCTCGAGCTGGCTGAAGCGAACCAACCGCTTGTGACCTTCATCGAGGGTGGACCTCGAGTTCGAGTCGAGCACGCACGCCGTACCGCCTGTGGTGTTCCTCGTGGGCGGCGCACAGCGGGGTCCCTCACCGGTCGAAGGCGTCCATCGTCGTCTTGACGACGGCGCCGTAGACCACGTGCGGCACGAGGTCGCTGAGCCAGTCCGTCCGCGACCAGGTGCGCGGGTCGGTGATGCCGAGGACGGTCATCGGCCCGTTCGCCGCGACCAGGACGCCGGCGGTGGTCAGCAGCGTGCCCACGGCGGGACGGGAGCGGTATCCCGCCGCCCGCACCAGTCCGACGACGACGCCGACCCCGACGCCGGCGACCAGCCCGGTGAGCGGCCCCAGGCCCTGCACCCGGTTCTGCCGCGTCTCATCGTCGCCCGGGATGGGGACGTGCGCCTTGCTCGCCAGGGTCTCCACCGTCCGTTCGGGCGTGGAGCTGCTGCCGCGGCCGCGCACGGCCATGTCCAGGTAGGTGACGGCGTTGAGCGCCGTGCTGCCCGCGGCGCCGGCGGCCGCGCCGCGCAGCGCCCAGCCCGTCGTGCTGATCCCGCGCTTCCCCTTGCCGAGGGTGCCGATCACGGTCTTCTTCGCCATGTCGCTGCTCCTACCCCGGCGGCCGGCTGCGGACTCCCTCGGCGGTGCGCTGGCAGGAGGGCGCGCCACCGCGCACGCTCGATGGATGGACGTCGACGCGCGGCTGGAGCAGGCGATCGCTGAGCTGCTCGCCCTCCGGCGCGCGGGCACCACGATCTGCCCCTCGGAGGCGGCCCGCCGGGTCGATGCCGACGGGTGGCGCGACCTCATGCCCGCCGCGCGGGCCGCGGCCGGGCGCCTGGCGGGAACCGGGCGGGTCGAGGTCACCCAGGGTGGGGAGGTCGTGGACGTCACCACCGCCCGCGGGCCGGTCCGGATCCGGCGCACGGAACGCTGATCCGCAGGCGGCGCCCCGTCGAACCATGCGAAGTGGTGGCCATCGGCCGCTGATCACCACGAGTTCGTAGGACTCGACCGCTCCCACCGGACCGCGGTGCCATGGCAGGATGTGTGAGCGGCGCCACACCCGGGCGCCGAGATGCGTCCACCTCCGCACGGCGCCGGTGACCCCGGACCGGGCGGCGAACGGCGAGGAGCGAGCGATGACCGCGGTGCGTGACGAGATCGAGGCCGACATCGGCGACGCCACGGAGGTCGTCGACCCCGTGCCCGGGGCCGGTGCGCCGCACCGGCCGCAGCAGCCGGACCTGGTGCAGCTGCTCACGCCCGAGGGCGAGCGGATCGAGCACCCCGACTACCCGCTGGACGTCACCGACGAGGAGCTGCGCGGCTTCTACCGCGACATGACGCTCGTCCGCCGGTGGGACGTCGAGGCGACGGCGCTGCAGCGCCAGGGCGAGCTGGGCATCTGGGCCTCGCTGCTCGGCCAGGAAGCCGCCCAGCTCGGCGCCGGACGGGCGCTGGAGGACGGCGACATGGCGTTCCCGACCTACCGCGAGCACGGCGTCGCCTGGGCCCGCGGGGTCGAGCCCCTGCACGTCATGAGCCTGTTCCGCGGCGTCGACAACGGCGGCTGGAACCCGGTGGAGCGGGGCTTCGGCCTGTACACGATCGTCATCGGCGCCCAGTGCCTGCACGCCACCGGCTACGCGATGGGCGTCCAGCGCGACGGTGCAGAGAACGCCGTCCTGGCCTTCCTCGGCGACGGCGCCACCAGCCAGGGCGAGGTCAACGAGGCGATGGTCTTCGCCGCCAGCTTCTCCGCACCCGTCGTCTTCTTCTGCCAGAACAACCAGTACGCGATCAGCGTGCCGCTCGAGCGCCAGTCCAAGGTCCCGCTGTACCGCCGCGCGGCCGGCTTCGGCTTCCCCGGCGTCCGGGTGGACGGCAACGACGTGCTGGCCGTCCTGGCGGTGACCCGCGCCGCGCTGCGGGCCGCCCGCGAAGGGCAGGGCCCCACCTTCATCGAGGCCTTCACCTACCGGATGGGCGCGCACACCACGTCGGACGACCCGACCCGCTACCGCCTGGCCGGCGAGGTCGAGGAGTGGAAGCTGCGCGACCCGATCGCCCGGCTCAAGGCCTACCTGTCCCGCAGCGGGCTGGCCGACGCCGCCTTCTTCGAGGGCGTGGACGCCGAGGCCGACCAGCTCGCCGCGCGCATCCGGCGCGGCACGGTCGAGATGCCCGATCCCCCGCCCACCGCCATGTTCGACGCCGTCTACGCCGAGCAGACCCCGCCCCTGGCCGCCCAGCGCGCCGAGTTCGAGGCCTACCGGGCGTCGTTCGACGGGGCCCAGGAATGAGCACCGGGCTGCTGGACGCGCCGGCGACCGAGACGATGACCATCGGCAAGGCGCTCAACCTCGGCTTGCGCCGCGCCATGGAGGACGACCCCAAGGTCGTGCTCATGGGCGAGGACATCGGCCGGCTCGGCGGCGTCTTCCGCATCACCGACGGGCTGCAGAAGGACTTCGGCGAGGACCGCGTCGTGGACACCCCGCTGGCCGAGGCGGGCATCGTCGGCACCGCGGTGGGCCTGGCGATGCGCGGCTACCGGCCGGTCTGCGAGATCCAGTTCGACGGCTTCGTCTTCCCCGCCTACAACCAGATCGTCACCCAGGTCGCCAAGATCCACGCCCGCTCGAGGGGCACGGTGCAGATGCCGATCGTCATCCGCATCCCGATGGGCGGCGGTATCGGCGCGGTGGAGCACCACAGCGAGAGCCCCGAGGCCTACTTCGCGCACACCCCGGGCCTGAAGGTCGTCGCGATCAGCAACCCGGTCGACGCCTACTGGGGCATCCAGCAGGCCATCGCACACCCCGACCCGGTCGTCTTCCTCGAACCGAAGCGGCGGTACTGGGAGAAGGCCGAGGTCGACATCTCTGCCACGCCCGAGCCGCTGTTCCGCTCCCGGGTCGTCCGTGGTGGCGACGACGTCACCGTCCTGGCCTACGGCCCGATGGTGAAGACGGCGTTGCAGGCGGCCGAGGCAGCCGCCGAGGAGGGGCGCTCGCTGGAGGTCATCGACCTGCGCACCGTCTCCCCGCTGGACCTGGACCCGGTCCACGAGTCGGTCCGCCGCACCGGCCGCTGCGTCGTCGTGCACGAGGCGGCGACGACGCTCGGGCCGGGTGCGGAGATCGCCGCCCGCGTGACCGAGACCTGTTTCCACTCCCTGGAGGCCCCGGTGCTCCGGGTCGGTGGCTACGACACTCCCTACCCGCCGTCGAAGCTGGAGGAGGAGTACCTCCCCGACCTCGACCGGGTGCTGGACGCCGTCGACCGCGCGATGGGGTTCTGAGATGACGCAGACCGCGGGTGCGCTGCGCCGGTTCACGCTGCCCGACGTCGGCGAGGGGCTGACCGAGGGGGAGATCCTCCAGTGGCTGGTGGCGGTCGGCGACACCGTCACCGTCAACCAGCCGCTGTGCGAGGTCGAGACGGCGAAGGCGGCCGTCGAACTGCCCTCGCCGTACGCCGGCCGGGTGGTCGAGCTGCTGGTCGAGGCCGGCGCGACCGTCGACGTCGGAACGCCGATCATCACCATCGACACCGGCGGTGACGGCGGTGACGGCGGCGGCGAGGAGGCGCCCGAGCCCGGCGGCACGGGGCTGACCGGCGAGACCAACGCCAACGGCCGGACGGCGGTCCTGGTCGGCTACGGCCCCCGCACCACCGAGGCCCGCCGTCGCCCCCGCCGGTCCGGCGATGCCGCCGCAGCCCGGGCCACCGAGCCGCAGGCCGTCCTGCCCGAGGCCGACTACGGGTCCGGCGCCGACCGGCCCCCGCTGCTCTCCACCGCGCCGGACGCCCGCAGCAAGCCGGTGCGCCACGGCGGCCTGGAGGTCGGACGGCAGGCCGAGGCCGCCGCGATCCGTGCGGAGTCGGCCTCCGCGTCGGCCGCCGCGCCCGGCCGGCGCGGCCCGCGGCCGCTGGCCAAGCCACCGGTCCGCAAGTACGCCAAGGACTGCGGGGTCGACCTGACGCAGCTCACCGGCAGCGGCCCGGGCGGTGTCATCACGCGGGCCGACGTCGACGCGTTCCGCGCGGCTCCCCCTACGGACGGCGCCACCACGGGCCCTCGGGACCCCCGGTCCGGGGAGCAGCGCATCCCCGTCACCGGCGTCCGCAAGCACACCGCGGCCGCCATGGTGGCCAGCGCCTTCACCGCGCCGCACGTCACGGAGTTCCTGACCGTCGACGTCACGCGGATGATGAAGCTGCGCCGCCGGCTGGCTCAGCGGCCCGAGATGGCCGGCATCGCGATGAGCCCGCTGCTGTTCGTGGCCAAGGCGGTGCTGCTGGCCGCCGAGCGCCATCCGGCGGTCAACAGCTCGTGGGACGAGGCCGCCCAGGAGATCGTCGTCCACGGGCAGGTGAACCTCGGCATCGCCGCGGCCACCCCGCGCGGCCTTCTCGTCCCGAACATCAAGGACGCCGGCCGGTTGTCCCTGGCCGAGCTCGCCGGAGCCCTGTCCGAGCTGACCGCGACCGCGCGCGCCGGGCGCACCTCTCCGGCGGACATGTCCGGGGGCACGCTGACGATCACGAACGTGGGCGTGTTCGGCGTCGACACCGGCACACCGATTCTGAACCCCGGGGAGGCGGCGATCCTGGCGTTCGGGGCGGTCCGCGAGCGGCCGTGGGTGCACAAGGGGAGAGTCCGCGTCCGGCAGGTCACGCAGCTGGCGCTCTCCTTCGACCACCGGATCATCGACGGCGAGCTCGGTTCGCGGTTCCTCGTCGACGTCGGCACGGTGCTGTCCGATCCCGGCGCGGCGCTGGCGTTCTGACCCGGGTCCCGGCAGGCAGGATGGCGCTCGTGGACCGACGCGCTCCCGCCCTCGCGGCGCTGCTCCTGTTCGCCGTCGCCACCGTCCTCGCGACGGTGCTGGACGGCCGGCTGCCCGCGAGCGAGGAGAGCGTCGCCGGCTGGACCCTGCAGGTGCTCGGGTACCTGGCGGCGCTGGCCGGCGGGGTCCTGCTGGGCACCAGCACGCACCCGCGGTCGTGGCGGACCGCCGGGTTCGTCGTCATCGGGGCGCTGGTCGTGATGGTGCTGATCGACGCCGTGGCCCTCGCCGGCGACGACGGCGGCGCGAACATCGGGCTGGGCCTCGTGCGGGTGATCGCTCTGGCCACCGTGGCGGTCGTCGCCGTCCGGCTGGCTGTCGCGCTGGCGGGTGAACGCCGGGCCGGACCGCCCGCGGCGCGGCCCTGACCAGCGCGAACCGACGTGTCGCAGCGGCCCTTCCGGGGTAGGTCGTACACGACCGAGCAAGCGACACGAGGAGCTGAGAACGTGGCCAGCGTGCAGGAATCCGTCGACGTCGACGTCCCGATCCGGGTCGCGTACGACCAGTGGACGCAGTTCGAGTCCTTCCCCCAGTTCATGGGCGGGGTCGAGAAGATCACCCAGATCGACGAGACGCACACCCACTGGGTCACCAACATCGACGGCGTGAAGCGCGAGTTCGACGCCGAGATCACCGAGCAGCACGTCGAGGAGCGGGTCGCCTGGACCAGCACCAGCGGCGAGGCGAAGCACGCCGGGGTGGTCACCTTCCACCGTCTGGACGACGCCAAGACCCGCGTGATGATCCAGATCGACTGGGAGCCCGAGGGCCTGGTCGAGAAGGCCGGGGCGGCCCTGGGCTTCGACGACCGCCAGATCAAGGCGGACGCGAAGAAGTTCAAGGAGTTCATCGAGAGCCGCGGCACCGAGACCGGTGCGTGGCGCGGGGACGTACCGCGCCCCAGCTGACGCGACACACCACGACGGCGCCCGCCCTCCCGTACGGAGGGCGGGCGCCGTCGCGTCTGCGGTGAGCAGGGTCACCCGGTGGGATGAGAGAACTTCGGTGTTTCCAGCCATTCGCCTACGGATCGTAGGAATATGGTGGCAGTTGCGCTACTTCTCTTAGACGTAGGGCTATCCACCACCGACGAAAGAGGCACCACCGATGAACAGCGTGACGTCCAGCTGGCGGCAGCGGCGCCAGGCCGCCCGTACCCGCCGCGCCATCGACGAGGCTCTGGCGCGCAGCAGCAGCCCGGCGATGCGGGACGAGCTCCTCACGATGGCGAGCGCCGGCTACCTCCGGCGCTGAGCCGCCCGCGCCGGCCTCCCCGCCGGCGCCTCCTCGCCCGACCCCGGTTTCCCTCGAGACCGGGGTCGTCCGCTGTCCGGAGGGCGCTCGCCGGTCGGCGCCTCCCCCACATGGGTGGTCATGCTCAGGTCCGTGCCGGTGGATGCCGATATTTCCTCGTGACGCGCGTACGCACGATCAGCGAAGCGGCCTGCTCTGGCGTTAGGGTCCCGCTCGCGCCGTCGGCGTGTCCCGACTCGACGAGGAGCTCGCGGTGACCCTCAGTGGAGGACGCAGCGCTGAACCAGAGGCGCGGGAGACGTCCGGTGTCACCACCGCGGGGCTGCTGACCTACGTCGAGGCACGGGGAGGCCGGGACGCGGTCGCCCGGCTCCTCGAGCGGGCGGGCGTCACCGCGACCGCCGAGGAGCTCGCCGACCAGTCACGGTGGTTCAGCTACGCCACGCGGGTGCGCCTGTTCTCGGCGGCGACCGAGGTGCTCGACGACCCGGACGTGATGTTCCACGTCGGGGCCGCCGCCATGCGCAGCGGGCTGGCCCACTCCCTGCTGCTGGTGCTGCGCGCCCTGGGAACCCCCCGCCAGGTCTTCCGGCGGCTGCCCCGTGCCGCGGCGAAGTTCACGACGGTCTCCACCATGGAGATCCTCGCGACGTCGGCGACCTCGGCCACCGCCGCCCTCCACCTGCACGAGGGCTACGAGCACTCCGCGCTGGACTGCGACTACGCCCGCGGCCTCGCCACTACGGTGCCGGAGATCTTCGGGCTGCCCACCGGCGTGATCGTCTCCTCGCGGTGCCGGGTCGACGGCGGCCGCACGTGCGTCTACGAGGTCGCGTGGGAACGCCGGTCACGGCTCCGGCGGCGTCGGCGCACCGACGGCGCAGCCGACCGGGAGCTCGCCGCGTTGCGCGGCCAGCTCCACACGCTGCAGTCCGCGGCCACCGACCTGGTCGGCAGCGACGACCTCGACACCGTGCTGCGGCGGATCGTGGCGCGGGCCGGCGAGGCCGTGCTGGCGCCTGCCCACCTGCTCGCCGTCGCGGCACCGGGCGGCGGCCCGCCGCTGGTGCACAGCACCGGCATCCCCGCCGACGAGGCACAGGACCTGGCCCGGCGGTTGCTGGCCGGCCAGGACATCGGCCCCAGCGTTGTCGTCGTCGACGTGGCGTCCGCGCGTCGCCGGCACGGCAAGCTGGCCGCCGTCTACCCCACGGGGGACGGCTCCATGGACGACGAGCAGGCCATGCTGGCCGCCTACGCGGGGCATGCGGCCGCCGCGCTCGAGCTCCTGTTCGCCCTGGACGACGCCCGCCTCGAGGCCAGCCGTGCCGGCGCGCTCCTGGCGCTGGCGCACGAGCTGGCCGCCGCCGAGGACGTGGAGGCGATCTGCTCGGTCGTCGCCGACACCCTGCCGCGCGTCGTCGGCTGCACCAGCGCGTCGGTCATGCTCTGGGATCCGGCCGCAGGGCAGCTCCGCGCGCACTCGACGGCGAACCTCTTCCGCGACGTGCGGGGCGTCTTCCTCGAGACCCCGCTCAGCCCCGAGGACACACCCGAGCTGGTGGAGCTGCTCACGACCCGCGAGCCGCGCATCATCCGGGAAGCCGAGAGCAGCCCCGGACTGCGCCGGTTGCTCGCACAGATCGACGTCACGGACGTCGTCGCGCTCCCGCTCGTGGCCGGTGGCACGTTCCTCGGCGTCGCCACCGCGAGCTGGGAGGCCGGACAGGCGCCGGCGGAACTCCACGGCGACGTGCTCGCGCGGCTCACCGGCGTCGGGGACCAGGCCACCTCGGCCCTGCAGCGCGCTCGGCTGCTGCAGACCGTGCGGCACCAGGCCACGCACGACGCTCTCACCGGCCTGCCGAACCGGGTGCTCTTCCGCGAGCGACTGGTCGCCGAGCTGACGTCGGCCGCGCACGACGCCCACCTGGCCGTGCTCTTCTGCGATCTCGACCGGTTCAAGCAGGTCAACGACACCCACGGCCACGCGGCCGGCGACGAACTGCTCCGCCAGGTCGCCGCCCGGCTGCGAGCGGCGATCCGCCCGTGCGACGTCGTCGGCCGGCTCAGCGGCGACGAGTTCGCGATCATCCTCCCGGACCTGGGGGATCCCGCCGACGCGCACGGGCTGGCCGGTCGGGTCCAGGACTGCTTCGCCGAGCCCTTCCGGCTCGAGGGCAGTGAGGTGGCGGTGGGCACCAGCGTCGGCGTGGCCGTGCACCAGCCCGGTGGCAGCGCGGAGGAGCTGCTGCGGCAGGCCGATGCCGCGATGTACCGGCACAAGCAGGAACGCTCCCCGCGACCGGCCGGCTGACCGGTCGGTCGCTCAGTCGCGCAAGCGGGCGCGGAGGGCGGCCTGCTCGTCGGCACCGAAGCCGTGCTGCTCCAGCCAGCCGATCGGGCCGCCGTACCGCTCGTCGAGCAGTTCCAGCACCCGGTCCATCGTCTCCCGGCGGGGAGCGTGGTCGGCGGTGTTCCGCTGTGCCGTGTCCCCGCCGTAGGTCGGGGTGGCCCGCAGGCGCGCGACGATCGCGTCGATCCTGTCGCCGCTGAGCCCGTAGTCGATCGCGATCTCCTCGTGCGGCACGCCGGCCACGGCGAGGGCCAGCGCCACGACCACGCCGGTGCGGTCCTTGCCGGCCGCGCAGTGGACGATCGAGGCGCCCTCGTCCTGCGCTGCCAGGGCCCGCAGGGCATCGGTGACGGCGTGCCCGCGCTGGGACAGGTAGCCGAGGTAGCTGCGCACCGGCGCCGGCTCCTTCTCGTCGTGCTCGGCCACGTGCCGGGGGAGGAGCGAGTCGAGCCAGCCGTCCGGGAGGTCGGGGACCTCGGGCTCCTCGACGGCAAACACGTCGGTGTACTGGCCGCGCTCGGGCAGCAGAGTGAAGTGCCGGTGGGTGACCTCCGGCCTGGCCCGCAGCGGCCCGCGCCCCTCGAGCAGCACCTCCGCGGAGGTGCGCAGGTCGATGACCTCGCGCAGTCCGATCTCCTCGACGAGGCGCTGCACGTCGGCGTCGCTGAGGGTCTGCAGGTTGTCGCTGCGCAGGATGCGGTTGGGCAGCGTGCGACCGCCGTCGGTGGTGGGCAGCCCACCCAGGTCGCGCGTGTTCGCGGTGCCGTCGAGCTGCAACCAGCGGGTGTCGTGGAGGGAGGTCACGGCCTGACGGTACGGCGACGAGGTGAACATCTCATCCCTGGGTCAGGGTCTCGCAGACGTCGATCAGCCGTTGCCGCAGTTCACCACCACGGCGGGCGAACTCCCGCTGGGCCGCGGCGTACTCGGCCTTCCCCTCCGGCGTCTCGATGGCGACGGCCGGGTAACCGAGGGCGTGCAGGTCGTACGGCGACGCGCGCATGTCCAGCTCGCGGACGTCGGAGGCGAGGGCGAAGCAGTCGGCGAGCAGCTCACCGGGCACGGCCGGGCCGAGCTTGTAGGCCCACTTGTAGAGGTCCATCGTCGCGTGCAGGCAGCCGGGCTGCTCCATCGCGGCCTGGGTCTCCCGGGTGGGCTGCAGCCGGTTGCGCCCCACCGCCTCCGGGGTGAAGAACCGGAAGGCGTCGTAGTGGCTGCAGCGGACGGGATGCCCCTCGACGACGGCATCGGTGCCCGCCCGGCCCAGTCGGAGCGGCAGGGCGTGCCGCCGCTCGTCGGCGCGGTAGACCATCGCCCACTCGTGCAGCCCGAAGCAGCCGGCGAAGACAGGGCGGCCCGCGGTGGCGGCGAGCAGCCCGTGCACGAAGTCCACCGTCGACCCGCGCTCGGCCAGGTAGCCCGCGCGGTCCAGCGACACGATGCCGTCGTCGTCGGTGCGGTACCAGCGCCAGGCGGCGTGCGGTGCGGGGCCGTCCGCCGTCGGCGCGAGCGCCGTGCCGACGCCCGGCTGCCACCGGCGGAGCCGCCCGGGGGCGTGCGAGTAGTACGTGAAGAGGAAGTCGTGCACCGGGTGCGTCTCGCCCCGCGTGCGCCGCTCGCGGTGCGGCACCGCCCAGCGGTCGATGCGCGCCTCGTGCGCGGCCGCCCGGGCCTGCCACTCCGGCGCCGCCAGCACGGTCAGGACAGCGGCGGGCACCTGATCAGCGTAGGCGGGTCAGTCGGACTCGTTGCCAGGGCGGGCGACCCCGTCGTCGCGCTGTGCCTCGTCGTCGGTGGTCAGCGTCGCCGACCCCTCGGCTGCGTCGTCCGGCGCGGGGGCGGTGCCGTCGGTGGTGTCGGGGGAGTCCCGGTAGCCGGTGCCCTCGGGGTCGCTCATACGTCTCGTCCTCCGGATCTTGTGGTGGGGTCGGCGACCTCGCCCGAGGCGCCGGCCCGCCGAGCCCGCGCGACGTCGCCGTCGGCCCCGGCGGGCAGGTCGTCGCCGTGAGCGGCGTCGCGCTCCAGGGCGTCCTCACGGGTGAGGGGCACGTCGTCGGAGGACGACGCCAGGTCGCTGTTGGCACCGGTGCCCGACGCCGTCGGGATGTCCTGCTGAATCCGGTCGCTGCCCTGCGGGTCGCTCACGGTGCCTCCTCGCTCGACGTAGTCGTCTCAGACCCTTGCCCGGTGCCCCTGGGCTGAAACGGCGACGCACCGCCCTCCCTCGCGGGAGGAGCGGTGCGTCGCCGTGCGGAGCGAGGCTCAGAAGCAGGCCTCGTCGACCTCCATGAGGGCGTTGTCGGTGTTCTCGACGATGATCCGCTCGGAGGCCAGCCGCGGCAGCACCTGGCTGGTGAAGAACCGGGTGGCGGCGAGCTTGCCCTCGTAGAAGAACCGGTCCTTCTCGCTGACGTCCCCGGCCAGCGCGGCCAGGGCGACCTCCGACTGGCGCACCAGCAGCCAGGCGGTGACCAGGTCGCCGACCGACAGCAGCAGGCGGCTGCTGTTCTGGCCGACCTTGTACAGCGCCTTCATGTCCTGCTGGGCCTCGGTGAGGTGGCCGAACATCGCGGTGAGCATGCCCTGCACCTCGCCCAGCGCCGCCGCGAGGGCGGCGCGCTCCTCCTTGAGCCGGCCGTTGCCCGCCTCGGACTCGACGGTGGCCTGGATCTGCCCGGCCAGCCAGGTCAGCGCGACCCCGCCGTCCTTGACGATCTTCCGGAAGAAGAAGTCCTGGCCCTGGATCGCCGTGGTGCCCTCGTAGAGGGTGTCGATCTTGGAGTCGCGGATGTACTGCTCGATCGGGTAGTCCTGGAGGAAGCCCGAACCGCCCAGGGTCTGCAGCGACTCGGCGGTGAGCAGCTGGGTGGCGCGCTCGGAGCCGAAGCCCTTCACGATCGGCAGCAGCAGGTCGTTGAGGCGGGCGGCGAGCGTCGCCTGCTCGCTGTCCGCGGTTCCCTCGGCCTCGGCGGCGGTCACCTGGTCGCGGAAGCTGGCCGTGTACAGGTAGAGCGCCCGCATGCCCTCGGCGTAGGACTTCTGCAGCATCAGCGAGCGGCGCACGTCGGGGTGGTGGGTGATCGTGACCCGCGGGGCGTCCTTGGACGTCGCCGTCAGGTCGGCACCCTGGACCCGGGTCTTCGCGTAGTCCAGCGCCACCTGGTAGCCGGCCGACAGCGTCGCGATCGCCTTGGTGCCGACGAACATCCGGGCGTACTCGATGATCTTGAACATCTGGGCGATGCCGTCGTGCACCTCGCCGACCAGCCAGCCCTTGGCGGGCACGGGGCCGTCGCCGAAGGTCACCTCGCAGGTGGTGGAGACCTTGAGGCCCATCTTCTTCTCGACGTTGGTGACGTAGGCGCCGTTGCGCTCGCCGAGCTCACCGGTCTCCAGGTCGACGTGGAACTTGGGGACGACGAACAGCGACAGTCCCTTGGTGCCGGCCTTCGCGCCCTCGGGGCGGGCCAGCACGAGGTGGATGATGTTGTCGCTGAGGTCGTGCTCGGCGGAGGTGATGAACCGCTTCACGCCGGAGATGTGCCAGGAGCCGTCGGGCTGCTGCACGGCCTTGGTCCGGCCGGCGCCGACGTCGGACCCCGCGTCGGGCTCGGTGAGCACCATCGTGGCGCCCCAGCCCTTGTCGATCATCAGGCGGGCGAGCTTCTTCTGCTCCTCGGTGCCCAGGTCGTACAGCGTCTGGGCGAAGGAGGGGCCGGAGCCGTACATGAAGACGGCGGGGTTGGCGCCGAGCACCATCTCGAAGGCGCCCCAGGTCAGCACCGCGGGCGCGCCGAAGCCGCCGAGCTCCTCGGACAGGTCCAGGCGGAACCACTCTCCGGCGTCGAGCGCGCGGACCGAGTTCTTGAACGACTCGGGGAGGGTCACCGACTTCGTGGCCGGGTCGAACACCGGCGGGTTGCGGTCGGCGTCGGTGAACGAGGCGGCGATGGGTCCCTCGGCGAGCTTCCGGATCTCCGCCAGCACACCGCGCGCGGTCTTGGCGTCCATCTGCGCGAAGGGTCCGGTGCCGAACCGGTCCTTGGTGTCGAGGAACTCGAAGAGGTTGAACTCGAGGTCCCGCAGGTTGGCGGTGTAGTGCGTCATCGCTGTAGGTGCTCCCGTGCTCCGTGCCGGTGGACGGCTGTTGCTACTCGCCAGTAACAAGGGATGTTACCGGCTGGTAGCGCGGAGCGGGCAGCCCTCCACGCGGACACGCCCCGGAGGGGTGCCCGCGTGGAGGATGGGTCAGGAGCGGTGGCGGCGGCGGGTGCGGAGCACCAGGCTCAGGAGCCAGCCGACCAGGGCGCCGAGCCCGGCCGCGATCAGCAGTGCCACGACCAGCGGCGCCTCGACGTCGGTGAAGACGAGGCTGATCGGCACCGTCTCGCCGTTGAAGACGACGAACAGCACAAGCACGACCGTGACGAAGATCAGCAGGCCGAGCGCCAGCGACGTCCCGATGGTGCGGCCTGTCTGGCGCGTGCGGCCCGGCCTCGAGGGCGTCGTGGGAGCCGGCTCGGAGGCCGGCGCCCCGGTCGTGGGGTGGTCGAGTCCGACGCTCAGCGGGTCACGGGCGCCGCCCGTCGCGCGGGGGTCGGGGGCGGTCACTGGGCGTCCGGTTCGGTGTCGGCGGGCGGGTAGGCCGGGCCGGCGATCCCGTCGGCCGGGCCCTCCACGGCCCCGAGGGAGTCGCGGTCCTCGCCGGGCGCCTTGTCGGCCCCCAGGGGCTTGGCCTCGCGGTCGGATCCTGCGTTGTTTCCGTCGGGCATCGTCACCGTCTCGTCCTTCCCGCTCGTGCAGGACGGGAAACGGGCTCAGGGCTGGTCGGCCAGCGAGGGTCCTGCCTCGTGCCGGGGATGGCCGGCCGTGCGCTCGCGCTGCTTCATGCGCGCCTCGAAGACGTGCCGGTCGCCGTCGGCGAGCTCCTCGCGGGCGCGCGCGTCGTAGCTGCGGAACGCGCCCCAGTAGCCGGCGTCGAAGTCCTCGACGATCTGGAAGGTCCACCGGTCGGCGATGACGTTGCGCCCGACGAGGTCGCGGTCGAGGTCGGCGGCCAGCTCGGTCGCGCCGGCCTGCTCGAAGAGGTCCACCGACTCCTGCAGGAGGCGGTCGGCCTTCCCGGTGAGCTGGTGGAACGCGTAGAGGAAGCCGCGGGCCTGGTCGACCGTCTCCAGGGCCTCGGAGAGCTTGCCCAGCGCCTCGACGGTCGTGTCGTCGAGATCGGGTCGGGTGCGGTCGTTGCTCACCCGCCCATCCTGCGGCGCCGGTGCGCGACGCGCAGGTCAGCCGCGGGCGACCGCCGCGTCGACCAGCTTCTCGGCCAGCCGGCGGCCGTGCGCGGCGGGGCCGTCCGGGCCGAGGAGGCCCCCGGAGAGGTACATGCCGTCGATGATCAGGTGGATCTGCGCGGCCAGGTCCTCCCCGCCACCGGGCACGATCTGGTCGGTCAGCCGCTCGAGGCGCGTGTGCAGCTCGAACTTGTAGTCGGCCGCGGCGCTGCGGGCGGGGTGCTGCGGGTCGTCGTACTCGCTGCTGACGTTGGTGAACGGGCAGCCGCGGAAGCCGACGCGGGTGACGTCCCGCTCGACGGCGTCCACGACGGACAGCAGTGCGGCGCGCGGGTCGCCCTCCAGCCGGCCGAGCTCGGCGTCGATGAAGCCGAGCACGGTCGCGGACTTGCGGGCGAGGTATGCCCCGACCAGGTCGTCCTTGCTCTTGAAGAGCCGGTAGACGGTCATCTTGCCGAGTCCGGTCTCGCGGACGAGCTCGTCCATGCCGACGCTGCGCGAGCTGCGGCTGGAGAACAGCCGCTCCGCGGTGTCGAGCACGATCGCCTGACGTTCGGCACGGCTCCGGCGGACCGGGGTCGAGATGTCGTCGACGGAGGCGAGTGGGAGGGCGGCGGTCACGGGAGGCATGCTGCCCCAGCTCGGAACGGAGGAGTCCGCGGCACGCCGGTTCTGCTCGCTCTGAGTGACGAGAGGTTTACGGGCCGTGCGAGGTGGAACGGGCTGCTGAGGCCGGTGTGATCACCGACCGTCACCGCCCCGGGGGGTGGCGGGGCGATGCCCCGCTGGGGTCAGGAGCGGCGCACGCGGCGCGGGTTGGCCAGCATCCGGGCCACCGCGGCGGCCGGCGACGTGGTCTCCCGCTCCTCGCCGGACGTGGGTCGCGTCGAGGAGTCGGCTGCTCGGGCTTCGCGCTGATCGTCGTCCATGCATGCAGCCTGCCCCTGAGTCGCGCCCGGAAACCAGGCGCGGAGGGCATGTCACCGCTCAGGAGGGGAGAGATCCGTCACGGCCCGCCGTCCGTCGCGGTCAGCCGTCCTCCGCGAGCGCCTCGGTCAGCGAGGTGAGCTGCTCCAGCTGCCACTCGACGAACGGGACGTCGTCCGGCGGGCCCTCGGTGACCGCCACGACGGGCACGTCCCCGTCGTCGGCCGCCTCGCGCAGCTGCTCCTGGACGTCTCCGTCGGCCGCGCCGTCCTCGATCAGGACCGCGACCGCCCCGTCGCGCAGCAGCGACTCGAAGGTGGCGACGTCGTCCGGCGACGGGTCGGTCCCCGACCGCACGCTGCGGAGGAACCCCCGCGGGGTCTCGTCGACCAGCCCGACGGCCTCGGCCGTGCGCCCGTACAGCGGCCGGGTCGCGGCGTAGGTGCGGCCGGACGCCTCGTCCCGGAGGACGGCGACCGTCTCGACGACGGGTTGCAGCTCGGCGGTCCAGGCCGTGTGCTGCGCGTCGAAGTACGGAGCCGCGTCGGGGGAGAGGTCGGCGAGCTCCCGGGCGATCGCCGCGCTCACCTCGGGAACGGCGGCCGGCTCGTACCAGAGGTACGGGTCGCCGCTCCGCGCCGCGCGACCGACGACCTCCGCGGCGCTCACCACGACGGGATCGCCCGACGCAGCCTCCGCGGCCTCCGTCGCGGACTCGTCGTAGCTGAGCCCGTTGACCACCACGAGGTCGGCGGCGGCGACGAGGGCCCGGTCGGCCGGGGGCAGGTCGGGCGCCGAGCCGGCGATGGTGGTGACCGTGGCGCAGTCCCCGCCCAGCCGCTGGACGACCCCGCTCCACGCCGCCACGGACACCACGACGTCGAGCACCTCGCCCGGGCAGGCGGCCGGGTCGCCGGAGACGACGGCGGCCGTGCCGTCCGGCGCGCCGTCGTCCGAGCAGGCGGGCAGCGCCAGGAGCGCCAGCGCCGACAGGCCGGCGAGGAGGGAGGCGTGCCGCACGCGTCCTCCCTCGACGACGACCTGTCTCGGCCCGAGTATGGCGGACGGGATCGTCCGCCAGGACGGCGGCGGGACGGGTGGCTCAGACGTCAGGGGTGTCGGCGCCCCCGTCGCGCTCCCTGCCCTCCGCCGGCTCGTCGGGGTGGGGCGTCGTGCCCGACCCGTCGGACTCCCGGGACGGGGTGCCGCCCTCGGGCTGGTCGACGTCGGTGGCGCGCTCGGGCTCGGTCATCGCGGGTGCTCCTCGGGACGCGGTCGGTGTCGTCGGCCCTGTGCCCGCAACCACCCCGACCGGAAACGGTCAGGCCACCTCGACGGCCGGCGGTACCCCGGGGAGCACCGCGCAGACCTCGTCGTCACCGGGCAGCCCGCCCCGTGCGCCGGCCCCGGTCGTGGACAGCGCGGCGGCGGCGACGGCGTACCGCACGGCACCGCGCAGGTCCTGCCCGCCGGCCAGGCCCTGCGCCAGCGCCCCGGTGAAGCAGTCGCCTGCACCGGTGGTGTCCACGACCGCCACGGCGGGCGGCTCCTGCAGCACGGCCGGGCCGCCGTCGGAGGGGACGACGAGAGCTCCCCGCGAGCCGAGCGTGACCACCACGGCCCGGGCCCCCAGGCCGCGGGCCAGGCCGGCCAGCTCCGCCGGTGTCCGCTCGGCGGGCGCGGCACCGGCCAGCTGCATCAGTTCGTGCTCGTTGGGCACCAGCACGTCGACGCGGTCGAGCAGCTCGCGGGGCAGCGACCGGGGCGGTGCCGGCGTGAGGACGACGGTGCCGCCCGCGGCGGTGGCCGCGGCCAGGACCGTCTCCACCGGCACCTCGAGCTGCAGCAGCAGCACCTCGGCGCGGTGCACCGGCTCGACGTCCACGTCGGCCGGGGTGAGCGCGTCGTTGGCGCCCGGCACCACGACGATCAGGTTCTCGCCGCTGTCCTCCTCCACGGGGATGGTGGCCGTGCCCGTGGGCAGGCCCGGGGTGCGGTGCACCCGGCTGACGTTGACCCGAGAGCCCGCCAGCGCCGCCAGCTGCCGGTCGCCGGCGGGGTCCTCGCCCACCCGGCCCACCATGTGCACCCCCGGCCCGAGCAGGCCCGCCGCGGCGGCCTGGTTGGCGCCCTTGCCGCCGGGCGCCCGGGTCGAGGAGCGGCCGACGACCGTCTCCCCTCGTCCGGGCAGCCGGCCCACCGTGATGAGCACGTCCTCGTTGACGCTGCCGACGACGGTCACGGACACGGGAACCTCCAGGGACGTGAGGGTCCACCAGTACCAGACCCGGTCAGGTCTCCCGGGCGCGGCGTCGGGCACGCAGCGGCAGCGCGTACCAGGCCAGGCCGCCGAGCACGACGAGGCAGGCGCAGCCGACCACGGCCTGGACGCGGCCCAGCGCCACGTCGAGGACCAGGAGCACTGCACTGGTGATGCCGACGAGGAGCAGCGCCAGACCCGCCCGGAGGGAGCGGTCGGCGTAGGCGACCAGCTCCTCCTTGCGCCGCAGCCGGAACAGCGTGCGGTGGAAGGACACCGGCGCGATCAGCAGCACGGTGGCGCTCGCGGTGGTGAGCAGGGTGACCGCGTAGACCGTCGTCCCGAACGTGCCCAGGTCCTGGAAGCGCCCGGTGAAGGCCAGGCCCAGCAGGAAGGCGAAGAGCACCTGCACCCCGGTGAGGACGACGCGGACCTCCTGCAGGACCTCGTTGACGTTGCGGTCGAGCACCTGGTCGCGGGTCTCACCCCGGGCCTGCGCGGACGCCTCGGCGTCGGTCGGTTTCCGCTCCACGGGGCTGCGGTACCGCGCGCAGGACCCGCCGACACCCAGGAGGACCCATGGCGACCGACGACCGCGACACCGTGCGGCAGGAGTTCGGCGAGGCCGTGAACATGACCGCGGCGGAACTGGAGCGCTGGCTCGACACCGACGAGTCGCAGGCCGTCGGGCAGAAGGACGGCGACGGCGAGTCCACCGGGCACGCATCCGGCCGCCGGATCGTGGAACTGCTGCGTACGAAGAAGGACGACCTCACCGACGACGACCTCGCCCACATGCGGAAGGTGCACGGCTACGTGCAGCGGCACCTGGCGCAGGAGCCGGCGAAGGAGGACGTCGAGACCTCGAAGTGGCGGTACTCCCTGATGAACTGGGGACACGATCCGCTGAGGAAGGGCTAGCCGCATGCAGCCGACGCCCCGCCCGCCGAACGACCCCGGGCAGTACGACGACCTGGTCGACCAGTGGTGGGAGACGACCGGCGGTTTCGCCGCGCTGCACTGGCTGGCCGCCTCCCGGGCCGAGCACATCCCTCCGGCGCCGGGGCCGGGATCGGTGCTGGTCGATCTCGCCTGCGGCGGCGGGTTGATGGCCCCCCACGTCGCCCGGCTCGGCTACCGGCACGTCGGCGTGGACGTGGGAGAGGCGAGCCTGCGGGTGGCCGCGGCGCACGGCGTGCTGGCGGCGGTCGGCTCGGTGCTGGCCGTGCCGCTGGCCGACGGCTGCGCCGACGTCGTCGTGGCCGGGGAGATCCTCGAGCACGTCGAGGACGACGTCGCCGTGCTGGCGGAGTGCGCCCGGTTGCTGCGCCCGGGCGGCGTCCTCGTCATCGATGCGCTGGCCGCCACCCGGATCGGCCGCTTCCTCACGGTCACCGTCGCCGAGCGGCTCCCCGGGGGCCCACCGCCGGGGATCCACGACCCGGCGCTGTTCGTCGACCGCGCCCGCCTCCTCGCCGCGGCCGACCGGCTGGGCCTGGACCTGCGGCTGGTGGGGCTGCGCCCCTCGCTGCGCGACGCCGTCCGCTGGCTCGCCGGGCGGCGCCCGGGCGTGCGCATGAAGCCGGTCCGCTCCACCGCCGCCCTCTTCGCCGGGTACGGGCGCAAGCGCTGAGCGGCAGGGGATGCCCACCGCACGTACCGTCGTGGCATGAGCGACGCCGTCCTGACCGGGGCCGGATCGGCCCTCCCCGCCGCGCTGGAGCAGGAGGCGGCCTGGGACGGCTTCTTCGCCGGCCACTACGCCGACGTCCGGGCCGCGAAGCGCATCTTCCTGGGCGCGGGGGTGCGCCGCCGGCACGCCGTGGCCAACCCGCTGGACGAGGACCTCAGCAACTGGGGCACCGGCGCGCGCATGGCGCGCTACGTGCAGGAGGCGCTGCCGCTCGGGAAGCAGGCCGTGGCCGGAGCGCTGGACGCCGCGGGGCTGGCGCCCGGTGACGTCGGCCTGTTCGCCGTCGCCACCTGCACCGGGTACGCCACCCCGGGCCTCGACATCCGGCTGGCCAGCGACCTGGGCATGCCCCCTGGACTGCAGCGGCTGCTGATCGGGCACATGGGCTGCTACGCCGCGATCCCCGGCCTGGCCGCGGTGGGCGACTTCGTCGCCGCGCGCTCCCGGCCCGCGGTGCTGCTCTGCTGCGAACTGACCAGCCTGCACGTCCAGCCGGCCGAGCGGGACCTCGAGCAGGTCGTGGCGCACGCGCTGTTCTCCGACGCGGCGGCCGCCGTCGTCGTCGAGCCCGGCGCGGGCCGCGGCCGCCGGCTGGCCGGCGTGGTGGCCCGCACCGATGCCTCCACCGCCGACCTGATGACCTGGGACGTCACCGACCTCGGCTTCCGCATGGGTCTGTCGCCGCGGGTGCCCGGCGTGCTGTCCAAGCACGTGGGCGAGGCCGTCGAGGAGCTGCTGGCCGGCGCCGGCCTGCGCGTCGAGGACGTCGCCGGCTGGGCCGTGCACCCCGGCGGGCCGCGCATCATCGACGTCGTCCGGGACGAGCTCGGGCTCGTGGAGGAGCAGGTGGCCGCCTCCCGCCACGTGCTCTCCGAGCACGGCAACTGCTCGTCGGCCACGGTGCTGCTGGTGCTGCAGGAGATGGCCGACGTGGACGGCCCGGTGGTCGCCATGGCCTTCGGCCCCGGCCTGACGCTGTACGCGGCGCTGTTGCTCCCGGCCTGACACGCCTAGTGTCTGTGGCTCGGGTCACAGCTCCGGAGGTGGTCGGTGGCAGGCCAGGGCGCGACCGTGCGGGTCTTCCTCGTCGACGACCACGAGGTGGTCCGCCGTGGCGTCGCGGAGGTGCTCGAGGACGATCCCGCCCTGGTCGTGGCCGGGGAGGCAGGATCGGTGGCCGAGGCGCTGGCGCGGGTGCCCGCGGTGCGGCCCGACGTCGTCGTCCTCGACATGCGCCTGCCCGACGGCAGCGGGGCGGATCTCTGCCGGTCGCTGCGCCAGCGTCTGCCGGGCCTGCCCTGCCTGGTCCTGACCAGCTTCTCCGAGCCCGAGGCGCGGGAGGCGGCGGTACGGGCCGGGGCGACGGGCTTCCTGCTCAAGCAGGTGCGCGGGCCGGCGCTGGTCTCCGCCGTCCACACCATCGCCGCCGGCGGCACGCTGCTGGAGGAGATGCCCGTGGCGCCGCCGCGCCCCCGCGCCCCCGCGGCCGGTGACCGCCTCGAGCTCCTCACCGACCAGGAGCGCATCGTGCTGCGGCTGATCGGCGAGGGCCTGACCAACCGGCAGATCGGCGCCCGCATGGGGCTGGCCGAGAAGACGGTGAAGAACTACACCAGCCACCTGCTGGCCAAGCTCGGGCTCGAGCGGCGTACGCAGGCGGCCATCCTGGCGACCCAGCTGAGGGATCCGGCCGCCGGCTGAGCAGGTGCGGTCAGCGGGCCAGCGGCACGGTCCACTCCACCTCGGTGCCCGACGGCCCGCCGGAGGCGGTGAGCCGTCCGCCCCGTCGTTCGGCGCGGTCGGCCAGGTTGGCCAGCCCGCTGCGCACGGTGATCGACGGCAGCCCGCGACCGTCGTCGGTCACCTGCACGCGGAGGACGTCGGTGACGGTGACCGTGACGGTGACCCGCTCGGCACGGGCGTGCCGCACCACGTTGGTCACCAGCTCGCGCACCGTCGCGACGACGTCGGGCACCAGGTCGGCGGGGAGCTCCTCCACCTCCCCGTGTACCCGGAGGTCCGGCCGCATGCCGTGGCCGTCGACCACCGAGCGGACGACCTCGGCGAGCCGGTGGCGCACGCCCTCGGGGGAGGCGTCCCGGTGCTGGAGCTCGAAGATCGACGACCGGATGCGGGAGATCGTGCCGTCGAGCTCGTCCACCCTCTCCGCGAGGCGTGCGGCCACGTCCGGCAGCTCCGCCTCGAGCGAGCGCCCGATGCGGTCCAGAGCGAGGGCGGTCGCGAAGATCCGCTGGACCACGTGGTCGTGCAGGTCGCGGGCGATGCGGTCGCGGTCGGACTGCACCTGCAGCCGGCGCTCCCGCTGCTGGCTGCGGACCAGCTCCAGCGCCACCGTCGCCTGTGCGGCGAAGGCGGCGGCGAGGTCGAGCAGCTCCGGTTCGAACGGCTCCCGGTCCTGCTGCCGGAGCACCACCAGCGTGCCCAGCGCGGGCGGCCCGCCCACCGGGATGAGCATGGCCGGGCCGTACTCGTAGGAGAACTCCGCCGCGAGCGCCGGAGCGGAGCCGGCCAGCCGCTGGAACTCGTCGTCGGTGACCAGCCTCGGGACGCCGGACGTGTGCGCCTCCCGCAGGAGCTCGTCGTCCATCGGCACGCGGACGCCCTCCGCGTCGGCGCCCTTCGGGCCGAAGGCCACCGTGACACGCAGCGCCGCGTCGTCCCCCGGGACGGGGACGAGCACCCCGCCTGCCTGCGCCTGGGAGAGCTCGGCGATCCGGCCCGCGGCGATGCGCAGCACCTCGTCGGGGTCCGCGCCCTCGAGGAGGGTGGTCGAGACGTCCATCCCCGCCTGCGCCCAGGCGCGCCGCCGCTCCGCCCGCTCCAGGAGGCGCGCGTTCTCGATGGCCAGCCCGGCGACCGCGGCCAGCGCCTGCGTCGCCTCGACGTCGGCATCGGTGAACGGGCCACCGCCCCGCTTCTCGGTCAGGTAGAGGTTGCCGAACACGGCGTCGCCCACGCACACGGGCACGCCGAGGAAGGAGCGCATCGGCGGATGCCCGTCCGGGAAGCCCCGGAAGGCCGGGTGGTCGGCGAGGTCGTCCAGCCGGAGGGTGACCGGCTCGGCCACCAGGAGCCCGAGCAGCCCCTGCCCGGTGGGCGGCGTGCCGATCCGCTGTCGGGTGTCCTGGTCCATCCCCTCGATGACGAACCGGTCGAGCCGGCGACCGTCGTCGCTGAGCACGCCCAGGGCGCCGTAGGTCGCCTCCACGTGCTGGACCGCTGCGTGCACAACCTCGTGCAGGGTCGCCTCGAGATGGTTGCCGGAGGCAGCGGCGAGGACGGCGGCGGCCAGCTCGGGAGTGCCCCGTGAGGCGTCCTCGCTCATCGGGCCACTCCCAGGTCGGGCGGGGTCACGGCCCGACGGTAGGGGGGGCCGTCGTCTCCGGGAAGGAGGTGCGGCGGCGGTCCGGACCGCCGGTCAGGCGCCACGCGAGACGCGACGGAGCGGTGGGCGGGGGAGGGCGGGACGGAGCACGCGCTTGCGCCCGGCGCCCACGACCACGAGGTCGGCACCGTGCACCGCCGCGTCCAGCGCCTCGAAGACGGGGCGCTCGAGAACCGCGGTGCGGGTCCGCCCGCTGATGCCGGTCTCCGCGACGGCGCGCAGGACCAGCGCCTCCAGGCGGTCCCGGGTCGCCTCCCGGGTGCGCGGCGGCATCCGGGAGCAGCCCGTCAGCGGATCGTTCCCGGGTGCGTCGAGGACGCTGACGGCCACCACGGTGGCCTCTCGCCGGGCGGCCTCGCGCAGCGCCCAGACCAGGGCGTGGTGCCCCTCCGCGGAGCCGTCCACCTCGACGAGCAGCCACGGGGCGCGGCGACGCGACGGCATCGGTGTCACGTGCGCGGACGGAACGGGCGTGCTCATGCGGACGATCCTGGCCCGTAGGGCGGCCCTGCCCCAGGGACCAAGGGCCCCCGTCGCGGAAGGCGTGTGGGGAGCGTCGAGCACGTGAGAGCGCCCCGGATGTGGAGCGGGTGACGAGAATCGAACTCGCACTGTCAGCTTGGGAAGCTGATGTTCTACCATTGAACTACACCCGCGTACCGCCCTGACCTGCACGTTCTCCCGGTCAGATGCCCGGCGCGGAGCCGGGCGTTCGGTCGGGGAGAGACTACACGCTGCCGCGCGCGGACCGGTGCCCGGCCGCCCTGACCGGCGAGGTGGATGAGAGCACTCTCATCCACCTCTCACGCGCCGGTCGCCGGTCCGGTGCAGGCTGGGGGCGTGCGGATCCGCCCGGCCCTGCTCGCTGCCTCGGCGGTGGTGCTCCTTGCCGTCCTGCTCGGGGGCTGGCTGCTGCTGCGTCCGGTGGACCCGGGCGGCGGCACCCTGCCCGCGCCCATCACCGTGCCCGAGCAGCCGTCCGCGCCGGCTGCGCCGACGCAGCTCCCGTCGGACCCGCCCCCGGCCCCGGTACCGAGCGACGTGGTCCCCCCGCCGCCGCTGCCCGACGACGACGATGACGACGACGGGCCCGACGACGACGGGCCCGACGACGACGGCCCCGGCGCCGACCTGGACGGCGACGGTCCCGACGACGATGACGACTGACCGCCGCGCGCTGCGACGGTGGGCGCCGCGTGCCGCGCGCACCCGGATCATCGGCTGGGTCCTGCTGCTGGTGCTGCTGGCCCTCGCCCTGGTCACCTTCGTCACGTGGCGGCTGCTGATCCGGACCATCGACGAGCGCATGGACACCGCGCTGCGGGCCGAGGTGGAGGAGTTCACCCAGATCGCGTCCGCGGACGTCGATCCCGGCACGGGGCTGCCCTTCGCCTCCGTCGACGACGTCCTGCAGACGATGATCACCTACAACCTGGCCCGCCCCAACGAGAAGTTCCTCGGCTACGTCGACGGGCGGTACCGCTTCCAGAGCCGGATCGAGGCACCGGTCCTGCTGAGCGAGGACGCCGCCTTCACAGAGCTGGCCGGCTCGGTCACCGGGACCGCCACCGGCACCTACGACAGCGCGGCCGGGGAGGTGCGGTACCTCGCCGTCCCGGTGTCCCTGGAGGGCGACCCGTCGCAGGGGGTCGCCGTCGTCGCCTACTTCGCCGACCAGGAGCGGGAGAGCGCCGACGACGCCGCGCAGACGATGCTGCTCGTGGGTGCGGGCACGATGCTGCTGGCCGCGGCCGGCGCGTGGGTGGTGGCCGGCCGGGTGCTCCAGCCCGTCCGCGACGTCGCGGCGACCGCCCAGGGCATCACCGAGACCGACCTGTCCGGCCGGATCCCGGTCGAGGGGCGGCCCGGCGACGAGCTCACCGAGCTGGCCGTCACGGTCAACGCCATGCTGGACCGGGTGGAGCGCGGCGTGGCCGCGCAGCGGCGCTTCCTCGACGACGCCGGCCACGAGCTGCGGACGCCCATCACGATCGTGCGCGGGCACCTCGACGTGCTGGACGCGGCCGACCCCGCCGACGTCCGGGAGACCGTCGCCGTCGTCGACGACGAGCTGGACCGGATGAACCGGCTGGTCTCGGACCTGCTGCTGCTGGCACGCGCCGAGCAGCCCCGGTTCGTGCGCCCGCAGCCGGTGGACGTCGCGGCGCTGACCGCCGACGTCTTCGGCAAGGTGCGCCGGCTGGCCGAGCGCGAGTGGGTGCTGGAGACCGCGGCGGAGGCCGACGTGCCGCTCGATCCGCAGCGGCTGACCCAGGCGCTGGTCGCGCTGGCCGACAACGCGGCCCGGTACACCGCCCCCGGCGACCGGATCGCGCTCGGCAGCCAGGTGGCCGGGGGTGAGCTGCGCTTCTGGGTGGCCGACTCCGGGCCGGGGATCGCGGAGGAGGACCGGGCGCGGGTGTTCGAACGGTTCGCCCGCGGCGCCGCAGGCGCCCGCCGGTCCGACGGCGCGGGGCTGGGGCTGTCCATCGTGGAGGCGATCGCGGCGGCCCACGGCGGCCGCGTCCTGCTCGACAGCCGGCCCGGAGCGGGCGCCACCTTCACCATCGTGCTGCCGGCCGAAGTCCAGGCTCCCGAGGAGGACGCATGAGCCGCGTGCTGATCGCCGAGGACGAACCCCGCATCGCCTCGTTCATCGAGAAGGGGCTGCGCGCCAACGGGTTCGCCACCTCGGTGGCGGCCGACGGACCCACCGCCCGCGCCCAGGCCGCCAGCGGCGAGTTCGACCTGCTGGTGCTGGACATCGGGCTGCCGGGTATGGACGGGTTCGAGGTGCTGCGGCGGCTGCGCGCGGAACGCAATCCGATCCCGGTGATCATCCTGACCGCGCGGGACAGCGTGCAGGACACCGTGGCCGGGCTCGAGGGCGGCGCGGACGACTACATGCCCAAGCCGTTCCGCTTCGAGGAGCTCCTGGCCCGGGTGCGGCTCCGGCTGGCGACCGACCGCACCGCCGAGCTCACCGTGCTCACCTGCGGCGACCTGTCGCTGGACCTGCGGACCCGCCGCGCGCGGGTGGGTAGCTCGACGGTCGACCTGTCGGCGCGCGAGTTCGCGCTCGCCGAGACGTTCCTGCGGCATCCGGGACAGGTGCTGTCCCGGGAACAGCTGCTCAGCCAGGTGTGGGGCTACGACTTCGACCCCGGCTCGAACGTGGTGGACGTCTACGTGCGGTACCTGCGCAGGAAGATCGGTGCCGAGCGGGTCGAGACCGTGCACGGGATGGGCTACCGCCTCGTCGAGACCTGACGACCCGCCCCGCACGACGAGATCGCCGATCTCGCACGCTTCCCGCGGGGAAGACGCGCGAGATCGGCGATCTCGCCGGTCGCTCAGTTGTCGGGGGAGGCGGCGGACTGCGCCGACTCGGCGCTCTGGACGTCGTCGGGGGTGGCGTCGTCGGGGCTCGCGGTGTCGGGCGAGGCGTCGTCCGCGCTGTCGGTGGCGCTCTCGTTCGGCGAGTCGGCGCTCTCCGGGGAGGCGTCCACGGGGGCGTCCGCGGGCGCGTCGGCCGGGGCGTCCACGCCGGCGACCGAGATACCGGCGGGCAGCGGCCGGTCGCGGTCGTCGTCGGCGGCCGCGACGCCGATGCCGGCGGCACCGAGGCCGGTCAGCGCGGCACCGAAGGTGACGATCTTCCAGGTGGCGGGGCGGGTGGTCATCTGGGGCTCCTCCTGCGGGTGGTTCTCTCTCGGACGACTCCAGGTTTCCCACGGCAGGTGAGGGCCCCGGGAGCTGCCGATGAGGGCTCTCTCATCCCCGCGCGGGAGCCGCCCACCGCTCGGCCAGCGCGATCCGGGCCTCGGTCCCGGCGGCCCAGTCCGCCTGCAGCACCCGGAACGGGCCGGTGGCCAGGCCCAGCAGCACGGCGGCGACGCGCGGCCGCAGCTGGGTGGCCGGCCATCGGCGGAGGGCTGCCCCCTCCAGCTCCGCGCGGTAGCGGCCGGCGCCGGCCGGCGCGGGCAGGATCGTCTCCAGCAGCGCCAGGTGCCCGAGCAGGGTCGCCCAGTCGTCGATGCGGTGCCCGCGGCCGACGGTGTCCACGTCGAGCAGGCCGACCACCGAACCGGCCTCGACCAGCAGCTGGGACTCGTAGAAGTCGCCGTGCACCGGCACCTCGGGGTGCTTCCCCGGCTCGGCGGCGCGCAGGACGGCGGTGAGCCGGTCCAGCCGGGGCCGCAGCTCCGGTGCGACCAGCCCGAGCACCGTCGCGTGGTCGCCGGCGCGTCCCCGGGCATCCCCGGGGCGGCTCCGGCCGACGGCGGTCACGTGCGCCGCTGCCTCGGGGAGCCCGTCGAGCAGGGCGTCCAGGGCTGTCGCGTCGGGCAGCCCGCCCCCGCCGGCGGCGATCAGGTCCCGCATCGGCGTCCCGGTCAGGCCCGGCAGCACGACCACGCCGTCGTCGGTGGCGGCCAGCACCGGCGGCACCGGCACACCGGTGAGGACGGCGTGCCGCTCCACCAGCCGGGCGACGGCGACCGGCCGCACCACCTTGAGGAAGAGCGATCCCGCCCCCGTCGTCGCCTCGATCACGGCGCGGCGGCCGGGCCGGTAGGAGCGCAGCCGCAGGCGCACGGGGCCGTCGGTCAGGCCGAGCTCCGCGAGCCGGGGAGCGGCGGCCGCGGCGCTGCTCGCCCAGGCCAGCGCCGGCAGCGCCGGGTCCAGGGGCCAGCGCCAGACCCCGACCGTGACGCGTTCGCCGTCGGCCTCGCCCTCCAGGACCGTCGCCCCGACCGGGATCCGGGCGCCGCTGGTGGCCGCGAGCGACTCACGGGTGGACCGGCCGTCGGCCCAGGTGACCTCGGCGGCGTACTGCACCGTCGCCGCCCCGCCGGGCTGCACGGACGTGCCGGTGGGGCGCAGCCGGGTCAGGCGGCCGCCGCCCGGAGCCAGGGCAGCGTCCCAGAGTTGCGCGGCCTCCTCTCCGAGCAGCAGGCGCAGCGCGGGTGGCCAGGCCCGCCGCAGCGACGGGGGTGCCGGCGGCTCGAGCACGGGCGGAGGCACCCGGTCACGCTAGAGCGCGCGCATGGCACTCGGATGAGAGCGGGATGAGCCGCCGCGCCTAGCGGCGCATCTCCGCCAGGAAGCAGATCGCCTCGGTGCGCAGCCGCTCGGCCACCCGCGACAGCCCCGGTGCGAGAGGGAGGACGGCACCGGGCCGGGACGACACCGTGCCCCGTCCGCACTGGGGAAGTCGGACGGGGCACGGTGGTCGGGGAGCGCCGGTCAGCCGCGCGGCGCGCTCAGATCGCGACGCCGGCGCAGGAGGCGGAGCAGTTCACCGACCAGATCCCGCGGAGCGCGGAGAAGGTCGCCGACCGGACCAGCCGCTCACCCGACGGGCCGGTGCGCTCGACCGGTCCGGTGCCCGGCGTGCCGGGGGTGGTCCCGGGGTCCGGGGTGCCGGTCGGGGGCGGGGTGGTGCCGGACCCCGGCGGCGTGCCGCCCGGGGCCGACCCGTCACCGGGCTGGGTGCCCGGAACAGGGGTGGCACCGGTGCCCGGCGGTGTGTCCGCGCGGTAGGTGAGCGCCGACGGCAGCACCGTCGAGCGCCCGTCGGCCGCGAAGACGGCGACGTCGTAGGCGCCCGCCACGCGTGCCGGCACCCGGAACTGCACGCGGGTCGCCGACTCCGTGACGACGGTGGCCCGGGCGGTGCCACCGATGAGGATCTGCGGCCGCGGCGGCAGGGCCGTGCCGGAGATCGTCACCAGCGTGCCGCCGTCGACCGAGACGGTGTTCGGGCTCAGCGAGGTGATGCCGAAGGCGCCGACCGAGGGATAGCTGGTCGTCGTGTCACCCGGGTCGCCGGGCGCGGTCCCACCGCCGGTGGGCGGCGTCGGGGCCGGGCCGGAGGCGCCCGGAGGCGTGCCGGTCCCGGGGGCGATGGGGGTGGTGCCGGTGTCAGGGGTGCCGGGGGCGCCGGGGGCCGGCGTGCCCGGGGTGGGCGCCGGCGTGCCCGGAGCGGGCGTGCCGGGGTTCGAGCCCCCACCCGGGGTCGAGCCATCGGGGCCGGGCGTACCGGGAGCGGGCGTACCGGGAGCGGGGGCGCCGGGAGTGGGCGCGCCGGGAGCCGGGGTGCCGGGCGTCGTGCCGGGGGCGGGTGCGCCCGGGATGGGTGCCCCGGGCGTGGGGGCGCCCGGCGTGGGGGTGCCGGGAGCCGGGGGCACGTCGCCGCCCGGGGCGGGCGCGCCCGGGGTGGGCGTGCCCGGCGTCGTCCCGGGCGTGCTCCCGCCACCGGAGCCGGGCAGGGAGGTGCGCACGAGCAGCGGAGCGGCCGACGCGCGGCCCACGGGGGTGCCGTCGCGGAGCAGCTGGACGGTCATGACGTAGCGGCCGTCGCCCAGGGGCAGGGACGGCGAGAGGCCGAGGCCGTCGAGGCTGGCGAGCCGGCCCAGGTCGAACACCGCGCTGCCGGTGTCGTCGGTGGTGACGGTCTCGCCGCCGAGCGTGACCGGCTTGTCCGCGAGGGCCCAGATGTCGCCCTCGAACTCCATGCCCAGGCCCAGGGCGACGGAGTAGTCGCCACCGGCGGCCGAGCCGCTCACGCCGATGCGCGGGGAGACGGTGCCCGCGGGCGCGCTCATCGAGGTGAACGCGTACCGGACCGACTCGGCCGGGGTGCCGGACAGCCGGCTGAGCGTCAGCCGGCCGCCGGTCACGGACTTGCCGGCGAAGACCGTGAGCTTGTCGACGTCGTCGAGCAGCGCCTGCTTCAGCTCGGCGTAGCCGGCGGTGGGCATCTGCTCGCGGTACAGCGCGTAGGCGGCTGCCACCTGCGGCGCCGCGAGGGAGGTGCCGCTCACCAGGCGGTAGCCACCGTCGTTCCAGGTGGTGGCGATCTTGTTGCCGGGGGCGAACAGGTCCACGACCGTGGCGCTCCAGGCGGAGGTCGGGGAGATCGTGTCGAGGGCGGTCGAACTGCCGACCGTCACGATGTTGTCGTCGGGCAGGCTGGCCGGGTACAGCACCTTCGTGTCCCGGTTGACGCCGTCGTTGCCGGCGGCCGCGACCACCAGGACATCCTTGGAGGCGGCGTACGCGATGGCCGACTTGAGGCTGTCCAGCGGCTGGCCGGCGATCGGGCCTCCCCAGGAGGCGTTGATGACGTCCGCGCCGTTGTCGACCGCGTAGCGGATGGCCTTGGCGCCCAGGTTGGCGTCCACCGAGTCCCCGCCGCCGATGACCAGCGGCATCATGGTGACCTCGGGGGCTACACCGGCCGAACCGACGCCGTTGTAGGCGCGGGCGCCGATGACGCCGGCGACGGACGCGCCGTGCGTCCCCAAGGCGCCGTTGTCGACGTCGGCGCTGTCGGTGTAGAAGTTCCAGCCGTGGCAGTCGCCGACCAGGCCGTTGCCGTCCTGGTCGGTGGGCCCGCAGCTCTGCCGGGGGTTGGTCCAGAGCGAACCCACGAAGTCGGGGTGGTCCGAGTCGAAACCGGTGTCCACGACCGCGACGACCATCCCGGTGCCGGTTCCGCTCTGCCACCCGTCGGTCGCATCCACGTCGGCGTCCGCCGTGGCTTCCTGCTGGTAGACGTTCGTGCCCGTGTTCTCCAGGTTCCAGCCGTAGGCACTCCAGTACGGGTCCTGCACCTGGCCCAGCACCGACACGGCGACGGACAGCTCTACCCCCGCGACCCCGGGCACCGAGGCCAGTGCGTCGGTGGGCACGTCGTCCACGGCGACCAGCGCGCGGGCGTCGTCCAGCGGCTGCGCGTGCGCCACGCCTTCGACGGCCTCCAGTTCGGCGAGCAGTGCGGCCTGATCGCTTCCGGAGGCCGTCACGACGTACCGGGTCAGCCCGTCGCCGGGGCCGAAGCCGGTGGCGACGGGGAGGGGCGGCACGGCGGGCGCGGCCCATGCCGAGTACGCCGCGGCGCCGGCGTACCCGAACGCCAGCGCCGAGACCAGGACCAGCGCCTGGATCCGCTTGCTCTTCATCCGTGGAGCCCTCCGCACGCCGCCACCCGGCCCATCCGGGATGGTCGGTGGCCCCGGAGGACCGCCGACGGGCGTCATCGCGCTGCCAACGGCGCGCACGCGGGCGGCCTTGAGCAGGTTCACCCGGACGGAGCAGGGAAGCCCGTTCCCTAGACTCCGCGCCATGCTGCTGAGCGACCGCGACATCACGGCCGCGATCGCCGAGGGACGCCTCGGCATCGAGCCCTACGACCCGGGCCTCGTGCAGCCCTCCAGCATCGACGTCCGGCTGGACCGGTTCTTCCGCGTCTTCAACAACTCGCGGTACACCCACATCGACCCGGCGGAGCAGCAGGACGACCTCACGACGCCGGTCGAGCCCGAGGGGGACGAGCCGTTCGTGCTGCACCCGGGGGAGTTCGTGCTCGGGTCGACGCTCGAGGTCATCAGCCTCCCGGACGACCTGGCGGCCCGGCTCGAGGGCAAGTCCTCGCTCGGCCGGCTGGGGTTGCTCACCCACTCCACCGCGGGCTTCGTCGACCCGGGCTTCTCCGGGCACATCACGCTGGAGCTGTCCAACGTGGCCAACCTGCCGATCACGCTGTGGCCCGGCATGAAGATCGGCCAGCTGTGCATGTTCCGGCTGAGCAGCCCGGCCGAGCACCCGTACGGCTCGGCCGTCTACGGCTCCCGCTACCAGGACCAGCGCGGGCCCACCCCGTCACGGTCCTACCGCAACTTCACCCGCGCGGAGACCCGTCGGCCGGAGTGATCTGGGCGTTCACCGGGGGCTCGGCACCGGCGCTCTCCAGCACCTCGGTGTCCGGACGGGCCCGTCCCGCCGTCGACCAGCCCGGGACGGAGCGGTCCACCTCGTCGTCGACGAACCGTGGCCGCGTCACCAGCCACCCCAGCGCCCACAGCCCGGCGACGCCGGCGAGCATCAGGACGAACATCCCGTCGTAGCCGCCGGTGGCGCCGCGCAGCACGCCGACCAGCAGCGGCCCGGCGCCGGCGATGAGGTATCCCCAGCCCTGGGCGACGGTGGACAGCGCCGCCGTCGTCTCGGGCGTGCGTGCCCGGAGCCCGAACAGGGTGAGCACCATCGAGAACGTGCCCAGGCCCAGGCCGAGCAGCACCATCCACAGCCACGGAGCGGCCAGCGGCGCCGTCCAGAGGCCGATCCAGCCGGCCAGGTAGCAGCACATGAAGAACGACAGCAGCGGCCACTGGACCCGCGGCCGCACGGTGAGGGTCGGCACGAGCGCGTTCACCGGGATGGCGACGATCGAGTTCACGCCCAGGAGCAGCCCGGCCGTGGCGGCGGACAGCCCGGCGTCGCGCAGGTACTGCGCCGACCAGCCGACGATCACGTAGGCCTGCATCGCCTGCAGGCCGAAGAACGCGGTCAGGGCGATGGCCAGGCGGCTGTGCACCAGGTCCCGCATCCGGACGGCGACGTGCGAGGCGCGCGACACCCCTGGCGTGGCCCGGACGAAGAACCAGGAGAGGGCGGCGACCAGCGCGAGGGCGGCCCACACGCCGAGCCCCCAGCGCCAGCCGTCGTCGGTGCCCACGGCGTCGGCGATCGGCTGGGTGCTCACCGACACCACGGCGGCGCCGGCGCTCAGCGCCGTGCCGTAGGCGCCGACCATCAGCCCGGTGCGGTCGGGGAAGTAGCGCTTGACCAGCCCGGGGAGCAGCACGTTGCCCAGGGCTCCGCCGACCATGGCCAGCACGGTGCCGACGAGGAACAGCCAGAAGGAGCCGGCCAGCGAGCGCAGCACCATCCCGGCGGCCATGGTGAGCAGGGCCCCGCCCAGCACGTGCGCGTCGCGGAAGCGGGCCGACAGCGGCGGGCCCGCGAACCCGATCGCGGCGAAGCAGAGCACCGGCAGCGAGGTGATCAGGCCGGCCACCCCGCTGGAGAGGCCCAGGGCGTTCTCGATCTCCTCCAGCACCGGGCCGACGCTGTTGACGGCGGTGCGGAGGTTCAGGCCGGTGAGCACGATCGCCACGCCGATGAGGACGAGTCCGCCGGCCGGTGAGGCGGGGGCGGGCGCGGTGCTCCTGGCTGCGGTGCGGGTCACTCCGCTCATGGTCCTCCGTGGCGCGAGCCACACCGCCCGCGGGGGACGGCGCGTCCCCGCACCCCGGGAACGACGACGGCGCGTGCTCCCCGGCCGGGGAACACGCGCCGTCGCCGGTGCGGGTGGGGCTACTTCGGGTCGTGCTCCGTCGCGGCGGAGTCCAGGCCCACGACGTCGTCGCCCTTGGTGCCGACGTCGGCACCGGAGGCCGCGCCCTGGACACCGGCGGCGACCGGCTGCATCGAGCGCAGCAGGATCTGGCTGACGTCGAGGACCTCGACGTGCTCGCCGGCCTCGCCGTTCTGCTTCTTCGACGTGAGGGCGTCGGAGAGCATCGTGATGCAGAACGGGCACGCGGTCGAGATGACGTCCGGATCCAGCTCGAGCGCCTCCTCGGTGCGCTCGACGTTGATCCGCTTGCCGATCTTCTCCTCCATCCACATGCGGGCACCGCCGGCGCCGCAGCAGAAGCCGCGGTCCTTGCAGCGGTGCATCTCCTGCGTGGTGAGGCCCTGGACGGAGTCGAGGATCTCGCGCGGAGGCGTGTAGACCTTGTTGTGCCGGCCCAGGAAGCACGGGTCGTGGTAGGTCACCTTGCGGTCGATCGGGGTGACCGGCACGAGCCGGCCCTCCTCGATCAGCTGGCCGAGCAGCTGCGTGTGGTGGATGACCTCGTACTCGCCACCGACCTGCGGGTACTCCTTGCCCAGCGAGTTGAAGCAGTGCGGGCAGGTGGCGACGATCTTGCGGGTGCCCGGCACGCGGCCCTCGAAGACGCCGTTGAGGGTCTCGACGTTCTCCATGGCCAGCTGCTGGAACACGAACTCGTTGCCCAGGCGGCGGGCCGGGTCGCCCGAGCAGGTCTCCCCGTTGCCGAGGACGGCGAACTCGACGCCCGCCGTGTGCAGCAGCTCCGCGACGGCCTTGGTGACCTTCTTGGCGCGGTCGTCGACGGCGCCGGCGCAGCCGACCCAGAACAGGTACTCGACGTCCGCGGGCAGCGGGCCGTCGGCCATCCGCACCTCGAAGTCGAGCTCCTTGATCCAGTCCTCGCGGACGTTGCCGCCCATGCCCCACGGGTTGCCGCGCTTCTCCAGGTTGGTCAGCATCACGCCGGCCTCGGAGGGGAAGTTCGACTCGATGAGCACCTGGTAGCGGCGCATGTCCTCGATGTGGTCGATGTGCTCGATGTCCACCGGGCACTGCTCCACGCAGGCGCCGCAGTTGGTGCAGCTCCACAGGACGTCGGGGTCGATGACCCCGCCCTCCTCGAGGGTGCCGACCAGCGGGCGGTGCGCCTGGGCGTCGTTGGTGCCCTCGATGCGGGCGTAGCCGCTGGCCCAGACCTGCTCGTCGCTGGGCTTGAGGACGTCGTAGTCCGGCGCGGTCTCGCTGGCCGTCTTCTCACCCAGGAGGTAGGGAGCCTTCGCGTAGAGGTGATCGCGGAGGTCCATGATCACCATCTTCGGGCTGAGCGGCTTGCCCGTGTTCCACGCCGGGCACTGGCTCTGGCACCGCCCGCACTCGGTGCAGGTGGTGAAGTCCAGCATCCCCTTCCAGGTGAAGTCCTCGATCTTGCCGCGACCGAAGATGTCGTCCTCGCCCGGGTCCTCGAAGTCGATCGGCTTGCCGCCGCTGGTCATCGGCAGCAGCGGGCCGAGCGCGGGGGCGCCGTCGGCGTTGCGCTTGAAGTAGATGTTGAAGAACGCGCTGAACCGGTGCCAGGCCACACCCATGTTCAGGATCCGGCTGAGCACCACGAGCCAGGCCAGCGACACCATGATCTTGATGAACGCCACGACGGTGAGCAGGTCGGGGCTGTCCGGGAGGATCTGGCCGAGGGCGCCGGAGATCGGGTGCGACCAGCCGGGGGCGTCGGTCAGGTCGGAGGAGACCTTGAGCGCGCGGATCAGCAGGATGCAGATGCCGACGGTGAGGACGATCGCCTCGACGAAGTAGCCACGGCCCTCGTTGCTGCCGGCGAAGCGGCTCTTGCGGCCCTGCCGGCGCGGGTGGTCCCGCTGGCGGCGGTAGATCAGGTAGAGGATCCCGAGGATCGTCGCGGTGCCGATGAGGTCGGCGAAGAGGTTCCAGATGGCCCACTCGCCGATGAGCGGCAGGTGGAAGGCCGGGTTGAACACCTCACCGAAGGCCTCGACCAGCGTGAGGAACAGCCCGTAGAAGCCGACGAAGACGAACCAGTGGGCGATGCCGATGCTCGACCACTTGAGCATCCGGGTGTGGCCCAGCGACTCGATGGCCAGGGTCTTCAGGCGGGTCTTCACCGGCCCCCACCGGGTGCCGTCGGGCTGGCCGGAGCGGATGATCCGCACCTGGGCCCGCACCGCGCGGTAGGCCAACACCGAGGCCACGATCAGGAACAGGACGCTGATCGTCCCCAGGACGATCTGCAGCGGGCCCGTCATCTTTTCCTCCCCGCACGCCTGTCGGCGTCGGTTGACTCCCGTGCGCCCGTTCGGCGACGGCGAAGCTCTGGTCGGTACGCGCGCCGTCGTCCGCGCCGGTCCGGGACCGGCGCGCGGAACGCATGCGGGCACGGCGTGCCCGCACGGATCGCACGATAGCTGGCGCGCCCGCAGGCTACTCGGGCCCAGGCGAAGGGCGGCGATCACGATCCGGCCATCACCCCGTCGGGCTGCGTTCACCGGAGCCGCCGTGTCGCCCCCGGAGCCGCCGTGTCGCCCCCGGAGCCGCCGTGCGCCGCGGCTCCCGCTGCTGCGCGGTGGCTCCCGTGGCGTCAACCGCTGCGGCGCAGTCCTCGCGCACGCGGATGCACCGTGAACCGCCGGGCGACCGGCCCGGTCGACGACGTCAGCTGCCGCAGGCGCTGTTCCATCGCCGCCCACCCTGCGCCCCACGTCGGCGTCGGCGATGCGCACGACGCGGATGTCGAGGGCCCGGAGTGCGTCCTCACGGCGCTTCTCCTCCCACAGCACCTGGCCTGCGGAGCGGTCCCGCGACGGATCGGTGTACTTCACACGCCCGTCGAACTCCACCGCGACGGCGGCGTCGTCGAACCAGCCGTCGACGACGGCGACGAGCCGCCCGCCGGCCCGGATCTCCACCTGCAGCTCCGGCGTCGGCAGCCCCGCACCGACGATCCGCAACCGGCCCCGGGTCTCGAGGGGCGATTCCGCCCGCCCGTCGGCCAGCCCGACCGCGCGCCCGGCGCCGCGCGCTCCCGGCCACGACGTGACGGCGGCCGCCGTCTCCCTCAGCTGCTCCGGCGTCACCCGATCCGCGAGCAGTGCGGCGTCGAGGGCGATGACGGCGTCCTCCGGCGGCCACTCGCGTGCGCAGTCGACGAGCGTCCGGGCGACGGACGTGAGCCGCAGCGGCCCGCGCGTGACCACCTCGCCCGGCCGCAGCGGGGCCCGCGACATCACGAATCCCCGCCCTCGGCGCCAGCGCTCGGGGTCGGTCAGCCGGACGGCCGGGTCGAGCGAGCGGGGGAGCGGCAGTCCGCGGAGCGCAGCAGCGGTCGCATGGCTGAGCGCGGCGTGCGGCCTGCCGAGATGGAGGAGCACCGCCATGCACTCCACCTCGCGGCGCGCACGCCCGTCCCCGGCTGGGGGCAGGTCTCCGGCAGCGATGTAGACGCCGCGCCGCAGGCGGATCCAGCGGCCGGACGCGCACAGGTGCCGCACCTCCGCGTGGTCGTAGGCGGCCCGCCGGACGTCGGCGGCGGTGAAGACGCCGAGCCGGCGCTCGGCTGCGGCCCGGAGCATCGGATGCACCGCGCGAGTGTCGGCCACCGTGGGGACGCTGCGGGGCGATCCAGGGCCGCGCTGTGGACGACGGCCACGCCGGAGCCGGCGTGCGGACTCGTAGCCGGGGTGTGCGGTGGCTCGGGTGCTGTGCCGCGGCTCTCGGGCACGTCACCCCGCCCCGGGAACACGTTCCCGCACCCTGCCGTTATGGTGGGCAGGAAAGTTGAGCGGACCACGCGCAAGGCGGTCCGGGCTCGACTCCCACACGGACCAGCACCACCCCCGCACACGGAAGAGAGGCCATCCCCATGGCACGAGCTGTCGGTATCGACCTCGGCACCACGAACTCCGTCGTCACCGTCCTCGAGGGCGGTGAGCCCACCGTCATCGCCAACTCGGAGGGCTCGCGCACCACCCCGTCGGTTGTCGCGTTCGCCAAGAACGGCGAGGTCCTCGTCGGCCAGTCGGCCAAGAACCAGGCCGTCACCAACGTCGACCGCACCATCCGGTCCGTCAAGCGCCACATGGGCACGAACTGGACCACCGACGAGATCGACGGCAAGAAGTACACCGCGCAGGAGATCAGCGCCCGCACGCTGCAGAAGCTGAAGCGCGACGCCGAGACCTACCTGGGCGAGCCGGTCACCGACGCCGTCATCACCGTCCCGGCCTACTTCGAGGACGCGCAGCGCCAGGCCACCAAGGAGGCCGGTGAGATCGCGGGCCTCAACGTCCTGCGCATCGTCAACGAGCCGACCGCGGCCGCGCTGGCCTACGGCCTGGACAAGGGCGAGACCGAGCAGACGATCCTCGTCTTCGACCTCGGTGGCGGCACCTTCGACGTCTCCCTGCTCGAGATCGGGGACGGCGTCATCGAGGTGAAGGCCACCGCCGGTGACAACCACCTCGGTGGTGACGACTGGGACCAGAAGGTCATGGACCACCTGGTCAAGACCTTCAACGCCTCCAACGGCATCGACCTGTCCAAGGACAAGCTGGCCATGCAGCGCCTCCGCGAGGCCGCCGAGAAGGCCAAGATCGAGCTGTCGGGCGCGCAGTCGACCAACATCAACCTGCCCTACATCACCGCCGGTGCCGAGGGCCCGCTGCACCTCGACGTCACGATCACCCGTGCCGAGTTCCAGCGGATGACCCAGGACCTGCTCGACCGCACCCGCGCGCCGTTCAACCAGGCGATCCGCGACGCCGGCATCTCGGTGAACCAGATCGACCACGTCGTCCTCGTCGGTGGCTCGACCCGCATGCCCGCGGTGTCCGACCTGGTCCGCGAGCTCACCGGGGGCAAGGAGCCGAACAAGGGCGTCAACCCCGACGAGGTCGTCGCCATCGGTGCCGCGCTGCAGGCCGGTGTCCTCCGCGGCGAGGTGAAGGACGTCCTGCTCCTCGACGTCACCCCGCTGTCCCTGGGTATCGAGACCAAGGGCGGGATCATGACCAAGCTCATCGAGCGCAACACCACGATCCCGACCAAGCGCTCGGAGATCTTCACGACGGCCGACGACAACCAGCCGTCGGTGCAGATCCAGGTCTTCCAGGGCGAGCGCGAGATGGCCGCCTACAACAAGAAGCTCGGCATGTTCGAGCTGACCGGTCTGCCCCCGGCGCCGCGCGGCGTCCCGCAGATCGAGGTGGCCTTCGACATCGACGCCAACGGCATCGTGCACGTCCACGCGAAGGACCTCGGCACGGGCAAGGAGCAGTCGATGACCATCACCGGCGGCTCGGCCCTCCCGAAGGACGACATCGAGCGGATGATGAAGGACGCCGAGGCGCACGCCGAGGAGGACAAGAAGCGCCGCGAGGAGGCCGAGACCCGCAACCTGGCCGAGTCGCTGCAGTACCAGACCGAGAAGTTCCTGGCCGAGAACGGTGACAAGATCCCGGCCGAGAAGAAGGACGAGCTCGGCGAGGCGCTGACCGAGCTCCGCTCCTCGCTGGGCGGCTCGGACATCGAGGCGATCAAGACCGCTCAGGAGAAGGTCGCCCGGATCTCCCAGGAGGTCGGCGGCGCGCTGTACGCGCAGAACGCCGAGGCCGCCGAGGGTGCGCCCGGTACCGAGGGTGCTGCCCCCGGCGGGGCGCAGGCCGGTGGGTCCACGACCGCGGACGACGACGTCGTCGACGCCGAGATCGTGGACGAGGACGACGACCGCCGATGACCAGCGGGGAAGAGCAGCCGCGGGTCGTGATCCGCGACAAGCGGCGCATCGACCCGATCAGTGGTGAGGTGCGGGCACCGGCCGGCGAGCAGCCGGCCGGTGCCCGGCCGGACCCGACCGTCGCAGGGGAGCAGATGAGCGAGCACGAGATGCCCGTGGACGACCAGCCGCAGGCGGAGGCCCCGCCGGCGGCGGGTGCAGCCGGGGACGACCTGGCCGCGCAGTTGGCCGAGCGCACCGAGGACCTGCAGCGGGTCACCGCGGAGTACGCCAACTACCGGCGTCGGGTGGACCGCGACCGGACCCTCGTCGTCGACCAGGCGGCCGAGCGGTTCGCCACCGGCCTGATCCCGATCGTGGACGACATCGAGCGGGCGCGGGACCACGGTGACCTGACCGGCGCGTTCAAGCTGGTCGCCGAGCGCATCCTGGGGCTGCTCGACGGTCTCGGGGTCGAGGCGTTCGGCAAGGCCGGCGACGAGTTCGACCCGGCGCTGCACGAGGCGGTCATGCACGACACGTCCGCCGACGTCACGGTCCCGACCGCGACGACGGTCCTGCGGCAGGGTTTCCGCCGCGGGGACCGGGTGCTGCGGACGGCGATGGTCGCGGTCACCGAGCCGGAGAACCCGGCACCCGCCGGCGACGGCGCCGTGCCGGCCGACCCGGGCGCCGCGGCGTCCGACTGACTCCCAGGAAGGGGGACACCCGATGAGCACCCGGGACTTCATCGAGAAGGACTACTACGGCGCGCTGGGCGTCCCCCAGAGCGCGGACGCGGCAGAGATCAAGAAGGCCTACCGCAAGCTGGCGCAGGAGCTGCACCCGGACAAGAACCCGGGCAACGCCGAGGCGGAGACCCGGTTCAAGGAGGTCTCCGAGGCCTACGACGTCCTCTCCGACCCGAAGCGGCGCGGCGAGTACGACGAGGCGCGGCGGCTCTTCGGCGCCGGAGGAGCGGGCGCTCGCGCCGGCTTCCCGGGCGGCGGGGGCGGTTTCCCCGGCGGCGGGCAGACCTTCGACTTCGGCGACCTCTTCGGGGGCGCCGCGGGCGGCCCCGGCGCGGCCGGCGGTCCGGGAGCCGCCGGCCGCGGACCCGGTGGGCTGGGGGACCTGCTCGGCGGCCTCTTCGGCGGTGCCGCGGGCGGAGCCCGCGCGCGCAGCCAGGCGGCGTCGGGCCCGGCGCGTGGTCAGGACGTCGAGACCGAGGCGACCCTCTCCTTCGAGGAGGCCGTCCTCGGCGTCACGGTGCCCCTGCGCATGCAGAGCCCGGGCAGCTGCCCGACCTGCGCGGGCAGCGGCGCGAAGCCCGGGACCAGCCCGCACACCTGCCCGGTGTGCCAGGGGGCCGGTGTCACCAGCCGCAGCCAGGGGGCCTTCGCCTTCTCCGAGCCCTGCCGCAACTGCCGCGGCACCGGCTCCGTCGTCGACGACCCCTGCCCGACCTGCTCGGGCAGCGGCATCACCAGCCAGACCCGCACCATCACCGTCCGGATGCCGGCCGGTGTCAAGGACGGCCAGCGCATCCGGCTGGCCGGCAAGGGCGCGCCCGGGCGGCGCGGAGGACCGGCCGGTGACCTGTTCGTCGTCGTCCACGTCGCCGAGCACAGCCTGTTCGGCCGCAAGGACGACGACCTGACGCTCAGCGTGCCGATCACGTTCGCGGAGGCGGCCCTGGGAACGACCCTGACGGTGCCGACGCTCGACGGCACGGTCTCGCTCAAGGTGCCCGCCGGCACCGCGAGCGGCCGGACGCTGCGGGTGCGCGGACGGGGCGTCCCGGCGAAGGGGCGCACCGGCGACCTGCTGGTCACGCTGGACGTCGCGGTGCCCGTGCGGCTCACGCCGGCCCAGCGGAAGGCCATAGAGGCGCTCGCCGAGGAGATGGACGAGGACCCGCGCCCGCACATCACCGCGGCCCTGCAGGCGGGAGCCGACCGGTGACCGGGCGGGTCGACCCGGTCCCGGGCGCCGCCCGGTCCGTCGCCGAGGACGCGCCGGTCTTCGTGATCTCGGTGGCGGCCGAGCTGGCCGGCATGCACGCCCAGACCCTGCGCCAGTACGACCGGCTCGGGCTGGTCCGCCCCGGGCGCACCCCCGGGGGCGGTCGCCGGTACAGCCCCCGTGACGTCGCACTGCTGCGTGAGGTCCAGCGGCTGTCGCAGGAGGACGGCGTCAACCTCGCCGGGATCAAGCGGATCATCGAGCTCGAGTCGCAGGTCGAGGCCCTGCAGGCGCGGGTGCACGAGCTGCTGGCCGAGCTCGAGCACAGCGAGCACCGCCGGATCGCCGCCGAGGCCGCGGTCCCGGTGGGGTACCGCGCGGAGCTGGTGCCGCAGCGCCGGCCGGGCAACGCGCTGGTCGTGTGGCGCCCGCGGAGCGGCCGGTGAGCCGGCCCGACCCGCACGCGGCCTTCGTCGACCTGGAGCGGGAGATCGGCCTGCTGCTGCGCCGCTCGCGGGCGATCTCGGCCCGGCTCGCCGGCCAGCTGCACCCCGACCTCGACGGCGCCGCCTTCGGCCTGCTCGCCCTCCTCCAGGACGCCGGTCCGCTGCGGGCCAGCGACCTGGTCGCGCGGCTGGGCCTGGACAAGAGCACGGTGAGCCGGCAGGTGGCCAGCCTCGTGGCGCTGGGCCTGGTGGATCGCAGCGCCGATCCCGACGACGGCCGGGCGCAGGTGCTGACGCCGTCCGCCGAGGGGGCGGCCCGGCTGGCCCACATCCGCACCGCCCGGCGGGAGCTCTGGGAGGCCGATCTCGGCGACTGGCCGGCCGAGGACGTCGCCACGCTGGCCGAGCTGCTGGCTCGTCTCAACCGGCTCGGGGATGCACGGGCGCGCGAGGCCGGGGAGGACCCGGAGGCCTAGGGGCGCGGGTCAGCCGGGTCGGACGGGTCGCGCGGGAGCGGACGGTCAGGACGGAGGACTGTGTCCGGTCGTTCGTTGCAGACCGCAACCAAGCGGTTTATGGTTGCACTCTGCACACGTCTCGACCGTCAGGAACTCCGCTCATGTCCATCAGTCCCGACACGCGGGACCGGCTGACCGCCAGCATCGCCTCGCTCATCCGCACGGGCCGGCAGATCAGCACCCGCGCGGCCAACCAGCTCTACGGCGAGCTGCCGTCCTATGGCTGGACGCTGCTGCTGCCGCTGGAGCAGGACGGCGACCAGCGCTGCAGCGCGCTCGCCGCGCGCGCCGGCATCGACGTCTCGGTGGCCAGTCGGCAGCTCGCCGTCCTGGAGCGGTCGGGGTACGTGGAGCGCCACCCCGACCCGCGCGACGGGCGGGCCACCCTGCTCCGGCTCACGCCGCAGGGCGCCGAGGCCCTCGCCGCCACGCGCGCCATGCGCGCCGACTGGGCGCTCGCCGCGCTGTCCGGCTGGTCCGAGCTCGACGCCCGCCGGCTCACCGACCTGCTCGACCGCCTGCGCGCCGACATCGAGGTGGCCGTCCCGGCGGCGCCGTCCGCCGGCCGCGAGCCGCTGGGCGCCGGGCGATGACCCGCGCCCGCGCCGTCCCGGCCACCGCGCACGACCGCCCCTCGCACGAGCCCAGGAGACCCATGACCAGCACCGCCGACAGGCCGGCCGCCGAGGCCCCCGTCGAGCAGCAGGGGCGGATGACGCACCGGCAGATCCTGTCGGCGCTGTCCGGGATGATGCTCGCGATGTTCGTGGCGTTCCTGTCGGGAACCATCGTCTCCAACGCGCTGCCCACGATCATCACCGAGCTGCGGGGCTCGCAGGGCCAGTACACCTGGATCGTCACGGCCACCCTGCTGTCCTCGACCGCCTCGACCCCCATCTGGGGCAAGCTCGCCGACCTCTTCAGCAAGAAGCTGCTGCTCCAGCTGGCCATCGTGGTGTTCATCGTCGGATCGATGCTCGCCGGCGTCTCGCAGTCGGTGGAGACGCTGATCGCCTGGCGGGTCGTGCAGGGCCTGGGGCTCGGTGGGTTGCAGGCCCTCGTGCAGATCGCGATGGCCGCGATGATCAGCCCGCGGGAGCGCGGTCGGTACTCCGGCCTGCTCGGCAGCGTCATGGCCGTGGCCACCGTCGGCGGCCCGCTCATCGGCGGCCTGCTGGTGGACACCAGCTGGCTGGGCTGGCGCTGGTGCTTCTTCGTCGTCGTCCCCTTCGCCCTGGCGGCCCTGGTGCTGCTCCAGCGGACGTTGCACCTGCCGGTGACCAAGCGGGACGTGCACATCGACTACATGGGCGCGGTCTTCCTGACCGCCGGCGTCTCCACGCTGCTCATCTGGGTCACCCTCGCGGGCGGCAGCTTCGCCTGGGCGTCGGTCGAGACGGCGTACTACGTCGGTGGCGGCGCGCTGGCGATCGCCGCCTTCATCGTCACGGAGCTCCGGGCCAAGGAGCCGATCGTCCCGCTGCGGCTGTTCCGCGACCGGACCACGACGCTGGCGATCGCCGCGAGCGCGGCGATCGGCGTCGCGATGTTCGGGTCGACCGTCTTCCTGGGGCAGTACCTGCAGATCTCGCGCGGCTACTCGCCGACCGCCGCCGGCCTGCTCACCGTGCCGATGGTCGGCGGGATCCTGCTCTCCTCGACGGGCTCGGGGCTCATGATCACCCGGACCGGCCGCTGGAAGCGCTTCCTGGTCGGCGGCTCGCTGCTGGTCGTCGCCGGGTTCGCGATGCTGTCCACGCTCGACCACGACACCAACATCGTCGCGATGTGCGGCTTCCTGTTCGTGCTGGGCACCGGCATCGGGGCCACCATGCAGAACCTGGTGCTGGCGGTGCAGAACACCGTTGCCGCCAAGGACCTGGGGGCGGCGAGCTCGGCGGTCGCCTTCTTCCGCAGCCTGGGCGGGACGGTGGGTGTGTCCGTGCTCGGTGCCGTGCTGTCCAGCCGGGTGAGCGGCATCATCGCCGAGCGGCTCGAGGGCATCCCGGGTGCGGCCGAGGCGGCCGGGTCGGGGACGGTGGGGCTGGCCGACCTCGCCGATGCCCCGCCCGCCGTCGAGGAGCTCATCCGGCTCTCCTACGGCGACGCGACCGGCCGGATCTTCCTCGTGTCGGCGGTGGTCGCGGTGATCGCGGTGGCCGCCATCCTGCTCATCCGCGAGATCGCGCTCGGGACGGAGAGCGGCGAGGAGCGGCTGCAGCGCGAGGCCGGCGAGCAGGCGCAGTAGGACCGACGACGGCCCGCCTCCAGGAGAGGCGGGCCGTGCGGCCCCCTCCCTGCCCCCTGGGGGGTCCGAGGGGTGGGGAGGGGGGCCTTCGTCAGTCGAGCGAGGCGTCGAGGGTGATCTCGGTGCCGGCCAGCGCCTTGCTGACCGGGCAGCCGACCTTCGCCGCCTGGGCGGCCGTCTGGAAGGCGTCGGCGTCGAGCCCGTCGACCTCGCCGCGGACGGTGAGGGCGATCCCGGTGATGGCCGAGGCGCCGTCCTTCTTGCCGAGGGTGACCTCCGCGGTCACCTCGAGCGCGGTCGGCGTCCCCCCGGCCTTGCCGATCTCGTTCGAGAGCGCCATGGCGAAGCACGACGAGTGGGCGGCCGCGATGAGCTCCTCGGGGCTGGTGGTGCCCCCGGCCTCGTCGGCGGCCCGCTTGGGGAACGAGACCTCGTAGGTGCCGATCTTGGAGCTGGACAGCTCGACCTGGCCGGAGCCCTCCTGGAGGGTGCCGTTCCAGGCGGTGCGTGCGGTGCGAGTGGGCATGTTCCTTCTTCCGTGCCGGGCGCCGCCCGCTCCTGGACGGCGCGTCGACGCCCCCCTACCCGGTGACGAGCGCGGTCAACGCACTCAGCAGACGGCCTCTCCGCTGTTCACCCGCTCGATGACCACCTGCAGCCGGGCCTTGAGCTCGTCGAACTCACCGCTGTCGAAGCCGATGGCGCCGATCATCTCCTCGGAGATGGCATACGCCTTGTCCTGCAGCGCACGACCGGCGTCGGTCAGGGCGATGGCCACCGAGCGCTCGTCCTCGACGCGGCGGTGCCGGGTGACCAGGCCGGCGGCGGTGAGCCGCTTGAGGAGCGGGGACAGCGTGCCGCTGTCCAGCGCCAGCCGGGAGCCGAGCTGGCCCACCGTCTGGTGGTCCTCTTCCCAGAGCAGCATCATGACCAGGTACTGCGGATAGGTCAGGCCGATGGCCTCGAGCATGGGCCGGTAGCGCGCGGTCACGGCTCGCGAGGCTGCGTACAGCGCGAAGCAGAGCTGGTCGTCGAGCGCCACGCTCGGAGCCGGCAGTGCAGTCATGCCCCGAGTCTAGGGCGCGTCGGGGCGGATACCAGTGCCTGTGCCCGCTCGGGTGGCCCGAGACCGACGGTGCGGTGGGTGGACTCAGCCAGGTTGAGTGGAACAGACTCAACTCCCCGGTCGTTCGAACCCATGACAGCCCAGACCGCCGGGCCGGCGGTACGACCGACGAGAGGACGCGGACCACGACCATGGAGAGCAAGCTGACCACCCGTTCGCAGGAGGCCATCGCCGCCGCCCAGCGGCTCGCGGTCGCCCGTGGCCAGGCCGCCCTCGAGCCGCTGCACCTGCTGGCCGCGCTGCTCGAGCAGGACGACGGCATCGCCGGGCCGCTGCTGAAGGCCGTCGGTGCCGACGCCGCCGACGTCCGCGCCAAGGCGGACGCCGCCGTGCGCCGCCTGCCCAGCGTCTCCGGGGCCACCGTCCCGGCGCCCTCGCCCAGCCGCGAGTTCCTGCGCGTCATGAACGACGCCGGGGAGCAGGCGAGCGCACTGGGCGACGAGTACATCTCCACCGAGCACCTGCTGGTCGGGCTGGCCGGCTCGGAGGGCGAGGCCGGTTCCGTGCTGACCGGTGCCGGTGCCACGCGGGACGCGCTGCTCGCGGCGTTCCGCACCGTCCGTGGCACCCGCAAGGTCACGACGCCGGACCCCGAGGGCACCTTCCAGGCGCTGGAGAAGTACGCCGTCGACCTCACCGAGCGCGCCCGCGAGGGCAAGATCGACCCGGTCATCGGGCGCGACACCGAGATCCGCCGCGTGGTGCAGGTGCTGTCGCGCCGCACCAAGAACAACCCGGTGCTCATCGGTGAGCCCGGCGTCGGCAAGACCGCCATCGTCGAGGGTCTGGCGCAGCGCATGGTGGCCGGCGACGTGCCGGAGAGCCTCAAGGGCAAGCGGCTGATGGCGCTGGACCTGGGCTCGATGGTCGCGGGCGCCAAGTACCGCGGCGAGTTCGAGGAGCGGCTCAAGGCCGTGCTGCAGGAGATCACCGACGCCGAGGGGCAGATCGTCACCTTCATCGACGAGCTGCACACGATCGTCGGCGCCGGAGCGACGGGTGACTCCGCCATGGACGCCGGCAACATGATCAAGCCGATGCTCGCCCGGGGCGAGCTCCGCATGGTCGGTGCGACGACACTGGACGAGTTCCGCGAGCACATCGAGAAGGACCCCGCGCTCGAGCGCCGCTTCCAGCAGGTCTTCGTGGGCGAGCCGAGCGTCGAGGACACCATCGGCATCCTGCGCGGGCTCAAGGAGCGCTACGAGGTGCACCACGGTGTCCGCATCACCGACACCGCGATCGTCGCCGCCGCCACCTTGTCGGACCGGTACGTCACGGCCCGGTTCCTGCCGGACAAGGCGATCGACCTCGTCGACGAGGCGGCCAGCCGGCTGCGCATGGAGATCGACAGCCGCCCCGTCGAGGTCGACGAGGTCGAGCGCGCCGTGCGCCGGCTGGAGATCGAGGAGATGGCGCTGTCCAAGGAGGACGACCCCTCCTCGATCGAGCGGCTGGCGGCCCTGCGGTCCGACCTGGCCGACCGGCGCCAGGAGCTGGCCGAGCTGACCGCCCGGTGGCAGCAGGACAAGAGCGCGATCGGCCGCATCCAGCAGATCAAGGAGGAGCTCGAGCGGGCGCGTCTGGAGGCCGAGCGGGCCGAGCGGGACGGCGAGCTCGCCAAGGCTGCCGAGCTCCGCTACGGCCGGCTCCCGGAGCTGGAGCGGTCGCTCACCGACGCCGAGACGTCGGTGGCGACCGGCGAGTCGATGCTCAAGGAGGAGGTCGGCCCCGACGACATCGCCGAGGTCGTCCAGGCCTGGACGGGCATCCCCGCGGGCCGGCTGCTCGAGGGCGAGACCCAGAAGCTGCTGCGGATGGAAGAGGGTCTCGGCGCGCGGGTCGTCGGTCAGCCCGACGCCGTCCGCGCGGTCTCCGACGCGGTGCGCCGGGCACGCTCCGGCGTCGCCGACCCCGACCGGCCCACCGGGTCGTTCCTGTTCCTCGGCCCCACCGGCGTCGGCAAGACCGAGCTGGCCAAGGCGTTGGCGGAGTTCCTGTTCGACGACGAGCGGGCGATGGTCCGCGTCGACATGAGCGAGTACTCCGAGAAGCACTCCGTGGCGCGGCTGGTCGGGGCGCCCCCCGGCTACGTCGGCTATGAGGCCGGTGGCCAGCTCACCGAGGCGGTGCGACGGCGCCCGTACACCGTCGTGCTGCTCGACGAGGTGGAGAAGGCGCACCCCGACGTCTTCGACGTCCTGCTGCAGGTGCTGGACGACGGCCGGCTCACCGACGGTCAGGGCCGCACGGTGGACTTCCGGAACACCATCCTGATCCTGACGTCGAACCTGGGCTCGCAGATCATCGCGGACCAGTCGGTCCCGGAGGACCGCCGGCGCGAAGCCGTCATGGACGTCGTCCGGACGCACTTCAAGCCGGAGTTCCTCAACCGGCTCGACGACGTCGTGGTCTTCCGGGCGCTCGGCACCGACGAGCTGGCTGGCATCGTCGACATCCAGGTCGCCGTGCTGGGCCGGCGACTGGCGGCGCGACGGCTCACCCTGCGGGTCACCGACGCCGCACGCGAGTGGCTGGCGCTCAACGGCTTCGACCCGGTCTACGGCGCCCGGCCGCTGCGCCGCCTGGTGCAGTCGGCCATCGGCGACCAGCTCGCGCGGGCACTGCTGGCCGGGGAGATCCGGGACGGCGACGAGGTCGTCGTCGACTGGCCGGCCGACGTCGCCGAGGGCGACGCCGGGCTGAGCGTCACCCGCGGCTGAGCCGCGAGCCCGCCGGGGTCCACCCGACCCCGGCGGGCCGCACGCGCGTCCGACATGATCAGGGGGCACACCGAGGCGGGGAGGTAGCGATGACGTCCGACCAGGGCGGCCGGTACGGCGAGCCCACGGGCCGCCCCGAGGACGGCTCCGACGGGCCCCCGCAGCAGCAGGGCTGGAACGCGCCACCTCCGCCGCAGGGCTGGAACGCGCCGCCCCCGCAGCAGGGCTGGGGTGCGCCGCCTCCGCAGCAGGGCGGCTGGAACGCCCCGCCCCCGGGATGGCAGCCGCAGGAACAGCAGTGGTCCGGCTACGGCGCCCCGTACGTCCCGCCGCCCCCGCCCGGTTCGGCCGAGCGGCCGCTGACGGTGCGGGCCGGCATCGGCGCCTTCGTCGTCAACTTCGTGCTCGGGCTCGTGGGTTCGCTGGTGGCGTTCTCCGACATCGACTCGCTGGTCCAGGAGGCGCTGCGGACCACCGACGACCCCGCCGTCACCGAGGAGATCCTGCGCACCGCCTTCCTGATCGGCGCGGTGATCGGGCTGGTGCTCGTCGTCCTGCACGCGCTGTTCATCTGGTGGGCCTGGCGGGGCCGCAACTGGGCGCGGATCATGCTGTGGGTCTTCGGGGGCATCGCCGTCCTCGCCGGGCTCAGCATGCTGGGCGGCAACACCAACGGGACCGACTTCCTCTCGGCCCTCAGCGTCTTCCAGTTGCTGGCCCTGCTCGCCGGCATCGTGCTGCTGGCGCTCAAGCCCAGCAACGACTGGTACCGGTACATGGGCTGGGCGCGCACCTACGGCCAGCACCGCTGATCACGCCGCGCCGGCTCCCTGCAGCCAGGCGCGGGTCGTGCCCGCCATCAGGCTGGTCAGCCCCGCGACGGACAGCACCAGCAGGAGCAGCGAGGCCACGCTGACGCCACCGGTCGCCAGCACGCTCAGGATGGTGAGCAGAGTGAGCAGCGCCGTCGCGGCCACGCCGGCCCACCGTGCCCAGCTGCGCCGCCGCGCCACGAACACCGCGGCAACGACCAGGAGCAGTCCCAGCAGGAGGTAGGGGACCAGGGACAGCAGCACGAACTGCTCGGCGTCGGCGCGCGAGACGTCGTCGGCCTCCTCGAGGATGCGGTCCACGGCGACGTCGAAGCCGACCCAGAGCAGCACGGCGTTGGACAGCAGCAGGAGCGCGAGCACCGCCATCACCCCGACCGCGACCCGGGCCGAGGGGGGCATGACCGGCGCGGGGTCACCGGGGACAGGAGGCTTGGCCACGGGCCCACCCTGGCAGACCGGCCGCCGCCGACCGTCGAGGACGCCCGGATCCGCCGGCACACCATCACCGTCCGAGCCCTAGGGTCGGTGCCATGACGGCCCCCGCTGCCCTGCCCGACCGCGACCGCCTGCTGGAGCTGATCGTCGACCTCGCGGTGGTGCACGGGAAGGTGACGCTCTCCTCCGGGCGGGAGGCGGACTGGTACATCGACATGCGCCGGCTCACCCTCCACCACGAGGGCGCCCCCCTGGTCGGCCGCGTCATGCGCCAGCTCACCGGCGACCTGCGCTACGACGTCGTCGGCGGGCTCACCCTGGGTGCCGACCCGGTGGCGACGGCGATGCTGCACGCCGCCGCGGCCGGCGAGGGCTTCCTCGACGCCTGCGTGGTGCGCAAGGAGGGCAAGGCGCACGGCCTGCAGCGCCGGATCGAGGGCCCGGACGTCGCGGGCCGCGCCGTCCTGGTGGTCGATGACACCTCGACGACCGGCGGCAGCCCGCTCACCGCGGCGGAGGCGCTGCAGGAGGCGGGTGCGGAGGTCATCGCGGTAGCGGTGATCGTCGACCGCGGCGGCCGCGAGGCCGTCGAGGCGGCGGGATTCGAGTACCGGGCGGCCTACACCGCCGCCGACCTCGGCCTCGTCTGACCCGACCACGATCAGGTGACCTGATCCCCGAGCGTCCTCCCTGACCGTGGGACGTGAGGGAGGACGCAGCACGATCAGGGTCCCTGATCCCGGCGGGGAAGCCGTCGTACCGTGTGACGGTGACCACTTCCTGGGTGACCGACCTGCAGGATGCTCTCGGCGCCGACAGCGTCCTCACCGATCCCGACGTCACCGCCGGGTACGCCCGCGACGCGGCGATGATGGCGCCGGCGGGCACCCCCGCCGCCGTCGTGCTCCCGCGCAGCACCGCCGACGTCGTCGCGGTCATGCAGGTGGCCAGCCGGCACGGCGTGCCGGTCGTGCCCCGGGGGGCCGGGTCGGGGCTCGCGGGGGCCAGCAACGCCGTGGACGGCGCGATCACCCTGGTCATGACCCGTATGGACGCCGTCCTGGAGGTCTCACCCGCCGACCGGCTCGCCGTGGTCCAGCCCGGCGTGGTCAACAAGACGCTGCGCGACGCCGTCGCGGACTTCGGCCTGTTCTACCCACCGGATCCCTCCAGCTACGACTGGTGCACGATCGGCGGCAACCTCTCCACCAACTCCGGTGGCCTGTGCTGCGTGAAGTACGGCGTGACCACCGACTACGTGATGGGGCTCGAGGTCGTGCTCGCCGACGGGCGGGTGCTGCGCACCGGACGGCGCACCGTCAAGGGCGTTGCGGGCTACGACCTGCCTCGGCTGTTCGTCGGGTCGGAGGGCACGCTGGGCGTCATCACCGAGGCGACGCTGGCCCTGCGCCCGGCCCCGAAGCGCCCGGTCACCCTCGCCGCATCGTTCGCGACGACGGCCCAGACCGGCCAGGTCGTCGAGCGCGTGGTCACCAGCGGCCTGGTGCCCAGCCTGCTCGAGGTCATGGACAACACCTGCATCTGCGCCGTCGACGACCTGCTCAAGGCCGAGCTCGACCGCGGCGCGCACGCGCTGCTCGTGGCCCAGTCCGACTCCGGGGGCGCGGTCGCCACCGAGGAGATCGAGGCGCTCGCCCAGATCTGCCGGGAGGCGGGTGCGGAGTTCGTGCACACAACCGAGGACCCCGCCGAGGGCGACCTCCTGCTGCAGGCCCGCCGGATGGCGCTGCCGGCGCTGGCCCAGCTGGGCAGCGGCATGCTCGTCGACGACGTCGCCGTGCCGCGGTCGCACATCGCCACCTTTCTCGACGGCTGCGACGCCATCGCCCGGCAGCGCGGGCTGACCATCGGCGTCACGGGGCACGCCGGCGACGGCAACATGCACCCGGGCATCTGCTTCGACGCCGCGGACGCCGACCAGCGGGAGCGGGCCTACGCCGCCTTCGACGACATCTGCGAACTCGGGCTCTCCCTCGGCGGCACGATCACCGGGGAGCACGGCGTGGGCTCGATCAAGCTCGACTGGCTCGAGCGCGAGATCGGACCGGTGGCGCTGGACGTGCACCGCGCGATCAAGGACGCGCTCGACCCGATGGGGCTGCTCAACCCCGGCAAGGTGTTCCGCCGGGTGAGCGTGCGCGACCTGGCGGCGGTGGCGGAGCTGACGGGACGCTGAGCCGGTCAGGCGGGGTGGCGGAGCGAGAGCCGGACGGCGTCGATCCACATCGCCTGGGAGGGCCAGAGGACCCGCTCGGCCTCGTCGAGGGCGATCCAGCGGAACGCGAAGCGGTACTCGACGACGTCGCCACCGGACCGCTCCTCCCACTCCCACCGCTCGTGCCGCGGAGGTCCGCCGAGCCGTAGGTGGAAGGCGTGCTGGATCTGCTCCTCCAGCCCCGCCGGCACGTTGCCGGGCTCCGACCTGTTCCACGCCTCCCCGAGCTTCCGGACGACGACGGCGGAGTCGAGACCGGACTCCTCGGCGAGCTCCCGGAGCACGGCGCCCTCGGCGGACTCGCCGACGTGGATGCCTCCCCCGGGGACCTGCGTCCCCGCCGCCACGTCGAGGTGGTCGAACACGAGGAGCCGCCCGGAGGGATCGGTGAAGTAGGCGATCGCCCGCTGGTAGCAGTCGGGATGCCAGCCGGCCATCGCCGTCAGCCGTCGTGCCGGCCGCGCTCCTGCGCCGCCACCCGCCGCTCCGGCCCGCTCGTGGCCACCGTCGGCGCGGCCGTCCGCAGCGAGCCCCAGCGGACCGACGTAGACGTACTCGTCCAGCGGCTCCGCGCCGGCGATCCTCACGGGCACCTGTCCCAGCCTGCGCCACCCGGATCGCTCGTAGAGCGCGATCGGCCCGGCGAGGTGGGTGGCCACGTCGAGGACCGGGATGCGGCCGAGGCGGACGACCTCCGCCAGCGCCTCGGCGAGGAGCGCCCGGGCCGTCCCGCGCCGACGATGCGATCGCGCGACCACGAGCCTGGCCACCACCGCCAGCCGCTGCTCCGGCACACCCAGCGCGCGCCGGGCGAGGTCGAGCACCTCCGGCGAACCCGAGGGGCTGACGCACACGTGGCCGACCACCTGCCCGTCGCTGACGGCGACGAACGCCGCGAGCGCGCCGGGGGCGGCGATGAACCGGCCGAGGTCCGGCGGTACCCGCGGCGGATAGCCGTCGCGCTGCAGCACGGCCTCGGCCAGTCGGCGGAGCGCCGGCAGGTCGTGGTCCGACCGACGTCGGACGTGGACGGCCCCGGTGCGCCCCGCGGCCGTGGTCCCCTCCATGCCGGCTACCTCTCGCCGGATGCCGCGCGACCGTCCGCCGCGGCCCCGGTGCGCGCGGTGAGCTGCCAGAAGCGCGCGGTCCGCCAGTAGGGCTCCCGGTCGCACAGCAGCAGCTCGAGATCCAGCAGCTGCCGGTAGAAATCGGGCTCGGACTTGCGCTCGTCGTCGGCGATGAGGTCCATCAGGCAGCGGATGCCGAACCGGTGCTCGACGGTGCCCCCGGCCTCGGCCAGCGCCTGCTCCACCTCGTCCGCCCCCAGGCGCCGCATCGGGTGGTCGAACGTCTCACCGTGCACCGTGGGGGAGTCCAGCACGGCGCGGGCGCGCGCCGGGTCCATCCGGCGGATCGCGGCGGAGAGCACGTCCATCGCGGGGTTCGGGGCCATCACCGACACCACCCCGCCGGGCCGGGCCAGCGACGCGACGAACCGCACGGTGGCCGGGACGTCGGCACGGTAGTGCAGCACGTTGTGGCACAGCACGACGTCGAAGGCGCCCAGGTCCACGTCCGCGGGCAGCTCGCCGCGGACCAGGTCGTCCAGGTCGGCGTGCACCACCCGGACGCGGCCCGTGAGGCCCCGGGCCTCCGCCGCCCGCTCCGCCTGCGCCAGCAGGTCCGGCGCGAAGTCGAGCACCGTCACGTCGTGCCCCCGGACCGCCAGCGGCAGGCTGTCCGCGCCGTCGCCACCGCCGACGTCGATGACCCGCAGCGGTCCGGGCAGCGCTGCCACCGCCCGCGCCGTCGTCTCTCGGACGACGTCGTAGCGCAGCCTGCCCCAGGGCGATGCCTGCCAGGAGGCCCACTCGCCGGCGCGATCGCCGAAGACGCCGGCCGCCGCTCTCCCGTCGGTCATGCGGCGACCGTACGAGAGCCCGCGCCGATCCGGGGACAGCCGCTGCGCGCCGTCGGAGCCGCTGCACGGCGCGGCTCCGGTGACGCACGGCGGCCCTCGCGGGTGATCGCGCCACGACGGGGCTGCGGATCGTCGGTCGCGGGTGACACGCTGTCGCCGTGAGCACCGATCGGCTGGTCGTCATCGGCGGGGACGCCGCGGGGATGTCGGCGGCGGCGCAGGCCCGGCGGCTACGGGCGGCCGACGACCTGGAGATCGTCGTCCTCGAGCAGGGCGACGTCGTCTCCTACTCCGCCTGCGGCATCCCGTACTGGATCGGCGGGCAGGTCGAGGAGCGGGGCGACCTGATCGCGCGCACGCCGGCGGAGTTCGCCGCCCGGGACATCGCCGTGCGCACCGGCACCCGGGCGGTGGAGATCGACGCCGACGCCGGGAAGGTCGTGACCGACGGCGGCGAGCGGATCGGCTACGACCGGCTGCTGGTGGCCACCGGCGGCCGCCCGAACCGACCGCCGATCCCGGGCCTGGACGCCCCGGGCGTCTTCGGGGTCCACCGGCTCGACGACGGTGCCGCGATCCGGGCCGCCCTGGACGCGGGGCCGCGCCGCGCGCTCGTGCTGGGTGGCGGCTACATCGGGCTGGAGATGGCCGAGGCGCTGCAGCGGCGCGGGCTGGAGGTCACCGTCGTCCTCGCCGATCCGCTGCCGATGCAGCTCCTGGACAGCGACATGGCCGAGCGCGTGTGCGCCGGCATGGGCGCCATGGGCATGGAGATGCACCCGGACCAGGCGGTCCGCGAGATCCTGGTCGACGAGTCCGGCCGGGCGCGCGGCGTGCGCACCGACGCCGGCAGCTACGACGCCGACCTGGTCGTGCTCGGCCTCGGCATGGGCCCCGAGGTCGCGCTGGCCGAGCAGGCCGGCATCCGGCTGGGCACCACCGGCGCCATCGCCGTCGACCGCACCCAGCGCACCCGCTCGCACCCGGAGATCTACGCGGCGGGGGACTGCTCGCAGACGTTCCACCGGGTCACCGGCGAGGCCACCCACGTCGCGCTGGGCACCCACGCGAACAAGCAGGGCCGGGTGGCCGGCTCGGTCATCGGTGGGCGCGCGGCCCGCTTCGCCGGGGTGCTGGGCACGGCCCTGACCAAGGTGGGGGAGCTCGAGATCGGCCGTACCGGGCTGTGCACCACCGAGGCGGAGCAGGCGGGATTCGACTACCGCACCGACACCATCGAGGCGACGACGAAGGCCGGCTACTACCCCGGCGCCGAGGAGATGGCGATCAAGCTCCTGAGCGAGGCCGGGTCGGGGCGGCTGCTCGGTGCCCAGCTCGTCGGCGGACCCGGGTCGGGCAAGCGGATCGACGTGCTGGCCGCCGCCATCTGGGCAGGCATGACCGCCGAGGACCTCGCCGGGTCCGACCTCTCCTACGCACCGCCCTTCTCGCCGACCTACGACCCGGTGGTCGTCGCCGCGCGGGTGGTCAGCCGGATCGAGCAGGGCTGAGACGTGAGCGAGCCGACGGCGGGCACCGAGGTCCGGGACGCGGACTGGTACGGCGAGGACCTCTCCGGCCGGGAGCACACCGGCGTCCGGTTCTCCGGCGTGGACCTCACCGAGGCCACCGGTGAGGGCGCGGTCTTCACCGACTGCGCATTCGTCGACTGCAGGTTCAGCGCCACCCGCTTCACCGACGCCGCCTTCCTCAACTGCTCGTTCGCCGGCTGCTCCTTCTTCCAGGCCGAGTTCACCGCGTGCAAGTTCGTGGGCAGCCGGTTCCAGCGCTGCACCTTCGACCTGATGAGCGTCGACGGCGGGGACTGGTCCTTCGTCCTCCTGCCCGCGGCCGACCTCGCGCGCGCCACGCTCGCCGGCGCCCGCATGCGCGAGGCCGACCTGACCGGGGTGCGGGCGGCGGGGGCCACGCTGCGCGGGCTCGACCTCTCCGCTGCCGAGCTGTCCGGCGTCGACCTGAGCGGCGCCGACCTCCGGGGCAGCGACCTGAGCGCCCTCGACCCCCGCGACGCCGAGCTCGCCGGTGCGCGGATCGACGTCACCCAGGCGGTCGTACTCGTCACCACCCTGGGGTTGCACGTCGGCCCCGACGCCCCGGAGTAGCGGGGACGGCGCGATACTGGGCGCCGATCAGTGCAGATCGTCAACGACAGGAGCGCCCCGCATGCCCATCGCGACCCCCGAGGTCTACGCCGACATGATCAGTCGGGCCAAGGAGGGTGGGTTCGCCTACCCCGCGATCAACTGCACCTCGTCGGAGACGATCAACGCGGCCCTCCGCGGCTTCGCCGACGCCGGCAGCGACGGGATCATCCAGTTCTCCACCGGCGGTGCGGAGTTCGGCTCCGGCACCAAGGTGAAGGACATGGTCACCGGCGCGGTCGCCCTGGCCGAGTTCGCGCACGTCGTCGCCGAGAAGTACCCGGTCAACGTCGCGCTGCACACCGACCACTGCCCCAAGGACAAGCTCGACGGCTACGTCCGCCCGCTCATCGCGCTGTCCCAGGACCGCGTGGACGCCGGCCAGGAGCCGCTGTTCCAGTCGCACATGTGGGACGGCTCGGCCATCGAGCTCGGCGAGAACCTGGACATCGCCGAGGAGCTCATGGAGAAGTCCGCGGCGGCCAAGCTGGTGCTGGAGCTGGAGATCGGCATCGTCGGCGGCGAGGAGGACGGCGTCGTCGCCGAGATCAACGAGAAGCTCTACACCGCCGACGGCGACTTCCTGCGCACCGCGCAGAAGCTCGGCCTGGGGGAGCGCGGCGTGTACCTGCTGGCGGCCACCTTCGGCAACGTGCACGGCGTCTACAAGCCGGGCAACGTGCGGCTCCGTCCCGAGATCCTCCGGCAGGGACAGGACGTCGTCGCGAAGGAGTTCGGTCTCGGTGAGGGCGCCAAGCCGTTCAACCTGGTCTTCCACGGTGGATCGGGTTCCGCCGAGTCGGAGATCCGCGAGGCGATCTCCTACGGCGTCGTGAAGATGAACGTCGACACCGACACCCAGTACGCCTTCACCCGCCCGGTCGCCGCGCACATGTTCACCAAGTACGACGGCGTGCTCAAGATCGACGGCGAGGTCGGCGACAAGAAGGCCTACGACCCGCGCAGCTACCTCAAGGCAGCCGAGGCCGGCATGGCCGCCCGTGTGGTCGAGGCGTGCGAGCACCTGCTGTCCGCCGGCCAGTCGCAGGCAGCCTGATGAGCCACAGCCACGGCAACCTGCTCGGCGAGCCGGACCCGACGCTGCTGCCGGCGAACCCGGAGGCCGACGGCGCGCTGGCCGCAGGCATCCCGGCCGCCGAGGTCGCCGCCCACCACCCCACGGTCAGCGCCGCCTGGGCGGCCCTGGCCGAGGAGGCGCTGGGGCGCACCGAACGGCTGCTGTCCGACACCATCCAGGCCTACGCCTACGCCCGCACCGGCTACCACCGCGGGCTGGACGCGCTGCGCCGCAACGGCTGGAAGGGCTTCGGCCCGGTGCCGTGGTCGCACGAGCCCAACCGCGGGTTCCTGCGCTGCGTCACCGTGCTGGCCGCCGCGGCCGAGGCGATCGGGGAGCACGACGAGCACGAGCGCTGCATCCAGCTGCTGCGCGACTGCGACCCCACCCTGGCGCCCTGATCCCGCACCGCCCCGGGGGTGACGCACCGCGGGTGTAACGGTGCGTCACCCCTAGTTGGATCGGCACATCGGTTGCGCCCTATTTACCTGCGGTTTTCTGATCAGGTTTCCGAGTCGACCGTGATGGTCACTACTCAGAGTGCACGGCGCCGTGTCGCGGCGCCCGCACGAACGGAGACAGTCGCATGGAATTTCTGCTGTGGATCCTTGCCGTCGTACTGGTCGTCGCGGGGGTCGTCGCGATCGTCCGCAAGCAGATCATCTGGGGCATCGTGCTGATCGTCGTCGGCCTGCTCGTGGGCCCCGGCGGGGTGAGCATCCTCACCTGAGCGCGCCCCGGGCCCCGCTCGCCGGGTCCCGGGGCTGTCCGCTCGGCGTCAGCGGCCGCCGAGCTCCGGGTGCAGTGCCGTGAGTGCGTCGGTGAGCACGTTCAGCTGGTCGCCGCCGGCCATCAGCGCGGTGAGGCCGTCGGCGTCGACGTCCTCCCGCGTGAGGTTGCCGGCCACCTGGCCGCCCGCCAGCAGCAGGAACCGGTCGCCGATGAGATGCGCGTACCGCGGGTTGTTCGTGACGACGACCACGGCCAGTCCCTGGGCGCGGGCGGCGAGGATGGCCTGCCCGAACAACGTCTGACGGGCCACCGTCATCGGCGCCGTCGGCTCGTCGATGACCAGCGCGCTGGCGCCGAAGTGCAGCGCCCGGGCCACCGCGAGGCTCTGCCGCTCGCCGGCCTGCAGCCGGCTGGCCGGCTGGTCGGGGTCCAGCCCCGGCACGCCCACGCGGGCCATCGCCCGTGCGGTCGTCTCCCGCGCCGAGTCGAGGTCGAGCCGGCGCAGCGGCCACACGCCCCGGGTCGGCTCGGCGCCCAGGAAGAAGTTCCGCCAGACCGAGAGCAGCGGGGCGACCGCGAGGTCCTCCCAGACGGTCGCGATGCCGGCGGCCCGGGCCGCCCGGGGCGACCGGAAGCGGACCGCCGTGCCCGCCACCCGGAGCTCGCCCTCGTCGTGCCGGCGCAGCCCGGACAGCAGTGCGACCAGGGTGGACTTGCCCGAGCCGTTCTCGCCCAGCACGCAGCTGATCTCCCCGGCGGGGAAGGCTGCGGTCACCCGGGACAGCGCGGGCACGCTGCCGTGGCGCACGGTCACCCCCCGCAGCTCGAGACCGCCGTCGCTCACGAGCGCGGCACCCCCTTCAGCCGGTGCCCGACCACGCCGTTGGCGACCAGGGCCACCACCAGGAGGACGCCGAGCAGGGCCTGGAACCACGGCGGGTCCCAGCCGGCCAGCGCTATGCCCTGCCGGGCGACGGCGTAGAGGAGTGCGCCGATCGAGGCGCCGAGTGCGGAGCCGTAGCCGCCGGCGAGCAGGCAGCCGCCGAGCACCGCCACCACGATGAAGTCGATCCCGGTGGCCAGCCCGGCACTGCTGACCTGGACGCCGCCGAGCCGCACCAGGGTCAGCGCGCCGATCAGCCACCCCGCCGTGGCGCTGAGGCAGAACAGCGCGACGGTCGTGCGGCGCACCGGCACGCCGAGCTCCCGGGCGGCGGTGCGGGCCCCGCCGCTGGCGAAGACGGCGTTGCCGAACTTGGTGCGCCACAGCACCCAGGTGGCCACCGCGGTCACGCCGAGCCACCACAGCAGCGAGACGCGGAACCGGCCGTCGCCCAGTTGCGCGGTCGACCCGAGCAGCGTGGCGGCCGACTCCCATCCCGGTGCGCCCTCCAGGCCGTCCACCCGCCCGGAGCCGGCGATGGCCCGCACGCCGGCCAGCGTCGTCCCCTGCAGGACGAGGAGGGTCGCCAGCGTGACCAGGAAGCTGGGCAGCCCGGTGTTGACGACGAGCACGCCGTTGACCAGGCCGACGAGCAGGGCGCAGGCCAGGGAGGCCAGCAGTGCCGGCCACGTGCTCCAGCCGGCGTGACCGATCAGCAGGGCGGTCATGGCCGCGCTGGAGATGGCGAGCACCCCGACGGACAGGTCGAACTGGCCGGCGATCAGCAGCAGCGCCACGGCCACCCCGCCGATGCCGAGGGTGGCGGCGACGTCGAGGACGCCGGCCAGTCCACCGGAGCTCAGCAGCTCGGGGGCCTGCAGTGCGAAGAACGCCAGCACGAGGACCAGTCCGACCAGCGCCGGCAGGCTGGGCCTGGTCAGCGCGCGCTGCAGCACCCATCTGCTCCGCGCGTCCCGGGCCGTGGCGGCGCGGGGCGCCACGGACGTGGACAGGCGGTCGGCTCTCACCGGCGGTGTCCGGCGGGACGGGGGGACGACGGCAGCGGGGCCTCCTCGACGAGCGTGCCCCCAGTGTCCACGACGCGTCCGGCCGGTCGCACGGCGCTCCGCTCAGGGGTGGAGCAGCCAGCGCACCCGGTCGTCGGCGAACCACGTCCAGCGGTGCACCGCCCGCGGGTAGCGCACGCCGTCGCGGATGACCCGGGCCGGGTCGGAGGCCACCTGCAGCGCGCGGCCGCTCGTCCGGCGGGTGGGCCGCAGCGGCAGCGTCATGACCGTGACGCCGATCGTGTCGACGGCGGTCCAGTCGGGCCGTACGTCGATGCGGGTGATCTCGCCGTTGGCCACCCGGATGTCGTCGTGGTGCGCCTGCAGGCCCAGCCGGCGGCTCAGCGAGCGCCGCCCGTCGCCGTCGGCCTCGATCCGGCCGTGGTGCAGCAGCACGCCGCCGTGGTCGTCCCGGACCAGCGAGAGCTCCCGCGGGCCGCCGGAGCCGATGCCGAGGTCCCGGGCCAGCCCGGTGGAGTCCTTGTCGCCGCCCGGCTCCCAGGACACCGGCACCTCGGCCGTCCGCCCCGCCTTGAGCAGCACCGTGAGAACGGCCGCCAGCCCGGCCACCGGTCCCCGGACCAGCACCGACCCGGCGTCGGCGGCCCCGGACACGGAGGCCGCGCGCGGGGCCTCGCCGGCCGCCAGGCGCCGCAGATCCAGCTCCAGCGAACCCATGCGGATACCCTGCCATCCGACCGGCCGTGCGCCCGGTACGGCCACGCCCCACCCGCCCTACCCCGCCGCACCGAGCGACCGGCCAGCCGTCCCGACCGAAGGAGAGCCAGCCCCGATGCCCGCAGTCGTGCTGATCGGCGCCCAGTGGGGCGACGAGGGCAAGGGCAAGGCCACCGACCTGCTCGGTGGGCGCGTCCCCTACGTCGTCCGCTACCAGGGCGGCAACAACGCCGGCCACACGGTGATCACCCCGGACGGCGAGAAGTACGCGCTGCACCTGATCCCGTCGGGCATCCTGACGCCGGGTTGCACCCCGGTCATCGGCAACGGCGTGGTCATCGACCCCGAGGTGCTGATCCACGAACTCGCCGGCCTGGAGGAGCGGGGCGTGGACACCTCGCGCCTGACCATCTCCTCGGACGCGCACCTGATCATGCCGCACCACCGGGCGCTGGACAAAGTCACCGAGCGCTTCCTGGGCAAGCGGAAGATCGGCACCACCGGCCGCGGGATCGGCCCCGCCTACGGCGACAAGGTCGCCCGCACCGGCATCCGCGTGCAGGACCTGCTCGACCTCTCCATCCTCCGGCAGAAGCTCGAGGGCACCCTGCAGGAGAAGAACCAGATCCTGGTCAAGGTCTACAACCGCAAGGCCATCGACGTCGACGAGGTCGTCGAGGAGTACGCCGGGTACGCCGAGCGGCTCAAGCACCGGATCGCCGACACCCGGCTGCTGCTGGGCAAGGCCCTCGACGCCGGCGAGTGGGTGCTGCTCGAGGGCTCGCAGGGCACGCTGCTCGACGTCGACCACGGCACGTATCCGTTCGTGACGTCGTCGAACCCGACCGCCGGTGGCGCCGCCGTCGGCGCCGGGGTGGGCCCCACCCGCATCGAGCGGGTCGTCGGCATCCTCAAGGCCTACACGACCCGGGTGGGCTCCGGCCCCTTCCCGACCGAGCTGTTCGACCAGTGGGGCGAGTACCTGCGCAAGCAGGGCGGCGAGGTCGGCGTGACCACCGGCCGCGACCGCCGCTGCGGCTGGTTCGACGCCGTCGTCGCCCGGTACGCCAGCCGGGTCAACGGCATCACCGACTACTTCCTCACCAAGCTGGACGTCCTCTCCGGCCTGGAGACGGTGCCGATCTGCGTGGCCTACGAGATCGACGGCGTCCGGCACGAGGAGATGCCGATGACGCAGACCGACTTCCACCACGCGAAGCCGGTCTACGAGGAGATGCCGGGCTGGTTCGAGGACATCCGGCACTGCCGCACCTTCGACGAGCTGCCCGCGAACGCCCGGGCCTACGTCCAGCGCCTCGAGGAGCTCTCCGGCGCGCGGATCAGCGTCATCGGCGTCGGCCCCGGCCGCGACGAGAACGTGGTGATCCGGGACTTGATCGGTTGAGCGGTGTCACGGTCGGCCTCCGGCCGACACCGCGGCCAGGAGCCGTTCCCCTGCTGCGCTGAGCGTGTCCCGGTCCCTCCTCTGGAGAGCCTTCGGCCCTCCGTCGTCGGGACCGCCTCGCAGGGCGGCTCACGTCGGGGTTACGAGGCTCCCGCGGGGCGTGCCTTCGTGCCGCGGCAGCGACGGCCTTCCTCGGGGAGCCTCCGGCCCCCACTCGTCAGGCCGTCAGGCTCCGCTGGCGGGTGCGGCTGCGCAGCGCGGTGACGGCGAGATCCGGGGAGTCGGTGATCAGACCGTCGAGCCCGAGGTCCAGCAGGTGCCGGGCGTCGGCGACGGCGTCACCGTGGGCGCCGGGCTCCTCGCCGCGGCGCAGATGCGCGGGCAGGAAGACGTTCTCCGCCCGCAGCGTCCAGCAGAAGACCGACAGGGCGGCGCGGTGGGCCTCGACGACCAGCGGGCAGGTCCCGCCCCGGCCTTCGGCGGACCGAAGGATCCGCTCGCGGCTGGGCCCGATGCCCTGCGCGTAGGTCGAGATCTCGCGCAGCCCGGCTCGGGTGACCATCCGGTCGCCCTCCGCGCCGTTCCCCACGAGCTGGATCATGCGGGGGCCCTGGTCGCCGAGCCGGGCGCGCAGCTCCCGCAGCAGGGCCGTGTCGAAGGACTGCACCAGCACCGGACCCGCCGCCGAGGCCACGCCGAGCCGCTGCAGCTCGTCGGCGGCCAGCGCGGCCAGCGTCGGGCCGGTGCCGTCGGGCCAGGTCACGTTCTTGAGCTCCACGAGCACCTGGACCAGGCGGTCGGGCGTGGAGCGGCGCTGGGCCAGCTCGACGACCTCGGCGAGGGTCAGGATCCCGAACCGGCCGTCGTAGGCGGTGTTCAGCGGGCGGAGGTCGGGCATCCGCTCGAGAGCGCGCAGCGTGCGCAGCTCGGCGAGGGTGAAGTCCTCGGTGAACCAGCCGGTGACCGGCTTGCCCTTCACCGTGCGGGTGGTGCGCCGGTCGGCGAACTCCGCGCGCTGCGCCACGTCGGTGGAGAGCGACAGCTCGCTCTCGTGGCGGACGACGAGGGCGCCGTCGCGGCTGACCACGACATCGGGCTCGATGAGGTCGGCGCCCATGTCGATCGCCAGCTCGAAGCTGGCGGCCGTGAGCTCGGGCCGGTAGGCCGGGGCACCGCGGTGCCCGATGACAGCGGGGCGGGGAAGGCGGGTCACGGGCGGCATGGCCAGCGACTCGGTCGCGTGCATGGATCCCACAACACCTCAATCGGATGGCGAGTGGGCGAACTGGAGGGAACGTGTTGCGCACGATCGGACGCACAGGGCGTTGACCAGCAACGGTGCATGGGTCCAGTGACGCATCTCTCACGGTTGAGACCGTGTTGCGGCACGGAAGCCGCAGGTCACGGGCGTCCCGCTCGTCCCCGGCGTCCCAGCGACCCCTTCCCGCCCGCCGCGCCGGGGCCCCATCAATTCGGGTGACACCGTGCCGGGCCGGCGCCCACCATCGTCGGCGTGACTCCCCTTCCGGCCCTGGGCTGGCGCCCCGAGCTGGCCGCGCACCTGCCGGCCGGGACGGCGCCCGCCCGCGTGGTGCGCGTGGACCGCGGCCGGCTCGGTGTGCTCACCGAGCACGGGGAACAGCGGGTGCACCCCGGCGCCGGCCTCTACGCCGACGCCGCGCTCGGTGGCCCCGCGGTGGGCGACTGGGTCGCGGTGCGCGACGAACTGGCGGTCGCCCTGCTGCCCCGGGCGAGCGCCTTCGTGCGCACGGGTGCCGGGCGCTCGTCGGCGGCGCAGGTCGTGGCGGCCAACCTCGACCTCGTCCTGGTCGTCGACGCGCTGACCGCCGATCCCCGGCTGCGCCGCGTGGAGCGGTACCTGGCCGTCGCCTGGAGCAGCGGTGCGACGCCGGTCGTCGTCCTCACCAAGGCCGACGTCTGCGACGACGTCGTCGCCGCGGTGGAGGCGGTGCGCGAGGACGCCCTCGGTGTCCACGTCGTGGCGGTCAGCTCCCTGACCGGCGAGGGGATGGACGCGCTGCGGGCGCTGCTCGCACCGGGCCGGACGGCGGCGATGGTCGGGCCGTCGGGGGTCGGCAAGTCCAGCCTGCTGAACGCCCTGGCCGGCGAGCCGCTCGCGGGCACCCGGGAGATCCGCGAGGACGGGCGGGGACGGCACACGACGACCGCCCGGGAGCTCCACCCGCTTCCCGGTGGCGCCCTGCTGATCGACACCCCCGGCATGCGGGAGCTGGCGCTGTACGACGACGCCGCAGGGGTGGAGGCCACCTATGCCGACGTCGCCGACCTGGCCCTGGACTGCCGGTTCCGGGACTGCACCCACGGCGGCGAACCGGGCTGCGGGGTGGCCGCGGCCCTCGACGACGGCCGGCTGGACCCCGCGCGGTTCCGCGGGTGGCGCAAGCTCCAGGCCGAGGCCCACCGGCAGCGGCTCCGGGTCGACGCCCGGGCCCGCGCGGAGGAGCGGGCCCGGCTGCGGACCCTGCACCGCTCGCTGCGCGACCAGCCGAACCGTTCGCGCTGACGTCGGCGTCGGTAGCGTTGCGCCCCGTGCGCGTGCTCGTGATCGGCTCCGGTGCCCGGGAGCACGCCCTGTGCGTGGCTCTGACGTCCGACCCCGCCGTCGAGGCGCTCGCCTGCGCGCCCGGCAACGCCGGCACCCGCGCGCTCGCCGAGGCCGTCGCGTTGGACGTCCGCGACCCCGAGGCGATCGCCGGCCTGGCCCGGACGTGGGGGGCGGACCTCGTCGTCGTCGGCCCGGAGGTGCCGCTGGTGGCCGGCGCGGCCGACGCGGTCCGCGACGCCGGCATCGCCTGCTTCGGCCCGTCGGCGCAGGCGGCGCAGCTGGAGGGCAGCAAGTCCTTCGCCAAGCACGTGATGACCGCCGCCGGCGTGCCGACCGCGCAGGCCTGGCCGGTGGGTGGACCGGCGGAGCTGGAGACCGCGCTGGACGAGGTCGCGGCCCTCACCGGCGGTGCTCCCTACGTGGTCAAGGACGACGGGCTCGCGGCCGGCAAGGGCGTGCTGGTGACGCCGGACCGGGAGGCGGCCCTGGCCCACGGGCGCGGCGTGCTGGACGCCGGGGGAGCGGTGCTGGTCGAGGAGTACCTCGACGGACCCGAGGTGTCGCTGTTCGCCGTCACCGACGGGACGACGGTGCTGCCGCTGGTGCCCGCCCAGGACTTCAAGCGCCGTGACGACGGCGACGGCGGCCCGAACACCGGTGGCATGGGGGCCTACGCGCCGCTGCCCTGGGCGCCGGCCGGCCTGGTCGACGAGGTCATGGCCACGGTGCTGCAGCCGACCGTGGACGAGATGGCCCGCCGTGGTGAGCCGTTCAGCGGTCTGCTCTACGCCGGCCTCGCGCTGACCTCGCGCGGCGTCCGGGTGGTCGAGTTCAACGCCCGCTTCGGCGACCCCGAGACGCAGGTGGTGCTGCCGCTGCTGGCGACCCCGCTGGCCGGGCTGCTGCACGCCGCGGCCACCGGCACGCTCGCCGGCCACCCGCCGCTGGAGTGGCGGGCGGGCTCGGCGGTCACCGTGGTGGTGGCCTCCTCCGGCTATCCCGAGGCCCCGCGCACCGGTGACCCCGTCACCGGCGCCGACGGGGAGGGCGTCCTGCACGCCGGGACGACCGTCGCCGACGACGGCACCGTCCTGTCCGCCGGGGGGCGGGTGCTCTCGGTGACCGCGGTGGGCGGGGACCTGGCGGCGGCCCGGCAGGCCGCCTACGAGCGGGTGGCGGCCGTGCGGCTGGCCGGCGCCCACTGGCGCACCGACATCGCGCTGGCGGCCGTCGAGGGGCGGATCGTCCTGTGAGCAGCGAGGACGAGATCTGGAACCGCGCCTGCGATCCGAACGGCCCGTTCACCCACCCCGGCGACGCCGCTCTCGCCGCCGTCCTGATGTGCCACGGGATGGCCATGAACGGGGGACTGCTCCATGCCGTCCAGGGGCTGGAGGTGGACCAGCGGGAACGTGTCGTGGCCGGCTTCCGTCTCCTCGGCCTGGACGACGCCGCCCGCGCTGTGGAGGCCGTCGCGCAGGGGGCGGCCAGGCTGGCGGCGGGCGATCTCGCGGCCGAGGAGCGCCTCGAGGTCGAGGCGGGCCGGCGATACGACGAGGCGCTGCCGGAGTGGGATGAGACGATCGAACGCGCGTTCCGGGCTCACCTGGAGCGTCACCCGGAGGCCTACGCGCCGCTCGATCCCTGAGCCGGGCGCACCGGCGGCTCCGCGCTGCGGGAGACTGTGCCGGTGCTGAGGGCGACGAGGTGGGCCGGATGATCGAGCGCTACACGCTCCCCGAGATGGGGCGGGTCTGGAGCGACCAGCACAAGTACGAGCTCTGGTGCCGGGTCGAGACGCTGGTGCTGGAGGCGCACGCCGCCGCGGGCCGGGTGCCCGCCGACGTCGTCGAGCCGGTGCGCAACGCGCCGCCGCCGACCCCGGAGCGGGTCGCCGAGATCGAGGAGACGACGCAGCACGACGTCATCGCCTTCCTCACCGCGTGGGCGGACAACACCGAGCCCCGCTCGGCCGCGGCCTACGTGCACCACGGCATGACGTCGTCAGACCTGCTGGACACCGCGCTGGCCGTCCAGCTGACCGACGCCACCGACGTCCTGCTGGCCAAGGCCGACCGGCTGGTGGCCGCGCTGCGCGACCACGGCCTGGCGCACCGGAACACGATCCGGGTGGGCCGTACGCACGGCGTGCACGCCGAGCCCGTCGTCTGGGGCCACCGGGTCGCCGACCTCGCCTTCGCCGCCGCCCGCTCCCGGGACCGGCTGCGGGCGGCGCGCGAGCGCGTCGGCGTCGTCGCCATCTCCGGCGCCGTCGGCACCTACTCGCTGATCGACCCCTCGGTCGAGGTCGCCGTGGCGTCGGCACTCGGGCTGAAGCCGGCCGACGCCTCGACCCAGGTCGTGCTGCGCGACTCGATCTCCGAGTGGGTCTCGGCGCTCGCGGTGATCTCGACCGTGTGCGAGGCGATCGCCCTGGAAGTCCGGCACGGCCAGCGCACCGAGGTGCGGGAGCTGTCGGAGGCGTTCGGGTCGGGCCAGAAGGGCTCGAGTGCGATGCCGCACAAGAAGAACCCGATCCGCTCCGAGCGCATCGCCGGCCTGGCCCGCGTGGTGCGGGCGGCGATCGTGCCGGTGATGGAGGGCATCCCGCTGTGGCACGAGCGCGACATCTCGCACTCGTCCACCGAGCGGGTCTTCCTGCCCGACGCCGCGATCACCACCGACTACCTGCTCGACCTCACCGCCGGCCTGGTCGAGAACCTGGTCGTGGACGCCGACCGGATGCGGGCCAACCTGGAGTCCACCGGCGGGCTGATCTACACCTCGTCGGTGCTGCTGGAGCTGGTCGAGGGCGGGCTGTCCCGCGAGGACGCGTACTCGCTGGTGCAGACGGCGGCGATGGAGACGTGGAACAGCGGCACGCCGTTCCGGGAGACGCTGCGGGCCCGGGCCGCCGCCTCGGACGTGACACTGGACGAGGCCCGGCTGGACGAGATCTGCCGGCCGGAGCGCTACGTGGCCAACCTGGGCCCGCTGTTCGACCGGCTGGCGGCGCTGTCGTGATCGACCTCCCGCTCGTCGCCCGCGGCAAGGTGCGGGAGATCTACGACGCGGGCGCCGACCGGCTGCTGCTGGTGGCCTCCGACCGCATCTCGGCCTACGACTTCGTGCTGCCGACGCCGATCCCGGACAAGGGGCGGGTGCTCACCCAGCTGTCGGTGTGGTGGTTCGAGCAGCTCGCGCCGGTGCTGGCGCGGTTCGGGGCCTCGCACCACCTGGTATCGGCGTCGGACGTGCCCGCGGAGGTCGCCGGGCGGTCGATGCTGGTGCGCCGCCTGGAGATGCTGCCCGTCGAGTGCGTGGCCCGCGGCTACCTCTCCGGAGGCGGCACCAAGGAGTACGAGCGCACCGGCTCGATCCGCGACGTCGTCCTGCCGGCCGGGCTGGTCGAGGGGTCGCAGCTGCCCGCGCCGGTGTTCACGCCGTCGACCAAGGCGGAGATCGGGGAGCACGACGAGCCGATCGACTTCCCCGCCGTCGTCGCGGCCGTGGGTGCCGAGCGCGCCGAGGAGCTGCGCGACCTCACGCTGGCGCTGTACTGGCGCGGGGCCGAGATCGCGCGCGACGCGGGGATCGTGCTGGCCGACACGAAGTTCGAGTTCGGCACCGACGGCGGCTCGCTCGTGCTGGGCGACGAGGTGCTCACCCCCGACTCGTCCCGGTTCTGGCCGGCCGACACGTGGGCGCCCGGCCGCGCGCAGCCCTCCTACGACAAGCAGTTCGTGCGCGACTGGCTGACCTCGTCGGGCTGGGACCGCGTCTCCGAGCCGCCGGAGCTGCCCGCCGACGTCGTCGCCGCCACCCGCGAGCGCTACGTGACCGCCTACGAGCGCCTGACCGGCACCCCGTTCGCCTGACCCCCCGAGCCCAAGGACGCCCACATCGGCGATATGGGGCCCAACGGCGCCTCCTCAGCCCCACATCGCCGATGTGGGCGCTGGCGCTGTGGACGGCGCGCATGCCGTGGCCGGCGACCGTCCATGCTGCGCCCGTGCCCAAGCGAAGGCCGCGTTCGCGGATCACCGGCCCGACGACGCGGAGGGCGGTGCGCGAGGCCGGGCTGAGCCTGGAGGAGCTCAGGCACCCCGAGGTCACCCGGCTGTCCCGCGACACGTACCTGCCGACGTCGCTGAGCGGGGAGCTGACGAGCCGCCTCGCCGCCGTCCTGCTCACCGCGCCACCGGGCAGCGTCGTCAGCCACCTGTCCGCCGCTGATGTCTGGGGGCTGCAGATCCCGCTGCGCGACCGCGCCGACCGGCGGGTCCACCTGACCGTCCCCAGCGCATCCCGGGCGGAGAGCAGGGGCGACCGCCGCCTGTACCGGTCTGACGTGGCGGAGGAGGACGTCCGGCGGCGCCGCTCGCTGCCGGTGACGTCACCGGCGAGGACGTGGCGCGACTTGGCTGCAATCCTCGAACCGGCGGCTCTCCTGGCGGCCACGGACCAGGTGCTGAACGGCATCGCCAGCCGGGACGAACTCCGAGAGGAGCTCGCCCGCCGCCCCACCGGCCGCGGTTGTGCTCGTGCGCGCGAGGTGCTGCCTCTAGGGGACGCCAGAGCGGAGTCGCCGATGGAGTCGGTCGTCCGCTGGCTGGTCCTCCATGCGGGCATCCCGGCACCGGAGCTGCAGTTCGAGATCCGCGACGGGCTCGGCGCCCTCATCGCCCGCGCCGATCTGGCCTGGCCCGAGCGGAAGGTGCTCGTGGAGTTCGACGGCGACGTCCACCGGGAGCGGGATGTCTTCGTCCGCGACCTGCGGCGGCAGAACCGGCTCGTCGCGTCGGGGTGGACGGTTCTCCGGTTCACGTCCGCGGACGTGCTCGGTCGCCCCGACGAGGTGCTCGCCGAGATCCGACGGGCGCTCCGCTAGGCCCGAGATCGCCGATCTCGCGCTCATGAGACGCGGGAAGGCCCCAGATCGCCGATGTGGGCGAGTCGGAGCAGCGGGCGGCGGGGGGAGATGAGGGTCACCGGGGCGGTGGCGAGCGTCCCGGTACCCTCGTCGGCGTGTCCAGGGTGGTCGTCGACGTGGTCCTCAAGCCGGAGATCTCCGACCCCCAGGGGCAGGCGGTGCTCGGCGCGCTCGGCCGGCTGGGCCACGACAGCGTCCGCAGCGTCCGCCAGGGCAAGCACTTCGTGCTCGAGGTCGACGGGACGCCCGACGAGGCCGAGCTGAAGCAGATCGCCGAGACGCTGCTGGCCAACCCGGTCATCGAGGACGTCGAGCTCCACATCCCCAAGGACTGATCGTGCGCATCGGTGTCATCACCTTCCCGGGCTCCCTGGACGACGTCGACGCCGCCCGCGCGGTGCGTCTCGCCGGCGGGGAGCCGGTCGCGCTGTGGCACGGCGACCACGACCTGAAGGACGTCGACGCCGTCGTCCTGCCCGGGGGCTTCTCCTACGGCGACTACCTGCGGGCCGGGGCCATCGCCGCCCGCTCGCCGCTGATGCAGGACGTCGTGGCCGCCGCGAAGCAGGGCCTGCCGGTGCTCGGCATCTGCAACGGCTTCCAGGTGCTCTGCGAGGCCGGCCTGCTCCCCGGCGCGCTGACCCGCAACAGCCACCTGCACTTCCGCAACCGCGACCAGCTGCTGCGCGTCGAGCGCGCCGACACGGCGTGGACGGTCGACTACAGCGAGGGCCAGCAGATCCTCATCCCGGTCAAGAACGGCGAGGGCCGCTACGTGGGCTCCGACGCCGACCTCGACCGCCTCGAGGGGGAGAACCGGGTCGTGTTCCGCTACGTCGGGGGCAACCCGAACGGCAGCTCCCGCGACATCGCCGGCGTGACCAGCGAGAACGGCCGGGTCGTCGGCCTCATGCCGCACCCCGAGCACGCGGTCGAGGACCTCACCGGCCCGAGCACCGACGGGCTCGGCTTCTTCACCAGCATCCTGAAGGCGGTTGTCAGCGCGTGAGCGAGGACGTGACGGCGGGACAGGCCAGCGCCACCGCAGGGCTGTCCGACCTCGACACCGGCCCGGGCCGGCTGGCCAACCGCCTCGACACCGTCGAGCTCGCGGCGAGCACCCCGGACGACGAGCAGCCCTGGGCCGAGCTCGGCCTCAAGGCCGACGAGTACGCCCGCATCACGGAGATCCTCGGCCGCCGGCCCACCACGGCCGAGCTCGCCATGTACAGCGTCATGTGGAGCGAGCACTGCTCCTACAAGAGCTCCAAGGTGCACCTGCGGCAGTTCGGCGACCTGCCGAGGAGCGAGGCGCTGCTGGTCGGCATCGGCGAGAACGCCGGCGTCGTCGACGTGGGCGAGGGCTACGCGGTCACCTTCAAGGTCGAGAGCCACAACCACCCCAGCTACGTCGAGCCCTACCAGGGCGCGGCCACGGGTGTGGGCGGCATCGTCCGCGACATCCTGACCATGGGCGCCCGCCCGATCGCGGTCATGGACAGCCTCCGCTTCGGCCGCGCCGACGCTCCCGACACCGCCCGCGTGCTGCCCGGCGTCGTCGCCGGCGTGGGCGGCTACGGCAACTGCCTGGGGCTGCCCAACATCGGCGGCGAGCTGCTCTTCGACGAGTGCTACGCCGGCAACCCGCTGGTCAACGCCCTGTGCGTCGGCGTGATGAAGCACGAGGACGTGCACCTGGCCAAGGCCGAGGGCGCCGGCAACAAGGTCATCCTGTTCGGCGCGCGCACCGGCGGTGACGGCATCGGCGGCGTCAGCGTGCTGGCCAGCGAGACCTTCGACGCCGAGGGTCCGGCCAAGCGCCCCGCCGTCCAGGTGGGCGACCCGTTCACCGAGAAGCTGCTCATCGAGGCCTGCCTCGAGCTGTTCCAGCAGAACCTGGTCACCGGCATCCAGGACCTCGGCGGCGCGGGCCTGTCCTGCGCGACCTCCGAGCTGGCCAGCGCCGGCACCGGCGGCATGCACGTCGACCTCGACACCGTCCCGCTGCGCGACAGCACCCTGACGCCCGCCGAGATCCTGATGAGCGAGTCGCAGGAGCGGATGTGCGCGATCGTCGAGCCGGGCAAGGTCGAGCAGTTCCTCGCCGTCTGCCGCAAGTGGGACGTCCGCGCCGCCGTCATCGGTGAGGTCACCGACGGCGACCGGCTCACCGTCGACTGGCACGGCGAGCGCATCGTCGACGTCCCGCCGCGCACCGTCGCCCACGAGGGCCCGGTCTACGAGCGCCCCATGGCCCGCCCGGCCGACCTCGACGCCCTGCAGGCCGACGACCCCGGCCGGCTGCCCCGGCCCACCACGCCGGCCGAGCTCCAGGCGCACTGGCTGGCCGTCGTCAGCAGCCCGGACGGCGCGGACAAGAGCTGGGTCACCGAGCAGTACGACCGCTACGTGCGCGGCAACACGGTGCTCGCCCAGCCCGAGGACGCCGGCGTCGTCCGCATCGACGAGGAGAGCAACCGCGGCATCGCGCTCTCCCTGGACGGCAACGCCCGCTTCGCCCGCCTCGACCCCTACGCCGGCGCGCAGCTGAACCTCGCCGAGGCCTACCGCAACGTCGCGGCCACCGGTGCGAAGCCGCTGGCGGTCACCAACTGCCTGAACTTCGGCTCGCCGGAGAACCCCGAGGTCATGTGGCAGTTCGCCGAGGCCGTCCGCGGTCTCGCCGACGGCTGCCGCGAGCTCGGCCTGCCGGTCACCGGCGGCAACGTGAGCCTCTACAACCAGACCGGCGACGTCGCCATCAACCCGACGCCGGTCATCGGCGTGCTGGGCGTGCACGAGGACGTGCGCACCCGCGTGCCCGCCGGCTGGCGGACGGAGGGGGAGACGGTCCTGCTGCTCGGCGAGACCCGGCCCGAGTTCGGCGGCTCCGCCTGGGCCAGCGTCGTGCACGGGCACCTCGGCGGCCGGCCCCCGGCATTGGACCTGGCGGCCGAGCGCGCCCTCGCCGACCTGCTCGGCGCGCTGGGCGGCGAGGGCCTGGTGAGCTCCGCCCACGACCTGGCCGACGGCGGGCTGGCGCAGGCCCTCACCGAGTCCGCGCTCCGCTACGGCACCGGAGCCCGGCTCGCCCTGGACGACGACGCCTTCACCGCACTGTTCAGCGAGTCCACGGCGCGGGTCGTCGTCACCACCGCCGATCCCGGCGGCGTGAAGCGCGCCGCGGAGTGGGCCGGCGTCCCGGTCACCGAGCTGGGGACGACGGGCGGCGACGCGCTCGTGCTGGACGGGCTGCTGGACCTGCCGCTGGCCGAGCTGCGGGCCGCGTGGAGCGCCACCCTCCCCGCTCTGTTCGGCGGGCCGGAGCACGGCACGACGTTCACCGTCCCGGCGGGCACCGTCCCGACCAGCTGATGGCCGGCACCGCCCCCATCCCGGCCGACGAGCTGCGGGCCGCCCTCGAGCCGGTGCGCGCGTGGCTCGACGGCGGGGCCGAGCGTCCGCCTCGCGCCGTCGTGGGCACCGCGGTGAGGACGAGCACCCGCTGGCTGGCCCAGCAGGTGCCCGGCCGCTCCGTGGAGCTGCGGGTGCCACCCCACGTCGCCGTCCAGTGCATCGAGGGGCCCCGGCACACGCGCGGCACGCCGCCCAACGTGATCGAGACCGACGCCGCCACCTGGCTGCGCCTGGCCAGCGGCCGGCTCGGCTGGGCCGAGGCCGTCGCCGAGGGGAAGGTCGTGGCCAGCGGCAACCGCGCCGACCTGTCGCACCTGCTGCCGCTCCGGCCGCTGAGCCGCCCCTGACGGCCGTCGGGCATGCTCGACCTCCGGGCGGACCGGCCGCCCTCCGCACGGAGGTGTCATGCAGGCGTCGTTCATGCCCGACGGGGACCTGCTGGTGCCGACGGCGACAGCAGCGAGCCCGTGGTCGGACGAGATGGTCAACGGCCACCACATCGGCGGTCTGGTGGCGTGGGGCGCGCAGCGCGACGAGCCGGACCCCGAGCTGCAGCTGGCCCGCATGACCGTCGACATGGTCCGGGCCGTGCCCATGCGGCCGCTGCGCGTCGAGACGCGCCCCGGCCGGGAGGGACGCCGGCTCCGGGTGCTGGACGTCTCCGTCCTCGACGGGGAGGTCGAGGTCATCCGGGGCTCGGCCCTGCTGCTCCGCCGCTCCGAGCACCCGGACGCCGAGCCGTGGGCGCCCGAGCCGTGGGACGTCCCGCCGCCCGAGCAGATCGAGGGCACGGCCGGGGGGCCGATGCCGTGGGAGGTCCGCAGGATCACCCCCTGGGGCGACGGCGGGCCGGGCAAGGTGTGGATGCGGGAGACGGCCGAGTTCGTCGCCGGGCAGCCGCTCACGCCGATGCTCCGCGCCGCGCTGATGGCCGACTTCACCAACCCGCTGGCCAACTCCGGCACGGGCGGGCTGGCGTTCATCAACGTCGACGTGACGATGTACCTGACGCGGGACCCGCGCGGCGAGTGGATCGGCATGGAGAGCGCCGGCCACCTCGGTGCCGACGGCATCGGCTTCGGCACCACGTGGATGTACGACCGGGAGGGCCGGATCGGGCACTGCGTCGCCGCCGCGCTGCCCGACCCACGGATCCAGGCCCGCCACCGGTAGCGCGACGCCCCCGCCCGCGGACGTCGCGGGCGGGGGGCGTCGGGTGCTGCGGGCCGTCAGCCGAAGAGCGCGCTGGCGGCCTTCACGGTGTTGTACAGCCCGTACGCCAGCGGGACGCCCACCAGCGCCCAGGCGAAGGCGATGAGCCCCACGGGCGTGTGGGTGGTGGGCTGCTCGTTCCCGGTCGGGTCGTTCCGTGTCGAGGCGGGGGTGCTCATCGGACCGTGCTCCGTTCGGGTGCGGCTGCGGCGGTGGGGACGTCGGTGGGCTTGGGCTCCCACCACTTCTCGGCGACCGGCTTGATCAGCAGGTTGGCCACGAAACCGATGGCCAGCAGGCCGACCATGATGAACAGCGCCGGCCGGTAGTCCCCGGCGACCAGCTCACCCGGGGTGCCGCGGGCGTCCAGGACGCCGTTGATGATCAGCGGCCCGGCGATGCCGGCAGCGGCCCAGGCGGTCAGCAGTCGGCCGTGGATGGCGCCCACCTGGTAGGTGCCGAACAGGTCGCGCAGGTAGGCCGGGACCGTCGCGAACCCGCCGCCGTAGAAGCTGATGATGATCGCGGCGGTGAGGACGAAGATCCAGGTGGCCGTGCTGCCGAGGGTCGCCAGGATGACGTACAGGATGATCCCGACACCCAGGTAGACCATGTAGATGGGCTTGCGCCCGATGTAGTCCGAGGTCGAGGACCACACGAACCGGCCAGCCATGTTGAACAGCGAGAGCAGGCCGACGAACCCGGCGGCCGTGGCGGCGAGGACCGTGGAGGTCTCCCCCTCGCGGAAGAAGTCCTGGATCATCGGCGCGGCCTGCTCGAGGATGCCGATGCCGGCGGTCACGTTGCAGAAGAGCACCGTCCAGAGCAGCCAGAACTGCGGCGTCCGGATCGCGTTGTTGGCGGACACGTTCTCCGTCGTCACCAGTGACTTGGACTTGACCGAGGACGGGTCGAAGCCGTCGGGCCGCCAGTTCGCGGCGGGGACCCGGATGATGAAGGCGCCGAACATCATGAAGACCAGGTAGATCAGGCCCAGGGTCAGGAACAGCCCGGCGACGCTCATCCCGTCGGGCACGGTGCCGGCCGTCCCGTCGTAGCTCGGGTCGTACCAGTTCATGAGCTGGCGGGACAGCGGCGAGGCGATGAGGGCGCCGCCGCCGAAGCCCATGATCGCCATGCCGGTGGCCAGGCCCGGGCGGTCGGGGAACCACTTGATCAGCGTGGACACCGGCGAGATGTAGCCGATGCCCAGGCCGATGCCGCCGAGGAAGCCGTAGCCGAGGTACAGCAGCCACAGCTGCTCGGTGTAGATGCCCAGGGCGCCGACGAGGAAGCCGGACACCCAGAAGACGGCGGAGGTGAACATCGCGGCCCGCGGGCCGTTCGTGTCCACCCACGTCCCGAACACCGCGGCCGACAGGCCGAGCATCACGATGGCGATCGAGAAGATGATCCCGATCTGGGTGAGGCTCGCGTCGAAGTGCTCCACGAGCGCGGTCTTGTAGACGCTGGTCGCGTACGCCTGGCCGATGCACAGGTGGACGGCGAGGGCGGCCGGCGGGATCAGCCACCGGTTGAAGCCTGGCCGGGCGACGATGCGCTCTCGGGCCAGGAAGGCGGGAACGGCCACGGGCGGGACCTCCGGGGACGGGACGCGACGCGGCCGGTCGGACGCGCCTCGGCTGCGCCCGTGGTGTGAGTCACAGCCTCGAGGAACGTACGACGCCGTGCCGGTGCTGGCGCGTTCAACCGGTGGACCGGAATGCTCTCGTGACCGTCGACGGGGGCGAGGGGCCGCCGGGTCGCTCCGGCGTTCCCCGCCTAGGCTCGGCGCATGGCCTACGAGGTGAAGGGCGTCGTCGCCCGCAGCAAGGGTGCTCCGGTCACGATCGAGACGATCCTGGTGCCCGATCCGGGGCCGGGTGAGGCGGTCGTCGACATCGCCGCGTGCGGTGTCTGCCACACCGACCTGCACTACCGCGAGGGCGGCATCAACGACGACTACCCGTTCCTGCTGGGCCACGAGGCCGCCGGCACCGTCGCCGCCGTCGGCGAGGGCGTCACCAACGTCGCGGTCGGTGACTACGTCGTCCTCAACTGGCGGGCCGTCTGCGGGCAGTGCCGCGCCTGCCTCAAGGGCGAGCCGAAGTACTGCTTCGACACCCACAACGCCGCGCAGAAGATGACGCTGGCCGACGGCACGGAGCTCTCCCCGGCCCTCGGCATCGGCGCGTTCGCCGAGAAGACGCTGGTCCACTCCGGCCAGTGCACCAAGGTCGACCCGACCGCACCGCCCGCGTCCGCCGGGCTGCTCGGCTGCGGCGTCATGGCCGGCGTCGGCGCGGCCATCAACACCGGCGCGGTGCAGCGCGGCGAGAGCGTCGCGGTGTTCGGCTGCGGCGGGGTCGGGGACGCCGCGATCGCCGGCGCCAAGCTGGCCGGGGCGACGACGATCATCGCGGTCGACATCTCCGACACCAAGCTGGAGTGGGCGAAGAACTTCGGTGCCACGCACACCGTGAACTCCAAGGACACCGACGCCGTCGAGGCCATCAAGGCGCTGACCGGCGGGTTCGGTGTGGACGTCGCCATCGACGCCGTCGGCCACCCCAAGGTCTTCGAGCAGGCGTTCTACGCCCGCGACCTCGCCGGCCGCGTGGTCATGGTCGGCGTCCCGACGCCGGACATGGAGATCACGCTGCCGGCCATCGAGATCTTCGGCCGGGGCGGGTCGGTGAAGTCCTCCTGGTACGGCGACTGCCTGCCCAGCCGCGACTTCCCCATGCTGGTCGACCTGTACCTGCAGGGCCGGTTCGACCTCGACGCCTTCGTCTCCGAGACGATCGGGCTGGACGACGTCGAGGCCGCGTTCGAGAAGATGCACAAGGGCGAGGTCCTGCGCAGCGTGGTCGTCCTGTGAGCGCCCGCATCGAGAAGCTCGTCATCCCCGGTGTCTTCTCCCTGGACGGCCAGGACTTCGACGTCGAGAACAACGTCTGGCTCGTCGGGAACGACGACGAGGTGCTGGTGATCGACGCACCGCACGACGCCGCCCCCATCGTCGAGGCGATCGGCGGCCGGACGGTCACCGCGATCGTGCTCACCCACGGGCACAACGACCACATCACCGCCGCACCGGCGCTGCGCGAGGCCACCGGCGCCCCGATCTGGTTCAACCCCGCCGACCGGATGCTCTGGGACATGACCTTCGGGGGTGGCGGCGGGGATGCAAGCAGAGCCGCGGCGCCGGACCACGACCTGGTCGCCGGCACGCGGTTCTCCGTCGCCGGGACCACGCTCACCGCCCTGCACACCCCGGGGCACTCGCCGGGCAGCACGTGCCTGCACTCCGGTGACCTGAACACGGTGTTCACCGGAGACACCCTGTTCTGCGGTGGCCCGGGGGCGACCGGCCGCTCGTTCAGCGACCACCCGACGATCGTGAACTCGATCCGCGCCCAGCTGTTCAGCCTGCACGGCGACACGGTCGTGAGGACCGGGCACGGCGACGACACGACGATCGACGCGGAGCTGCGGAGCGTCGTCGGCTGACCCCCGACACGGCGATGAGCTGCGCCGACACGCGGTGGAGTGACGGGGACCACCGCGCTCGGTCTGGGCAGCACGTCCCGCGCCGGTAGTCTCTGGGGGTGCCTCGCGGTGATGGACGGCTCACGCACGACCTCGACCCCCAATCCCCCGGACCTCAGGACGCCTGTGGCGTCTTCGGTGTCTGGGCCCCGGGCGAAGAGGTCGCGAAGCTGACCTATTTCGGTCTGTACGCCCTCCAGCACCGCGGTCAGGAGGCGGCCGGGATCGCGGTGTCCGACGGCACGTCCGTCGTCGTCTACAAGGACCTCGGGCTGGTCAGCCAGGTCTTCGACGAGGCGACGCTGGGCAGCCTGCGCGGCCACCAGGCCGTCGGTCACACCCGCTACTCCACGACCGGCGCCTCCACGTGGGAGAACGCCCAGCCGACGTTCCGCACCACCGAGACCGGTACCGGCCTGGCGCTGTGCCACAACGGGAACCTGGTCAACACCGCCGAGCTGGCCGTCAAGGCCGCCGACGCCGGGGTGCCGGGTGCGTTCGTGGCGACGAACGACTCCGACCTGATCACCGCGCTCATCGCCGCCCGCCCCGACCTCTCGGTCGAGGCCGCCGCGATGGAGGTGCTGCCGCAGCTGCGCGGCGCGTTCAGCCTCACCTTCATGGACGAGGACACCCTCTACGCCGCCCGCGACCCGCAGGGCGTCCGCCCGCTGGTGCTCGGCCGGCTGGAGCGCGGCTGGGTCGTGGCCAGCGAGACCGCGGCGCTGGACATCGTCGGCGCCTCCGTGGTCCGCGAGGTCGAGCCCGGCGAGCTCATCGCCATCGACGAGAACGGGCTGCGCAGCCAGCACTTCGCGCCGGCCCAGCCCAAGGGCTGCGTCTTCGAGTACGTCTACCTCGCCCGTCCCGACACCACGATCTCCGGCCGCGGCGTCCACGCCGCGCGCGTCGAGATCGGCCGGCGGCTGGCCAAGGAGCACCCGGTCGAGGCCGACCTGGTCATCCCGGTGCCCGAATCCGGCACCCCGGCGGCGGTCGGGTACGCACAGGCCTCGGGCATCCCCTACGGCCTGGGCCTGGTCAAGAACTCCTACGTCGGGCGCACGTTCATCCAGCCGAGCCAGACCATCCGGCAGCTGGGCATCCGGCTCAAGCTCAACCCGCTCCGCGACGTCATCCGCGGCAAGCGCCTGGTCGTCGTCGACGACTCGATCGTCCGCGGCAACACCCAGCGGGCCCTGGTCCGGATGCTGCGCGAGGCGGGCGCCGTCGAGGTGCACGTACGGATCGCCTCGCCGCCGGTGAAGTGGCCGTGCTTCTACGGCATCGACTTCGCCAGCCCGGCGGAGCTGGTGGCCAACGGCCTGGACATCGACGGCGTCCGTGCCTCGGTCAACGCCGACTCGCTGGGCTACGTCTCCGAGCAGGGTCTGATCGCCGCGACCGAGCAGCCGGCCAACCGGCTGTGCACCGCCTGCTTCACGGGCAACTACCCGATCCCGCTGGAGCAGCCCGAGGTGCTCGGCAAGCACGTCCTCGAGGGCATCGAGAGCCGTGCGATGACCGGGTGGACCGGCCGGCAGGCCGGCAGCGCCACGGTCCCCGGCGGCGCCGAGGACGCCCTGCTGCGCCCGTGACCGGCGCCGAGTTCACCTACGCCGCCTCCGGCGTCGACATCGACGCGGGCGAGCGTGCGGTCACGCTGATGAAGACCGCGGTCGAGCGCACCAACCGGCCGGAGGTGGTGGGCGGCCTGGGCGGCTTCGCCGGGCTGTTCGCCCTGGACACCGCGAAGTACCGCAGGCCCCTGCTGGCCTCCTCCACCGACGGCGTCGGTACGAAGATCGCCCTCGCGCGGCAGCTGGACCGGCACGACACGGTCGGCATCGACCTGGTCGCCATGGTCGTCGACGACCTGGTGGCCTGCGGCGCCGAGCCGCTGTTCCTGCAGGACTACGTGGCCTGCGGCAAGGTCGTCCCCGAGCGGATCGCCGCGATCGTCACCGGCATCGCGGCCGGCTGCACGCTGGCCGGGGCCGCGCTGGTGGGCGGGGAGACGGCCGAGCACGGCGACCTGATGGACGCCGACGAGTACGACCTCGCCGCCACCGCCGTCGGCGTGGTCGAGGCCGACGCCGTCCTGGGCCCGGAGCGGGTCCGGGCCGGGGACGCCGTCGTCGCGATGGCGTCGTCCGGCTTCCACTCCAACGGCTACTCGCTGGTGCGGCGCGTCGTGGCCGCGGCGGGGCTGGACCTGCACGCCACCCCGGCCGGCCTGTCCCGGCCGCTCGGCGAGGAGCTGCTCGAGCCCACCCGCATCTACGCCCTGCAGTGCCTGGCGCTGGTGGAGCGGCACGGTGTGGACGCCGTGCACGCCTTCGCGCACATCACCGGGGGCGGGCTGGCCGGCAACACCGCACGCGTGGTGCCCGACGGTCTCCAGGCGGTGCTGGACCGGGGCACGTGGGCCCTCCCGCCGGCAGTGCACCTGCTCGAGGAGCACGGGGTGCCGCGCGCGGAGTCCGAGCGCGCCTTCAACTGCGGCGTCGGCATGGTGGCCGCCGTCGCCCCGCAGGTCGCCGACGACGTGGTCGCGCAGATCACCGCGGCGGGCGTGCCCGCCTGGGTCGCCGGCAGCGTCGAGCCGCGCTCGGGTGACGACGACGCCGCACGGCTGGTCGGCTCCTACCGCTGAGCGTCAGGCGCCAGCCGCTGCCGGCGGAGCCGAGCGCACGAAGCACCGCCTCGCCCGGAGGCGAGGCGGTGCTGTCGAGTCGGACGGGGAACCGGCCGCGTCAGCGGCTGGCGGCCCAGTCGTCGCCGGAGTCGTCGTCCGCCCAGCGGTCGGCGTACTCGTCGTCTTCCTCGTCATCGTCGTCGTCCGTGGCCGCGCTGGGCGCGGTGTAGGTCGACGACGAACCGGCCAGCTCCCGCTGCAGCGCGGTCAGGTCGGTGTTGGGTGAGCTGTACTTGAGCTCACGGGCCACGCGTGTCTGCTTGGCCTTCGCTCGGCCGCGCCCCATCGGCTCGACCCCCTCGCTACGGAGTGCGGGCGTCCGGCCCCGTGGGCGTGACGGCCCGCGTGGCGACCCCGGCTGAGTGACTATGTCTGGGACAACATTACGACACGGATCCCGGGCGGGCGCACGTCCCCTCCCCGGACGGGTGCACCCGGGTCGTGCGACGTCAGCGCGGCAGCCGGATCGTGGCCAGCCGGCCCACCGAACGGATCCGCTCCTCGGCCAGCCGGTCGGCCGCGACGGCCGGGGAGACGCCGTCGGCGTCGGCCGCGCGGAACACCCGCAGGGCGACGTCGAAGATGCCCGCCGCCCGGGCCCGGGCGCGCTCGAAGGAGAACCCGTGCCGCTCGTCCTCGACCTGGATGACGCCGCCGGCGTTCACCAGGTAGTCGGGGGCGTACAGGATCCCGCGGGCACCCAGCTCGTCGGCGATCCCCGGGGCGGCCAGCTGGTTGTTGGCGCCGCCGCAGACGATCCGCGCGGGGAGCGCGGCCACGGTGGGCCCGTCCAGCGCACCGCCCAGAGCGCAGGGCGCGTACACGTCGTGCGGCGTGCCTACCAGGGCGGCGGTGTCGGCCACCGTCCGCACCTGGGGGTGCCGGCTGCGGACGCGCTCCACCGCGGCGGCGTCGACGTCGGTGACGACGAGCTCGGCACCGTCGGCCACCAGCAGGTCGACCAGCTCCGAGCCGACCTTGCCCACGCCGGCCACCGCCACGGTGCGGCCGGCGAGCGACGGCTGCCCCCAGCAGTGCAGCGCCGCGGCGCGCATGCCCTGGAAGACGCCGTAGGCGGTGAGCACCGAGGAGTCGCCGCAGCCGCCGTAGGCCAGCGAACGCCCGTGCGCGAAGCGGGTCTCGCGGGCGACCACGTCGAGGTCGGCGTTGAAGGTGCCGACGTCGCAGGCGGTGAGGTACCGCCCGCCGAGGGCCTCGACGAACCGGCCGTAGGCGCGCAGCAGCGCCTCCGTCTTGTCCCTGCGGGGATCGCCGATGATCACCGCCTTGCCGCCGCCCAGGTCCAGCCCCGCGAGGCTGTTCTTGTACGACATGGCCCGGGACAGCCGCAGCGCATCGGCGACGGCGTCGTCCTCGTCGGCGTACGGGTAGAACCGGGTGCCGCCCAGCGCGGGGCCCAGCGCGGTCGAGTGGATCGCGATGACGGCCCGCAGGCCGGATGCCTGGTCGCTGCAGAAGACGACCTGCTCGTGGCCCGAGCCCAGAATGTCCACGGCGCCGAGCGTAGGACCACCGCACAGTTCCCCGGTGCGTCGTACCGGTCGGGCACGCCCGGTGCCCCGGCGGGAGGCATGATGTCCCGTCGGACACCGGCGGAGGGCAGCGCAGCTCCTCCGTGGCTCACAGGAGGACTCCCATGCCCGCACCCCGGCGACTTCTCGCGATCGCGCTGGCCGCTCCGCTGCTGCTGGCGGCGTGCACCACCGACGGTGGCGACGACGCCGGCGGCGGGGGTTCGGCGGACGGCGGCGGCGGGGACGGGGACCTGTCCTTCTCGGTCATCACGCACGGCTCGGCCGGTGACGCGTTCTGGGACGTCGTGCAGAACGGCGCCGAGGCCGCCGGGGAGGACCTCGGCATCGACGTCGACTACCAGAGCGACGGCGACCCGCAGCGCCAGGCGCAGCTCATCGACGCCGCGGTCAACCAGGACGTGGACGGCATCGTCGTCTCGATGGCCAACCCCGACGCGATCCAGGAGTCGGTCGAGGCCGCGGTCGACGCCGGCATCCCGGTGGTCACCATCAACTCGGGCGGGGACAGGTCCACCGAGTTCGGCGCCATCGGCCACGTCGGCCAGGAAGAGACGATCGCCGGCGAGGGGGCCGGTCGCGAGCTGGCCGACCGGGGCGCGAGCAACGTCCTGTGCGTCATCCACGAGGCGGGGAACATCGGCCACGAACAGCGGTGCGCCGGTGCCGAGGCCGGGTTGGGCGGCCAGGTCACGCCGCTGCAGGTGGACATCAACGACCTGACCGGCGCCCAGTCGACGATCACCTCCCAGTTGCAGAGCGACGAGACCATCGACGCCGTCCTCACGCTGAACTCGGCCGTCGCCGCGGTGGCGGTCCAGTCGGTCGCGGATGCCGGCTCCGACGCGCAGATCGCCACCTTCGACCTGAACCAGGACGTCATCAGCGGCATCCAGGACGGGTCGATCGCCTTCGCCGTGGACCAGCAGCAGTACGAGCAGGGCTACCTGCCGGTCGTGATGCTCAAGCTCTACGCCGAGAACCTCAACACCGTCGGCGGCGGTCAGCCGGTGCTCACCGGCCCCGGGATCGTCGACGCCACGAACGTCGACGAGATCGCCGACCTGGCCTCGGCCGGCACGCGCTGAGCACCGCGGGGGCGCCGGTGGAGACCGGGACGGCGGGCGAGCCGGCGACGCGGCGGCCCGACGAGCGGCTGAACGCCGCCGGGCCGCTGCGCCGGCTGCTGGTCAAGCCCGAGCTCGGGGCGCTGGTCGGCGCGGTCGCGGTGTTCACGTTCTTCGCCGTGCAGTCCGACGTCTTCCGCTCCGCCCGCGGCGTCGCCAACTGGCTCGACCCGGCGTCGACGCTGGGGATCATGGCGGTGGCCGTCGCGCTGCTCATGATCGGCGGTCACTTCGACCTCTCGGCCGGCGTCATGACCGGGACGACGGCGCTGACCGTCGCGATCGTCGCCGTCGAGTTCGAGCAGAACATCTGGGTGGCCATCGGCGTCTCGCTGCTGGTGGCCCTCGCGATCGGGTTCTTCAACGGCTGGCTGGTGACCCGGACCGGTCTGCCCAGCTTCATCATCACGCTGGGCACCTTCCTGATGCTCCAGGGCCTCAATCTCGGCCTGACGAAACTCTTCACCGGCACGGTGTCGGCCGGCGGACTGCGCTCGGCGCCCGGATACGGGAGCGCGGAGTGGGTGTTCGCCTCGCGGATGACGATCCTCGGGGCGGAGGTGCGCGTCGCCGTCCTCTGGTGGGTGCTGTTCACGTCCCTGGCCACCTGGGTGCTGCTGCGCACGCGCTTCGGCAACTGGGTCTTCGCGACCGGCGGCGACGAGGTCGCCGCCCGCAACGTCGGCGTCCCGGCCCGGCGGACGACGATCACGCTGTTCATGACCACGGCGACCGCGGCCTGGTTCGTCGGGACGACGCTGGCGGTGCGGCTTACCTCGGTGCAGGCCAACACCGGCACCGGCCAGGAGCTGATCTACATCGTCGCGGCGGTCATCGGGGGCTGCCTGCTCACCGGCGGCTTCGGCTCGGCGATCGGCGCCTCGCTGGGCGCGCTGATCTTCGGCATGACCCTGCTCGGCATCCCGTACCTGCGCTGGGACGCCGACTGGTTCTACTTCTTCCTGGGGGCCATGTTGCTGCTGGCGGTGCTGGCCAACCGGCTCGTCCGGCGGTCCGCCGAGGCGGCCCGGCGATGACGCCCCCACCCACCCCGCCGGTGACCGCCGTGTCCCCGGGGACCCCACCGCTGCTGGAGCTGCGCGACGTCGGCAAGGACTACGGCTCGGTCATCGCACTCGACGGCATCAGCACGAGCGTGCGGGCCGGCGAGGTCACCTGCGTGCTCGGTGACAACGGGGCGGGCAAGTCCACGCTGATCAAGATCCTGGCCGGCGTGCACCGCGCCGACCGCGGGCAGCTGCTGCTGGACGGGCGGCCGGCCGACTTCGGCTCGCCGCGGGAGGCGCTCGACGCGGGCATCGCGACGGTCTACCAGGACCTCGCGATGATCCCGCTGATGGCGATCTGGCGGAACTTCTTCCTCGGGGCGGAGCCCACGCGCGGCCGCGGGCCCTTCCGGCGGTTCGACGCCGCGCGGGCGAAGGAGGTCACCCGCCGGGAACTGGCCGCCATGGGCATCGACATCCGGGACCCCGATCAGCCGGTGGGCACCCTCTCCGGCGGGGAGCGGCAGTCGGTGGCGATCGCGCGGGCCGTGCACTTCGGTGCCCGGGTGCTGATCCTGGACGAGCCGACGTCGGCGCTGGGTGTGAAGCAGGCCGGCGTCGTGCTGCGCTACGTGGCCCAGGCGCGCGACCGCGGGGTCGGCGTCGTGCTGATCACCCACAACCCTCATCACGCCCATCCCGTGGGTGATCGCTTCCTCGTGCTGAACCGGGGCCGGAGCCTGGGGTCGTTCGACAAGGCCGACGTCAGCCGGGACGAGCTCACCCGGCTCATGGCCGGTGGAGCCGAGCTGGACGCGCTGGCGCACGAGCTCGAACGGCCGTCGACCTGATCGTGTCGACATACCGACCGTACTGAGACGGTCACCTAGCGAACTTGGCGCGGCGCGTCAACTGGTGCGCGTGTTGCCTTTGTGACTGGGGGTGACGCTGCGACTCTCGTCGGGCATCACGCCCCATTCCCCTTCCCCGGGAGCCAGTCATGTTCCAGCGCCGACCGTCGCGTCCGGCGACCGCGCGCCCCGGCGCCCGGCGGCCCCGTCCGGCCCGATCACTGCGGACGGGTCTGGTGGCCGTCCTGGCCGGGACGACGCTGGTGGTCACCGCCGTGCCCGCGCTCGCCGCACCGCCGCCGCCGAACCCGACCGACAGCGAGCTCGGGAACGCCCAGGCCCAGCAGGATGCCGCGGCCGCCGAGGTCGGGCGCATCGCCGGCCTGGTGACCGCGGCCGAGGCCGAGCTCGAACGCCTGGGCTACCAGGCCGAGGCGGCCGGCACCGCCTACGAGGTGGCCAACCAGGCACTGCAGGCGGCGCAGGAGAGGGCCGACGAGGCGGCCGCCCTGCTGCAGCAGGCCGCCGACGCGGTCGCCACCGCCCAGGTACGGATCGCCTCCTTCTCGCGGGACAGCTACATCTCCGGCCCGTCGATGAGCACCACGGCGGTGCTGCTGGACGCGCAGGGCCCCTCCGAGCTGATCCAGCGCGCCGCGATGCTGGACTACGTCGCCGCGGACAAGGTGGACGTCCTGGCCGAGATGGAGGTCGCGCGCATCGCGCAGGCCACCGCCGAGTCGGAGGCGCGCACCGCGCGGGACGAGATGGCGGCCGCCGAGGAGAGCGCGGCGGCGGCGAAGGCGTCGGCGGAGGCGCAGGTCGCCGTCCAACGGGGGGCCTACGCCGAGATCGAGGCGCAGAAGGCGGTCTACGAGGAGCAGTTCGAGAACGCCAACATCCGGTTGCTGGAGCTCCAGGGCGCCCGGAACGCCCACCAGCAGTGGCAGCAGCAGCAGGCGGCCGAGGAGGCCGCGCGGCGGCAGGCGGCGGAGCGGGCCGCGGCCGAGGCAGCTGCCGCTGCCGCGGCCGCCCGCAACAGCTCCAGCGGCGGAGGCGGCGGTGGCGGTGGCGGCTCGTCCGGCGGCGCCACCCCTGGCGACAGCGGGGGCTCGTCCGGCGCCTACGTGAAGCCGACCTCGGGCCGGGTGTCGAGCTGCTTCGGCGCACGGTGGGGGACGTTCCACGGTGGCGTGGACATCGCCGCCCCGATCGGCACCCCGGTGTACAGCGCCCACTCCGGCGTGGTGCAGCGTGCGGGCACGGCCACCGGGTTCGGGTACGCCGTCTACATCCTGGGGGACGACGGCTACGTCACGGTGTACGGCCACGTGAACGAGTACTTCGTCCGTGCCGGGGAGCGCGTGCGGGCGGGTGAGGTCATCGCCGAGGTCGGGAACCGGGGGCAGTCGACCGGGCCGCACCTGCACTTCGAGGCCCACCCGGGGGGCGTCCTGCACGGCGGGCAGACCGACCCGGTGCGCTGGTTGAACGCCCGCGGCATCACCGTCGGCGGCTGCGGAGGCTGAGGCCGGCATGGACAGGGCCGGCATGGACAGGGCCGGCATGGAGACGACTGCGGTCCGCCACCCCGGGGATCGGTGGCGGGCCGCAGTGCTCCGCGCCCCGGTGCGCCGCACGCGGGTGGTCGGGGCCGGGACCGCGGGGCTAGCGTGCCTCGCGTGAACGCCCCGGTCGATCCGCGCACCAGCTGGCAGCTCCCGGCCTTCGGCGGCATGCCGCGCACCGCCGACCTGGAACCGCTGGTCACCCGCGTCCTCGCGCCCAACCCGTCGGGGATGACGCTCGACGGCACCAACAGCTACCTGGTGGGTGCACCGGGCAGCGGCCAGGCCGTGCTGGTCGATCCCGGCCCCGACGACCCGGCCCACCTCGACGCGGTGGAGGCGGCGCTGGCCGCCCGCGGCGCGCGGTGTGCCGCGGTGCTGGTCACCCACCACCACGGCGACCACGCCGAGGCGGCGCTGCCGTGGTCGGCCCGGTTCGGCGCGCAGGTGATGGCCGGGAGCGGCGAGGTCGCCGGTCCCGACGGGCGCGTCCTCACCGGTGGGGACCGGCTGCGGCTGGCCGGCACCACGCTCGACGTCGTCCCGACCCCCGGGCACTGCGCGGACCACCTGGCCTTCCGCCTGGAGTCCGGCGCCGTCCTGGTCGGCGACCACGTGCTGGGCCGCGGCACGTCGGTGGTGACCCATCCCGAGGGCGACGTGGTCGCCTACCTGGAGTCGCTGCGGACCGTGCGCGACCTGGGCCCCAGCGCCCTCTACTGCGGGCACGGGCCCGAGCTGACCGAGGACCCCGGCGCGGTCCTCGAGTACTACCTCGCCCACCGGGCCTACCGGGAGGGGCAGGTGCTGGCGGCCCTGCAGGGCGGGGCGACGACGGTCGACGAGCTCGTGGCCACCATCTACGCGGAGGTGCCGCGGGCGGTCTGGTTCGCGGCGGCCCAGTCGACGCGGGCGACCCTGGACAAGCTGCGCGCCGAGGGACGGGTCGAGCAGGCTCCCGACGGAACGGTGCGCCCGGCGTGAGCGCGACCGTGCCCGTGGTCCGGAGCGCGGACAGCGAGCGGGACCAGCGCCGGGCGGCCGCGGCGCTGGCGGCCGCCGGACTGCGCCGCGGGGACCGGCTGCTGGTCTCCGCCGCCGCGTCGCCGGCGCTGCTGGCCGTCGTCCTCGGTGCGCTGCGCACCGGCGTCGTCCCCGTCGTCCTGGATCCCGGGCTGCCGGCCGCGGAGCGGGCAGCGCTCGCCGAGGACGCCGACGCGGGTCTGGACGTGGGGGACGACCCCGCGCGGCTGCTCTCCGGGTCGGAGCAGGCGGAGCTGGCGGACGTGCCGCTGGCGCGTCCCATGCACTACACCTCCGGGACGACGGGGCGGCGCAAGGGCGTGTGGTCCGGCGTGCTCCCGGACGACGACGCACGAGCCCTGGCCGCCGAGGAGATCGAGCTCTGGGGCTTCGACCGGCACGACCGGCACCTCGTGCTCTCGCCGCTGCACCACAGCGCCCCGCTGCGATTCTCGATCCACACCCTGCTCGCCGGGGGCGAGGTCCTGCTCCCCGGCCCGTTCGACGTGACCCGCGCGGCCGGAGCGATCAGCGAGCTGCGCCCGACCACCACGTTCTGCGTGCCCACCCACCTGCAGCGCCTGACGGCCCGGGACGACGTGGACTGGTCGTCCTTCCGCCGGCTCGTGCACGCCGGCGCGCCCTGCCCGGAGCCGCTCAAGCGCGCGGTGCTCGAGGCGCTCCCCGAGGGCTCCGTCTGGGAGTTCTACGGCTCCACCGAGGCCCAGTTCACCGTCTGCTCGCCCGAGGACTGGCTCGCCCACCCCGGCAGCGTCGGCCGGGCACGGCCGGGACGGCGCCTGGAGACCGACGAGCGCGGCCAGCTGTGGTGCGCGGTGCCCCCCTGGGCGCGGTTCGAGTACTGGCGGGCCCCGGAGAAGACGGCGGCGGCCTGGCGCGGCGACCGCGTCACCGTCGGCGACCTCGGCCGCATCGACGACGACGGCGTGGTGTGGCTGGACGGCCGCCGCGAGGACCTGGTGATCTCCGGCGGCGTGAACGTCTACCCGGCGGAGGTCGAGGCCGTGCTCGACGCGCACCCGGACGTCGTCGAGAGCGCGGTCTTCGGCGTGCCCGACCCGGAGTGGGGGCAGCGCGTGGTGGCTGCCTACGTGGGGAACGCCGGCGTCGAGGAGCTGACCACGTGGGCCCGGGAGCGGCTCGGTGCCGCCAAGCGCCCGAAGGACCTGCACCCGGTGGCGGAGCTGCCGCGGACCTCGACCGGCAAGGTGCGCCGGCTGGACCTGCCCGGAGCGCTCGGGCTCGACGGTGCCTGACCTGCCGGAGGGTGGACATGGCCGCCCCTGAGGGGGAGTGGGACGTCGTCGTCGTGGGCGCCGGCACGTCCGGCTGCGCGCTGGCTGCCCGGCTCGCCGACGCCGGCCGCCGGGTGCTGCTGCTGGAGGCCGGCCCCGTGCCGGTGGAGACCGCGGACTGGCCCGCGGAGGTGCGCGACCCGGCGAGCCTGGCCGCCACCGCGCCCGGACATCCTGCCAACTGGGACCTGGCCGCCGAGGTGCGCCCGGGCCAGGCCGTCCGGGTGCCCCGCGGCCGGATCGCCGGTGGGTCCAGTGCGCTGAACGCGGCGGTGTGGGTCCGGGCCACGCACGCCGACCTCGACGGCTGGGCCACCGCCGGGAACCCGCTCTGGGCGCACGACCGGGTGCTGCCGGCCTTCCGCAGGTCGGAGGCGGACGCCGACTTCGGTGATCGGCCGGGGCACGGGGCGGACGGGCCGGTGCCGGTGCGCCGGCTGCCGAGCCCCTCGCCGCTGGCCGACGCCTTCGCGGCGGCGAGCACCGAGCTCGGCTTCCCCGCCGAACCGGACAAGAACGGCGACGCCGCACCGGGGCACGGGCCCATCCCGTTCAACGTCGACGGCGGGGTGCGGATCAACACCGCGATGGCCTACCTCGCCCCCCGGCGGCACCTGCCGGCGCTCACCGTGCGCGGCGGGACGGTCGTGCGCCGGGTCCTGGTCGAGCGGGGCCGGGCGGTGGGCGTGCTCACCGACGACGGGCCCGTCCGTGCGGACGAGGTGGTGCTGAGCGCCGGCGCGGTGGGCTCGGCACACCTGTTGCTGCTCTCCGGTCTGGGCCCCGCCGCGGAGCTGGCCGCGGCGGGTCTCGACGTCGTCGCCGATCTGCCCGGGGTGGGCACCGCCTTCAGCGACCACCCGCTGGTGTACGTGCCCTACCGGCCGGCGCCGGGCCTGCCTCGCTCCGCGTCGCCGCTGCACGGCGTCCTGCACGCACCCGTCGAGGACGGAGGCGAGATCGAGGTGCTGCCCTGGCTGAGGCCCTTCGACTCCGACGCCGAGCCGCTGGTGAGCGTCGGGCTCCAGCGCCCCGTGTCCCGGGGCCGGCTGGGCCTGGACCCGGGGGGGGGGGGGGGGGGGGGGGGGGGGGGGGGGGGGGGGGGGGGGGGGGGGGGGGGGGGGGGGGGGGGGGGGGGGGGGGGGGGGGGGGGGGGGGGGGGGGGGGGGGGGGGGGGGGGGGGGGG